>CAZRAY010000005.1:0-5098 GCA_964598235.1 uncultured Piscirickettsiaceae bacterium
CTTTTATCGTCGGGGGTGTTTTTATAAGTCCACCAACGTAGTTTTAAGCTCCATAACATGGTGGATAGAATATTACGGTTGTTGGGCAATTCTGGTGGTAGGGTGGTTACTGTGGGGCCGAGGGTGGTGAAAACAGGTTTTTTGGTCGCCAACTGATAACGTTTGGCGCTACGGGCAATAAAATCATCAATAGGTTTGAAGTGTGTTTGTTTGAGTTGCTGAATATAGCGGGTGGTTTTGGGATCGCCATCGCCATTAAGCGGGAAGATAGTGACTTCTAACGGTTGATACCAAGAAGTGGTATTGAGCCTTTGATCTTGGGTATATATCGCGGCAGCGGCGAGTAAGGCTAATAAAGTAACAACACGGAAATTTCGAAATGAAAATACTTTCAAGATAAGTCCTTCTTAATGCAGGGCGATGCAGGTGTTAAAAAAAGAGCCGATGAGATTAAATCTGATCGGCTCTTTTCGTATTTTGTATGGTTTTATTTAACCAGGTACAACGTTATCCGCTTGTGGCCCTTTCGCGCCATCTGTGACTTCCATTGTAACTGTTTGGCCTTCAGCCAACGTTTTAAAACCGTCAATTTGAATAGCACTATGATGTACAAATACATCTGGGCCATCGGCTTGCTCGATGAAACCGAAGCCTTTTTCATTATTAAACCACTTTACTGTTCCCGTAACTGCGTCTGCCATATCCAACCTCATCCATAAATCTAGAAAGAACCACCTAAATAGGTGGTCAGCATGATTGTACGCTCCCTAATCGTAAGATTTCTAGTATTGGCGCGCTATTTACATGAATATTTTGAGCTAGAATAGTATTGCAGTTACAGTGGGAATACTTTAACTAACTGATTTAATGTAATAAAAAAAGATATAAGCATATTGTTATTTCTAAATAACAATTGTTTCTAATATTTCTTTTATCGTTAGTTTTAAGTAACTTATGCGGGAATGCATGCTTGTGATGTTTTATTCAGGGACAAAATCAGCAGGTGGTGTGGAGCCTTCGCCGAAGAAAAATTTGTCTAATTCAGCTTTTAAGAATTTTTGAGAGGTAGGATCTGCCATTGATAATCTATTTTCATTGATGAGCATGGTTTGCTGCCCTAACCACATTTGCCAAGCAGGCTTAGAAACTTGAAGATAAATTTTTTCACCGAGCGCGCCTGGATAAGGTGGGAAATCTAACCCTTCTTCTTCTTTATTTAATTTGATGCAGTGGACTGTGCGTGCCATTGTGTTGAACCTTTAATTTAAGTAAGTGTTAAGAGCATTTTTTTTACAGGAGCAGGTAGCCCTAGCGATAATGTATCTTCTATTTTATACCAAATCACATTATCAGAAGGGCTTTCTAACCTTGTCGGTTTGGCTTGATAATAATGTGGATGGATATCAAGTTTGAAATGTGTGAAAACATGACGAAAAGAATCAGTTTGCTTATCCCTTATTTTAGAGATGGCCATTTGCTTTGTATGTTGTTCGAGCGCAGTGGCATCATCAAAAGAGGGAAAACACCAAAGCCCGCCCCAAATACCTTTCTCTGGTCGTTGGCTCAGTAATATATGATTATTATCAGCGCGTAAAATTAACCAATGTGTTTGCCGAATAGGAAGTGTTTTTTTAGGTTTGGCAGTAGGATAAGCGGTGGGGCAGCCTTGCGCGTAAGCTTGGCAATCTATTTGTAATGGGCAGAGATCACAACGCGGCTTGCTTCGTGTGCAGAGTGTGGCGCCTAAATCCATTTGTGCTTGGATATAATTGGCAATACGTTTTGTCGGTAAGAGGGCTTCAGCATATTGCCAGAGTGTTTGTTCGGTCGCTTTATTACCAGGCCAGCTATCAATGGCATAAAAACGGGCTAATACCCGCTTTACATTACCATCTAGGATTGGAAAGGTTTGGTGGTAAGCCAGCGCCATAATGGCCCCAGCAGTGGAGCGACCAATACCTGGCAAGGCAATCAAGGCCTCTAAATCAACAGGAAGCTGACCTTCATATTGCTGCGCGACTTGTTGGGCGCAGCGGTGTAGGTTACGGGCACGGGCATAATAACCTAAACCAGTCCAATAAGAGAGCACATCATCTTGCGAGGCATGGGCCAGTGTTGCATTATCAGGGAAGCGTTTGATAAATCGCTGATAGTAGGGGATAACCGTCGTGACTTGCGTTTGTTGCAACATGATTTCAGAAACCCAAACTTGATAAGGAGTGGGTTCTTGTTGCCATGGTAAATCAGTACGACCATGCTGATCATACCAATTCAGTAGTCGTTGGCTAAACGGTATGGTATTCATTTTCGATACCCCGTTATTCGGCAGAATAACGGAGTTGAAACATTGATTTAGAATAAGCCTTTGAATTTATCTTTTAAGGCATCCACAGCTTGCTCCTTGGGATCCACTTTGGGTGCCACTTCAGTATTCTCGGGGGCATTTTCTGTTGTTGGTTCTTTATCGCCGCCATTACCCAATAAACCACCTAAATCAATACCTAATTTATCTTTTAGTTGCTCGGTATCGACTTTATCCATTAAGGCTTCTTTTAGCTTTTCTTTCGCTTGTGCTTTAGCCTGTTCTTGCATCAGATTTGCTAAATCGATACGCGGCTTTGGGTTGGCGAAGGTTCCCGTTATTTTAAGCGGAATAGATAAACCTTTTAAATCGGCAATATCTTTGGCATCTTGGCCTTCAAGCGAACCCACAACGGCGACAGTTAGCTTATAGTCTATTGCTTCTGACCCTAGATTAGCATTCCCCGCACCGTTCACTCTTAATAAAGGCGAAATCATTTTTAAATCTTGATTATTAATCAAGCCTTTATTAGCGGTAAACGAGCCAGAAAGTGAAGAAAAATTAGTTTTGAGGCCAGCAGAATCAGTGGCGACTGTTTGCCCGGTGACAGCCGCTTTTGCTTTGCGGATTGTGTGGGCGATATTGATACCTTTTAGTGCACCATCGAGAAATGAAAAGTTACCTTTCCCCGTGAGAGTTTGTTTAATCAGATCAGTATTATTACCTGTGCCATTTAATTGCATATGCGCATTTGCGGTGCCTGATATTTTAGAGCTGCCATTGAGCGCCGTGAGGAGCGGTTCAACTTGCACGCCTGTTAGCTTTTCATCAATAGAAACTTTAAGTGTTTTGCCGCGCGCATCAAGCTGAACGTTACCCTGATAACTCCCCTTGTAGAGCTGTGCTTTCATTGGATTGAGCGAGACCAATCCTTTGTTGCCGCTTAAGGTGATATGAATATTTTGGCTGGTGATATCGCTCACTTTTAATTTACCAATATTGATGCTGCCTTTTGCATTGAGCTGGCGTAAGGTCTCCAATGGCAAATCTGCTGCTGCCGTTGCGCCTGCGGCGGGCGTGGCAGCTTGTGCATCGGCTGCCGTAGTTGGTGGGAGATAACGGTCAAGATCGATATTATCCAGCGCTAATTTAAAGGTAATCGCGGGTTGCTTGAAATTTTTGATGCCTAACTGACCTGTTAATTTGCTTTGGTCGAATACAAGGTTCAATTTATTGGCAGTAAAATGATTGGGTGAGGCACTAAAACTTGTATTGAGCTGGGCAGAGGTTAATGTTTTACCATCCGCTGCGGGTGGCAATGAAACACCAAATTTAGCGGCTAATTGGCGAGGATTGACTTGTGCAAGCTGAATATCACCAGCAAAAGTTGCATCATCAGATAATATTTTTGTGCCATTTAATTTACCTGTTAGATTCAGTTCTTCCGCTTTGAGTATTAGATTTGGTAGGCTCAGCGTTTGCTTAGCCAAGTCTGCGGTGATATCACTGGTTAATTCAATATGTGCTTTCCCATTCGGAATGTCGCGGCTACTCACATCAGCATTGATGGCCAAGCCCGTGAGTTGAAATAATTGTTGGGTAAGATTGGCGGTGATATCGCCAGTTAATTTAACGTTAGCTTTGCCTTCAGGCAGCGCTGAAGTAGTCACATCTGAATCAACATTCAAATTAGTGAGTTTAATAACTTGCTTGGCCAAATCAGCAGTCACATCACTTGTTAACACGATATGTGCATTGCCACCAAGTGCATCAGGATCAGTAATATCTGCTGTGAGGTTAAGCCCCGTGAGCGAAGCAATTTGCTTGCCGAGATCCGCTGCCACATCGGCGTTAAGAACGGCATTAATTTTCTGCTTGCCTTGTGCTGTTTTTGCGATAAGTGCGAGGCTGGAAATCGTAATTTTCTGTGCTTTCAGATTGGCATCAACATCGCCAGTTAAGTCGATGTTCGCTTGTTCGAAACCCAATTCTTTACTTTGTGCGCTGGTGGTAAATTTAAGGTTGGTTAATTGATAATGTTCATTATCCAAGTCCAAAATAAGTTTTGAATCGAGTGCGATATGCGCGGTTGCTTGTGGCTTGGCGCTGACAATGTCAAAATCAGTTGAAATGCCCATTGGTTTGTTAAAGACCAGTGTGTCAGACTTCAGATTAAAGTTATTAAGTTGATAATTTTCGCCGGTTGTTTGATCTAACCAGTGAATATTGGCATTGCTTAAATTAACACCTGCAACACTGATAGCCGCTAAATCCAATGCGGAAGTCTCACTTGCATCATCAGGCTTGCTCTCTCCTGCGAGATCCGCCCAGTTAGTGATACCTTCTTTATTCTTTTCTAAATTGAGTACGAGACCATCTAGGGTAATGGTATCCATTTCAAGTTGTTTTTTAAGCAGCGGCATCAGCTTTACGCGAACATTGGCATTGTCTACTTGTGCAAATGTGTCGGCAGTAAACCCAGGCGCATTGCTCAATGAAAGCTTACCTAAATCTAACGCAACCCACGGGAAAACAGAGAGGCCGATATCGCCATCAATCACTAAATCACGCCCTGTTGCCTTTTTAACTTGTTCAGAAATTTGAGGTTTATAATCATTAGGGTCAATGAAAAAAGGTAGGGCAATAATTGCAATAATGAGTAAAACAATGATAGCCAGTATGATTTTGATAAGCGTGCGCATGGTGTATATCCTTTTTGTTTTCGTATTTTCTAAGACATTATATAGAAGAAATAGTTTTTGAGACGAGCTGCATTCGGACTGTTTTAATCGTGTT
>CAZRAY010000005.1:5198-6915 GCA_964598235.1 uncultured Piscirickettsiaceae bacterium
TCTTCCAATGTTACCAAGCCAATAATATCGCCATATTCATCGACAACGAGCCCTGTGCGACGTTTATGTTTTTGGAAGTTAATCAACTGCGTATTGAGCGGCGTGCTTTCAGGCACAAAATAATTTTGGCGAATAATGTCATGCAGTGTTTTTTCATTGAGATTGTTTTGTGCCATTAAATGCACTGCTTTTCGCAGATGAATAATGCCAATAATTTGGTCAATACTATCTTCATAGACGGGCAGACGTGTGAAGGCACAATGGGAGAGTTGTTGCATGATTTCAGCAAGCGGCGCATTAATATCTAAGCCCTCCATCTCATTGCGTGGCACCATCACATCATCGACGGTGATTTTTTCAAGATCGAGGATGCTGACGAGCATTTCTTTATGGCTCTGAGGGATCATGCTGCCTGCTTCAAGCAGTGCCATCCGTAACTCTTCACTATTGATGGCACTTGAACTGGCATCCATGCTGGAGACGCCCAGCAATTTGAGTAATTGGTTGGTAATGAGGTTAATAAACCAAACTAATGGCGCCAGTAAAAATTGTAAAGGCTTAAGGACAAGGCTGGCAGGATAGGCGACACGCTCCGGATGCAAAGCAGCTAAGGTTTTAGGGGTGACTTCTGCAAATAGAAGCACGATAATGGTTAACGCAAAAGTGGCAATCATAATGCCGTTTTCACCCCACAATTTAATGCCAATAACGGTGGCAATTGCGGAGGCTAAAATATTGACAAAATTGTTGCCGAGCAGAATCAAACCGATGAGGCGATCGGGCCGCTCGAGCAACTGACTAGCACGAAGCGCACCGGCATGGCCTTCTTGTGCTAAGTGTTTAAGACGATAACGGTTGAGCGACATCAACGCAGTTTCTGCGCTGGAGAAAAAGGCAGAGAGTAGCAATAAGAAAAACAGCAACAAGAACAGCAGGTTTATAGAGGTGGTTTCTAGCATTTAGAGTATGGGATCTATTGTAGGAAAAATTCTAGGGCAAGTTTGCTACCGACATAGGAAAGCAATAGAAAAGAAAAACCAATCAAACTCCAGCGAACCGCTGTTTTACCACGCCAACCTCGCTGCCAACGCCCCCAAAGCAGAATGGCAAACACCGCCCATGCAATTAAAGAAAAGATTGTTTTGTGGCCGAGTTGTTGGCTCCAGAAATCTTGTACAAAAATAGCGCCGCTAACGAGGCTTAGTGTGAGCAAGGCAAAGCCCACCGCAATAAATTGGAAAAGGGTCGTTTCCATTGTTTGTAAAGGATTAAGCTGAGCAGATAAGCGGCTTTTTGAATGGCTGTGCAATTGTTTTTCTTGTAAGGCCAGAATGCCTGCTTGAATAGCTGCAAGCGCTAATACACTATAGGCACCGAGCGAGAGTAGAATATGCCATTCTAAAGCGGGATCGTTAATAATGAGATTATGCTCACTTGGGAAAATGCTTTTGAGTAAGAGGCTGAGTGCAGTTAAGGGATAAATCAGAATGCCGGGATGGGCAATTGTTTTTCTGCCAATCAATAAAGCGATGCAGGCCATTAACCAGCTGCTTATTGTGAGTGCGCTGAATAGGCTTAAATCCCAACCTGAAGCGTATTTGATGCCGAGTAAAATATCAACGGCATGAAAAGTTAGAGCCACTGCGGCAAGGATCAATACAGGCCAGCCAGATTGCGGTGGCGTGGCTGAGAATAAACGGCGCGTAAGAATAATGGC
>CAZRAY010000005.1:7015-15081 GCA_964598235.1 uncultured Piscirickettsiaceae bacterium
TAACGCCTGGCCAAGCCTTGGTTAAAGTGGTTAATGATGAATTAACTGCGGTTATGGGTGAATCAAATGAAAGCCTGAATTTAGCGACGCAGCCACCTGCGGTTATTCTTATGGCCGGTTTACAAGGGGCAGGTAAAACAACCAGTGTGGCAAAATTAGCGCGCTGGTTAAGAGAACGTGAGAAGAAGTCGGTATTGGTGGCGAGCGCGGATGTATATCGTCCTGCGGCGATTGAGCAGTTGAAAACATTAGCACGTGAAGTGGATGTTGAGTTTTTCCCTAGTCAAACCGATCAAAAACCAGTTGATATCGCGATCGCTGCCGTGGCGCAAGCCAAGAAAAAGTTTATTGATGTGGTCATTATTGATACGGCAGGCCGCCTCCATATCGATGACGAGATGATGTTAGAAATTAAGCAGATACACGCGGCAATTTCACCGATAGAAACGCTGTTTACAGTTGATAGTATGACAGGACAAGATGCGGCTAACACGGCGAAAGCCTTTGATGAGGCGCTGCCATTAACAGGCATTATATTAACCAAAACAGATGGTGATGCACGGGGTGGGGCGGCGTTATCTATTCGACATATCACTGGTAAGCCGATTAAATTCCTCGGTGTGGGTGAAAAAACAGATGCCTTAGAACCGTTTCATCCTGATCGTATTGTGTCTCGTATTTTGGGCATGGGCGATGTACTGTCACTGGTGGAAGATGCTCAGCGGAAAATGGATGTGGGTGCCGCCGAGAAAATGGCGAAAAAGATCAAAAAGGGTAAAGGTTTTGATCTAAATGATTATAAAGAACAGTTGCAGCAGATGAAAAAAATGGGTGGGATGAACGCTTTGATGGACAAATTACCGGGTATGGGTAATATCTCAGAGGCAGCTAAATCCCAAGTAAACGATAAAGAATTTGATCGCATTGAAGCCATGATTGGTTCGATGACAAAGAAAGAGCGGATCAAGCCTGAGATTATTAAAGGCTCTCGCAAAAAGCGGATTGCAGCGGGGTCTGGCACACAAGTGCAAGAGATTAACCGCATGCTCAAGCAATTTACTCAAATGCAAAAAATGATGAAGAAAATGAATGCCAAGGGCGGTATGGCAAAAATGATGCGGGCACTAGGGGGTGGGAAAATGCCGATGGGCGGTGGTGGGATGCCCTTTTGACTACGATTGCATTATGATAATAAAAAAGCCCCTGTTTTATAACAGAGGCTTTTTTTAGTTTCAGTAGTATGGGCCAAAATGTTACATGCCGAAAATTTCGTCCCAAGGAAGCGGTTGATCGCCGAGCATCTCTAGGAAAGGCATGGCATTATTATTAACCTTGAGTTCACCATTATTGAGTGCTGCTACAGATTCATAGACATTGTCTTTTTCAACAGCAAACCCCATCATGATTGGCATGGCAATAGATTCCTCTAGGGGCGTGCCTGCCAATATGCTTTTATCAATATTGATGGCGAGCTTGCCTTGTAGTGCAGTAGCGAGTGCTTTAACGGTTTTGAGTGCGTAGAGTTCTTTTGTATCGATATAATCTAAATCAAGCTTAATACCTGCCTTACCATTGGCGTTGCTGATATTTAACACGGAATTAACCGACACACCTTGCTTGATTAGGTTGCCCGCTTCACGGTAATACGCAAGCATTTTTTCAATCATAATTTCCGATGAGGTATCGATGTCATCACTACTAAAAAGCATAACTTGAGATGTTTGCAACTCTTGACCAACATCAATTAACTTCATGATGCCTGCACGTTCGAGACCATCCATGCCAAAACCAAAGTGGATTTTGGCATCAGGAAAATTGAAGCTATTATCACTGGTGTTTATGTGTAGTGTTGCGATATCAAATGTACCTTCACCATGCATCAGGCCATTGCTATCTCCCGCAGAGGAAGCAATACGCATATCGGATAGCGTGATATCGGTGCCTTCGCCATCAGAGAAGGCATAGGTAGGAATGAAAAATTCAATTTTTCCATCTAGGAGCGAGCCTTTATAAAGCTCATCAATATCAATGTTGGCTGTAGATGCTGACATACGCATGTCTATTTCTTTACCATCCTCATTCCCTGTTACCGTCATTTCACCAAGCTGCATCGAACCGCGCATATAGCTTGCTGCTCCATTGGTTGTAAAATTGGCATCCATGCCATCAAAGACGATATTGACATCGTCCGAAGCGGCAGCTTCACCGGTGAATGCTACAAATTTAGCAGCATTATAAGAAAGTGGTGCCATATTGAAATCAACATCAATATCATCGCTGGTGCCCGTTGTGACGCCGGCAGAGAATGGTGGTTGGCCTTTGAATAGGAGCGTTATCAATTTTTTTGCTTCTGTGGGAAGTGATGCTTGATCGAGTGTAGTGAGGGTATAACTACTACCTGTTTTGATACCATTCGGCGTCATCATCATGGGACCATGATAAATCTTATGATTGAGGGTGATTTTGATGGGAGAACCATCTTCACGATCAAACAGATCAGCATCAAGTGTGACAATAGATTGTGCGCTGCTGCTCGTGAAGCCTTTTTTGAAAGACTGTTTTTCGATGCTAAGGAAGGGTAGAGTACCGGCTATTTGCTCGTTTGAGTTTGATAGCATGGTGTCTAATACGGCTTCTGTATTATTAGATGTAAACCAAGTGGCGCCAGCCCATAGTGCTGGGAGGAGTAAGAGTAGGCTAAAGAGTATCTTTTTCATGTGTTTAATCCTTGAAAATAATCAATGGAAAGAATGAAAGGGGGAGTATTGAATAGCAGGATAAAAACACCCTTAGAGTTTTCCAGATATAAATCTGGTAGGCACGAGTGGATTCGAACCACCGACCCCCACCATGTCAAGGTGGTGCTCTAACCAACTGAGCTACGCGCCTGCCGAGCGAGCAATTATACTGGCTATCAAAATAAGCACAAGGCTAATTTGTAATTAGGTGAGCGCGAGTTCTCGCACGCGGGCAATTTCATCACGGACTTGACTGGCTTCTTCAAACTCAAGGTTTTGGGCATGTTTATACATGGTTTGTTCCATTTGTTTGATGCGTCTGGAAAGCTGCTGAGGGGTAAGCACGGCATATTCGGCTTTTTCTTCTGCCACTTTTGCCATTGCTTTTTTATCATTGGCGCTATAACCATGCACACCATCCATCATGTCTCGAATGGCTTTTTTGATGGTTTTCGGCGTAATATTGTGTTCTTTATTATAGGCGACTTGCTTTTCGCGACGGCGGTCGGTTTCATCAATGGCGCGACGCATAGAGCCCGTTATTTTATCGGCATAGAGAATTGCTTTGCCGTTGATATTTCGAGCAGCGCGCCCGATGATTTGGATCAGAGACCGATCAGAACGTAAAAACCCTTCTTTATCCGCATCGAGAATGGCCACCAGTGAGACTTCGGGAATATCGAGGCCTTCTCGTAATAAGTTAATGCCGACGAGCACATCAAACACGCCGAGACGGAGATCTCGCAAAATTTCCATCCGCTCAACGGTATCAATATCGGAATGCAGATAGCGGACTTTGACATTATGCTCGGTCAAGTAATCGGTCAGATCTTCAGACATACGTTTGGTCAGTGTGGTGACGAGTACGCGTTCTTCAACTGCGGTGCGCAGTGAGATTTCAGAGAGTAAATCATCCACTTGGCTGGTAACCGGGCGAATTTCTACTTCGGGGTCAACTAAGCCTGTCGGCCGAACGACTTGCTCAATAATAGCGCCGGAATGTTCTTTTTCATAATTAGCAGGGGTGGCGGAAACAAAAATCGTTTGTGGTGCTAATTTTTCCCATTCTTCAAACATCAGCGGGCGGTTATCTAATGCTGAAGGCAAGCGAAAACCATAATTAACCAAAGTGGTTTTTCGAGAGCGATCCCCCTTATACATGGCCCCAATCTGCGGTACCATCACATGGCTTTCATCAAGGATAAGTAGCGCATTATCAGGCAGGTAATCAAATAGTGTTGGCGGTGCTTCGCCAGGGCCGCGGCCAGATAGGTGGCGAGAATAGTTTTCAATGCCATTACAATAGCCCAGCTCTAACATCATTTCGAGATCGAAGCGGGTACGTTGCTCTAGGCGTTGGGCTTCGACCAGTTTATCTTCTTTACGGAAAAATGCGAGTTGTTCTTTTAGCTCAATTTTAATGGCTTCAATCGCATCTAATAATTGATCGCGTGGGGTGACATAATGCGTTTTTGGGTAAACGGTCAATCGAGAAACGCGTTGAATCACTTCTCCTGTCAGTGGATCAAAGTAACTAATTTGCTCCACTTCATTGTCAAATAATTCTACCCGCACCGCATCACGCTCGGAATCAGCAGGGAAAATATCAATCACTTCACCACGCACCCGATAGGTGCCGCGGTGCAATTCAACATCATTACGTTTATATTGTAAATCCGTTAAGCGCCGTAAAATATCGCGTTGTCCAATCATTTCGCCTTGACTAATATGCAATACCATTTCGAGATAAGAATCTTTATCCCCCAAACCATAGATACATGACACACTGGAAACGATAATGGCATCAGAGCGCTCGAGTAAGGCTTTAGTCGCTGATAAACGCATTTGCTCTATTTGATCATTGACGGAGGCATCTTTATCAATGAAGGTGTCAGAAGAGGGCACATAGGCCTCAGGCTGATAATAATCATAGTAAGAAACAAAATATTCCACTGCATTATTAGGAAAGAATTCTTTCATCTCCCCATAGAGCTGTGCGGCGAGTGTTTTATTCGGCGCAAGAATCATCATCGGTCGCTGCAATTCTTGTGCGACGTTGGCAATAGTAAAGGTTTTACCCGAGCCGGTTACCCCGAGTAGCGTCTGCCACATCTCGCCATTATTCAAACCTTCTATTAAGGCTTTAATGGCGGCAGGCTGATCACCGGCGGGTGAAAACTCACTGACTAGTTCTAATTTCTTACTCATATTTACGCTATAATTACCTAAAAATTGTCTTTTTGTCCGATTTCGGCGTTGGATTGTTTTCTGCGAGCCTTATGTATTACGCATACACTGCGATTCTCAAAAAATAATCGGCCTTGAACTCAGACAAAAACCTAATTTTTAACACTATTTAAAAATATAAAGGAATGACCTTGGATATTAAGCTTTCACACCGCGTACAGCGTATCAAACCTTCCCCAACCCTTGCTATCAGCGCGCGCGCTGGCGAACTTAAAGCGGCGGGAAAGAGTGTTGTTAACCTTGGTGTTGGCGAGCCTGATTTTGATACGCCCGAACACATTAGAGAAGCCGGCATCAATGCAATCAAAGAGGGCTTTACTCGATATACTGCGGTAGACGGTATCCCTGAACTTAAACAAGCCATTATAGACAAGTTTTCGAATGATAACGGGCTGAACTATGAATTGAATCAGGTTTTGGTATCTGTTGGCGGTAAGCAGAGCTTCTTTAACCTGACGCAAGCTTTATTGAATACAGGGGATGAAGTGATTATACCTGCGCCTTACTGGGTATCGTATCCGGATATGGTATTGCTGGCAGAAGGTGAACCAGTGATTGTTGAAGGCAATCAAGAAAACCAATTTAAGATCACACCAAAACAACTTGCAGCAGCGATAACGGATCGTACGCGCTTATTTGTAATCAATAGCCCGTCTAATCCAACTGGGATGACGTATAGCAAGGCAGAATTAGAAGCGTTGGGTGAAGTATTACGTGAATATCCAAAAGTAATGATCGCAACCGATGATATGTATGAGCATATTTATTGGGGTCGCGAAGAAGGCTTTTATAATATTGTGATGGCATGCTCTGATTTATATGATCGTACGATTGTATTAAATGGGGTATCAAAAGCCTATGCGATGACAGGTTGGCGAATTGGTTACGCAGGTGGCCCTGCCGATTTAATCGCTGCAATGAAAAAAGTGCAATCTCAAAGCACCTCTAATCCTTGTTCAATTGCCCAAGTGGCGGCAGTCACAGCGCTAACTGGCGGCAAAGAATGTATTAACGATATGATGGTGGCATTTAAACGTCGCCATGATTACTTAGTGCGCGAGCTGAATACGATTCCCGGTTTTTCAGCAATAACCACAGATGGCACTTTTTATGTATTCCCTAATATTCGCGGTGCGATTGATAAAATGGATGGCATTGAAGGCGATTTAGACTTTGCAGAAAAGCTATTAGTAGAAACGGGCGTTGCGCTCGTGCCTGGTGCTGCTTTTGGTTTAAGAGACCATATTCGGCTATCGATTGCCACCAGCGATGAAAATCTTGAAACCGCAGTCGAGCGGATTCGAAAATTTGTGGGATAGGTTTTTTACCTGTAAGCGATTGAGTTGCCTAAAGACGTGATTATAATCCAAGATAAATCTTGACCAAATCACTGCAACTCTCTATCATACGCGCTTCACTGTTCCTCAATAGCTCAGTTGGTAGAGCATCGGACTGTTAATCCGCAGGTCCCTGGTTCGAGTCCAGGTTGAGGAGCCAAAAATAATAAAGCCCAGTATCGCAAGATACTGGGCTTTTTTTGTGGTTGTTATTTTTCTATTTAATTGGCTTCAAACCATTTATAGATGATGCCTGCAATCGCAGCACCAATAATCGGCGCCACCCAGAATAACCATAACTGCGGCACGGCTGCCGTATCTGCAAATAAGGCTGCGGCTGTGCTTCGTGCAGGATTAACAGAGGTATTACTGACAGGAATTGTAATCAAATGGATCAAGGTTAAACCCAGGCCGATTGCAATCGGTGCAAAACCTGCAGGAGCGCGCGAATCTGTTGCGCCTAAAATGATAAATAGGAACATAGCAGTCATAACCACTTCGGCAAGCAATACGGCGCCCATACCATAACCACCTGGTGATAATTCACCAAAGCCATTAGAGGCAAAGCCGCCGGCAACAAAACCCGCTTGACCACTGGCAATGAAATACAAGACAGCAGCGCCCGCAATACCACCGGCTACTTGAGCGATGATATAAGGCACGAGTTCTGAAGATGAAAAACGCCCGCCTATCCATAAGCCAACAGATACCGCAGGGTTAAGATGACAACCTGAGATATGGCCAATGGCATAAGCCATAGTCAGTACGGTTAAACCAAAAGCAAGGGATACACCAACAAATCCTATGCCTAAGTTAGTATCACCGAATTGGGCCGCGAGCACAGCACTCCCACACCCCCCTAACACCAGCCAAAATGTACCGATAAACTCGGCAGCTAATTTTTTAGATAACAGCATATTTTTTTCCTTTTTATTATAAAAAAATGTAGATTTATCTGAAAACATGTTGGCAGGATAATCCAGCCAACAGTATCAATCATAGTGTATTTAGGTAGGATATTAAAGTGTCTCAATTTTTGACTAAATCAGGATTTAGTGTATAGTGCGGCCCATATGGATTTGCGCGGTATACCGCTGCACTTTTAATTTATTGAAAGCACCGAGGGGTGCTTTTTTGGTTTTCAGGCTTTTTGTATTAGTCACAACCAGGACAAAACTATGATTTCGATTACACTCCCAGATGGCAGCCAACGTCAGTTTGATGCGCCACTTTCTATTTTAGATATTGCAGCTGATATTGGTGCAGGCTTAGCGCGTGCGACCTTAGCAGGTAAGCTAAACGGCATCTTAGTAGATGCGAGCACGATTGTATCTGAAGATGCGAGTATCGCGATTGTCACGGAACGTGATCCGGAAGGCTTAGAAGTTATTCGTCATTCAACTGCGCATTTAACTGCGCAAGCCGTAAAACAATTATTCCCAGAGGCACAGGTAACCATTGGTCCTGTTATCGACGACGGTTATTTTTATGATTTTTCATATCCACCAGGCTTTTCGGAAGAGGACTTGGCGAAAATAGAAAAACGCATGCAGGAATTAGTAAAACAAGATATTCCGGTGGTGCGTGAAGAAATATCGCGCGAGGATGGTATTGCTAAATTTAAAGCAATGGGTGAGGATTATAAAGCCGAAATTTTAACGGATATCCCTGCCGGCGAAATATTAACGTTATATAGTCAAGGTGATTTCACTGATTTATGTCGTGGTCCGCATGTGCCAAGTAC
>CAZRAY010000005.1:15181-56218 GCA_964598235.1 uncultured Piscirickettsiaceae bacterium
TTTTGGCATGATCATGGCTGGAAAATTTTCCGCACAGTAGAAAGCTATATTCGTGATGTCTTGCGTGATAATGATTATCAAGAAGTGCGTACGCCACAAGTGGTTGATCGCAGCCTATGGGAAAAATCAGGCCATTGGGATAAATTTGGCGATATGATTTTCAGCACACACTCCGAAAACCGGGATTATGCGATTAAGCCGATGAACTGTCCCTGTCATATTCAGATCTTTAATCAGGGTTTGAAGAGTTATCGCGATTTGCCTCTGCGGATGGCAGAATTTGGGTCGTGTCATCGAAATGAACCATCGGGCACCTTGCATGGTTTGATGCGTTTGCGCAGTTTCACTCAAGATGATGCACATATCTTCTGCACCGAAGATCAAATTCAATCAGAAGTGGCGACCTTTATTGAGCTACTGCAAGATGTTTATGCAGACTTTGGATTTAATGAAATCATCATTAAATTATCGACGCGCCCTGAGAACCGAGTAGGTTCAGATGAGGAATGGGATAAGGCGGAAGCATCCCTCGAACAAGCGTTAAATACAAAAGAATTGGACTGGGGTTTACAGCCTGGAGAAGGGGCGTTTTATGGCCCTAAAATCGAGTTTTCTTTAAAGGACAGCCTAGGCCGTGTATGGCAGTGTGGCACGATCCAAGTCGATTTCTCAATGCCAGGCAGGTTGGATGCAAACTATATTGATGACGCCGGTAATAAGCAGGTGCCAGTGATGTTGCATCGTGCTATTTTGGGTTCGTTAGAACGTTTTATCGGTATCTTGATTGAAGAGTATGCAGGCGCCTTTCCAACATGGTTGGCACCACAGCAGGTTGCCGTTATGGGGATCTCTCAAAAACAGTCGGATTACGTGAAATCAATTACGGCCGCATTATTGAAACAGGATATTAATGTCGATTCGGACTTGAGAAATGAGAAGATAGGCTTTAAAATACGCGAACATACATTACGCCGAGTGCCATACTTAATTGTTGTGGGCGATCGCGAGGCGGAAAATAATGCCGTGGCAGTACGTACCCGTAAGGGCGAAGACTTAGGTGTAATGACACTGGAAGAATTCGTTGCCTTATTGGAAAAAGACGTTGCTGGTCGCGGCCGACTTGTTTTAGAGGGTTAACAAAATCGCTAAAAATGATAAACGGCTGAATGGTGAAATCACAGCCAGAGAAGTAAGGTTAAATGATGTGGACGGTACGCAATTGGGTGTCGTTTCGCTGAAAGAAGCCTTAGCAAAAGCAGAAGAAGCAGATTTGGATTTGGTAGAGATTTCTCCACAGGCGTCTCCACCAGTGTGTCGTATCATGGACTACGGCAAGTATTTGTTTGAGGCGAATAAGCAAAAGAACCTCGCGAAGAAGAAACAAAAGCAAATACAGGTAAAGGAAATAAAATTCCGACCAGGGACTGAAGAGGCTGATTATCAGGTAAAACTACGCAACCTGACACGTTTCCTCGAAGAAGGTAATAAAACTAAAGTGAGTCTGCGTTTTCGTGGGCGTGAGATGGCACATCAAGACTTAGGATTGCAATTGCTTAAACGCGTTGCGGAAGATCTGAAAGAATTGTCTGTTATTGAATCGCACCCGAAAAAAGAAGGTCGGCAGATGATCATGGTTTTGGCACCGAGTAAAAAGTAGTAAGTAAATTTAATTAACGTTGGGTAATGTTTGCCCACATAAAAATGAATGCGGAGTTCATAATGCCAAAAATTAAGAATCACAGTGGCGCAGCCAAACGCTTTAAGCGTACGGGTAGCGGCAAATTCAAACGCGCACAAGCGTTTACTAGTCATATCCTGACTAAGAAGAGCACAAAGCGGAAACGCCATTTACGCTCGCCGATGATGGTGTGTAAAGCAGATCATCGTTCTGTTCGTAAAATGTTGCCTAATCTTTAAAGGAGAAATGATATGCCAAGAGTAAAACGTGGTGTCCAAGCGCATGCGCGACACAAAAAAATCATCGACCAAGCAAAAGGTTATTCAGGCCGTCGTAAAAATGTTTATCGCGTAGCGGTTCAAGCAGTCACTAAAGCGGGCCAATATGCTTACCGCGATCGCCGTCAGAAAAAGCGTGTTTTCCGTGCATTATGGATCGCTCGGATCAATGCTGCAGCGCGGGAATGCGAAATGAGCTATAGCCGTTTAATTGATGGTTTGAAAAAAGCAGAAATCGAAATTGATCGTAAAGTGCTAGCTGATCTTGCAATACATGATACAAATGCATTTGCTGTCATTGCAGAACAGGCGAAGGCAGCTTTAGCTAAGTAATATTTTCGTACGTAAGTATAGAGTGTATTAAGGGAAGGGCTGCGTATGCAGCCCTTTTTTTTGAAGATGAAGTAGGTGTTAATATGGCTGAACTGGAATCACAGTTGCAGGTGTTAAATGAGATAGTAGACGTTGCTAAAACGGCTATTGAGGCGGCACAAGATGTTGTAGCATTGGATGCCGTGCGTGTCGAATATTTGGGCAAAAAAGGCAAAATCACGGCTTATTTAAAGCAACTGGGTGGTGTTAGTGTTGAGCAACGCCCAGTTATTGGTAAATCCGTTAATTTAGCAAAACAAGACGTGATGGGTTTAATTGAAGCGCGCCAGACGGTGTTAGCGGAAGCGGCAATGAATGCGGCTTTAGCGGCTGAAACAGTGGATGTAACGTTACCCGGCCGTGGCGAACAGATTGGTGGCTTGCACCCTGTTACCCGTACTCTACAACGGATTGAGCAATACTTTCGTCAAATTGGATTTCAAGTGGCGGAAGGCCCTGAAATTGAAGATGCGACACATAACTTTACAGCACTCAACATCCCAGAGCACCATCCTGCACGTGCAATGCACGATACTTTCTATTTTAATGCGGAAACCTTATTGCGTACGCATACCTCACCCGTGCAAGTGCGGGTAATGGAAGAACAAGCGCCACCATTACGCATTATTGCGCCAGGTCGTGTTTATCGTTGTGATTCAGATCTGACACATACGCCGATGTTTCATCAAGTTGAAGGTTTGATGATTGATGAAAATGTAAGTTTTACTGATCTAAAAGGTATTTTGGCTGATTTCTTGAAAGCTTTTTTCGAGAAAGATCTGAATGTACGGTTTAGACCTTCTTATTTCCCATTTACTGAGCCTTCTGCGGAAGTCGACATTGAATGTGTGATGTGTAGTGGGAAAGGATGCCGCGTGTGCAGCCATACAGGTTGGTTGGAAGTGTTAGGGTGCGGTATGGTGCATCCAAAAGTATTTGAACATGTTGATATTGATAGTGAAAAATATCTAGGCTTGGCCTTCGGCATGGGAGTTGAGCGCTTGGCGATGTTGCGCTATGGGGTGAATGATCTGCGATTGTTCTTTGAAAATGACTTGCGTTTTTTACGCCAATTTAATTGAGAGAACAGCATGAAAATAAGTGAAAATTGGTTGCGTGAGTGGGTCAATCCAGCGATTAATACTGACACCTTGGTGGCACAATTAACGCAGGCAGGCTTGGAAGTTGATGGTGTCGAAGCGGTAGCGGGTGATTTCTCGGGTGTTGTTGTGGGTCAAATAAAAGCAATTGAAGCCCATCCTGATGCAGATAAACTGCGTGTATGCGGCGTAGATGTTGCGGGTGATTCTTTATTAACGATTGTATGTGGCGCCGCCAATGCACGGCTTGATTTGAAAGTCCCCGTGGCGAGGGTGGGTGCCGTATTACCTGGTGATTTTAAGATTAAAGAAGCTAAATTACGCGGTGTGGCTTCTTTTGGCATGCTCTGTTCGTCCAAAGAAATTGGTTTGGCAGAGAGCGCAGATGGCTTAATGGAGTTATCATCTAATGCGCCTGTTGGTGCCGATATCCGAGATTATTTATCATTAAACGATGTTAGTATCGATATTGATTTAACTCCTAACCGCAGTGACTGCTTAGGTGTGGCCGGAATTGCACGAGAAGTGGGCGTATTAACGGGACAAGATCTCACACCGCCTCCTCCTATCCAAAATGAAGTGACTTCTGATCGTGATTTTACAATAACAGTCTCTGCAGGTGCGGCCTGTCCGCGTTATGTGGGCCGGGTGATTGAAGGTGTGAATGTGCAAGCAGAAACACCGTTATGGATGCAGGAAAAATTGCGTCGTAGTGGCGTGCGTAGCGTGGGGCCGGTCGTCGATGTTACCAACTATGTGATGCTAGAACTAGGCCAGCCAATGCATGCTTTTGACTTGGCAACATTGGATACGGCAATCAATGTGAGAATGGCGCAGCAAGGTGAGAAGTTGACCTTGTTAGATGGCCAAGAATTGAGCCTGAATGATGATAGTGTCGTAATTGCCGACAACAATGGTGCGATCGCATTGGCAGGTATCATGGGCGGCTTACCAACGAGCGTAAGCGATAAGACACAAGATTTATTCCTAGAAGCCGCCTTTTTTGAGCCGACAGCGATTGCTGGCCGTGCGCGTGCCTATGGCTTGCATACTGATTCATCACATCGTTTTGAACGTGGTGTTGATCCAGAGCTGCCACAGATTGCAATTGAGCGTGCAACGTATCTTCTGCTAGAGATTGTGGGTGGAAAAGCGGGTTTTATTCGAGAAGTGGAAACACCGGCAAGCCTACCTGCTTCGCCAACTATTCGATTGAGAGCAGCGCGGGTTAAGCGTGTGCTAGGTATTATTATTGAAGGCCCACAAGTTGTTGAACATCTAACGCGATTAGGCTTGACCGTTACTGATAGTACAGATGGCTGGGATGTGACTGTACCGAGTTTCCGGTTTGACTTAGTGATAGAAGCGGATTTAATTGAAGAGTTAGGCCGCTTATATGGCTATGATAAATTGCCAGAAACACGGCCACAAGGCATGGTTTTATCTACTGATATTTCGGAAGAAACGATTGCCGTACAGCGGTTACAAAATTTATTAGTTGATCGTGGTTATCAAGAAGCGATTACCTATAGCTTTGTGGCACCTGAATTTCAGCAGCATCTTGCGGTTGAAGGGCAAACAGAAATTGCACTGGCCAATCCTATTTCAGCTGATTTATCGGTGATGCGAACATCACTCTGGCCAGGATTGGTGCAGGCAGTGGCGTATAATCTAAATCGCCAACATACTCGGATACGTTTATTTGAAGTGGGACGTATCTTCACTGGGACGGCTGAGAATGTATCTCAGCAACGTCAAATTGGCGGTATTATATGCGGGAGCCGTGCACCAGAACAGTGGGACATTGCGCAACAGCCAGTTGATTTTTTTGATATTAAAGCGGATGTGGAAGCGTTGTTAGCAGTTGGTAATAAGGGCGACTTTAGTTTTATTGCAGAAACACACCCAGCACTCCATCCAGGGCAATCAGCCCGCATTTATTTTCAAAAAGAGGCGATTGGTTGGGTCGGTGCAGTTCATCCGAAATTAGAAAAAACACTGGGCTTAAGTCAACCAGTATATGTGTTTGAATTAGCACTTACGCCAGTCTTAAGGGCACAGATACCAGAATTTGAACCCTTATCACGGTTTCCCGCATTACGACGCGATTTAGCCCTGTTAGTGGATGAAACGGTGACGGCCTCTCAGATCACGGTCTGTTTAGAGGCAGTGAAATCTGATATTCTTAAAGAAATTCAGTTGTTTGATGTGTATATTGGTGAAGGCGTTGAGGCAGGTAAGAAGAGCATAGCCGTATCATTTGTGATGCAAAATAGCGAAAGAACACTGACAGATGAAGAAGTTGATACGCTGATGCAAGAGATAATAAATTGCTTGGAAGCACAATTAAATGCTACTATCAGAGCATAAATAGAGAAGAGGTTATTCATGGCGTTAACAAAAGCCGATGTTATCGAACAATTATCCGCGGAGCTTGGTTTTAATAAACGCGAAGCAAAGGAAGTTGTTGAAATGTTTTTTGAACAGATCCGCGAATCATTAGAAAGTGGTGAACACGTTAAATTATCTGGTTTTGGTAATTTTGAGTTGCGCGATAAAGCAGAGCGACCGGGTCGCAATCCAAAAACTAAGGAAGAAATTCCAATTAGTGCGCGCCGGGTGGTGACTTTCCGTCCAGGTCAAAAATTGAAGGAAAAAGTAGACCAGCATGCTGGAAGCTAGCCACAATAATCAATTACCTGAAATTCCCGCCAAGCGTTATTTTACGATTGGTGAGGTGAGCGAATTATGTGATGTTAAACCGCATGTTTTACGCTATTGGGAGCAAGAATTTAAACAGCTTTCCCCTGTCAAACGTCGAGGGAATCGACGTTTTTATCAACGCCAAGACGTCGATATTATTAGGCAGATCAGAAGCCTGCTCTATGAACAAGGGTTTACAATTGGTGGTGCACGGCAGCAATTAGAAAATGATCCCGATCAAAAAATGAGCAAACAAACATCATCAAACACGCAAGAATTGCGTGAAGGTATGATTGGCGAGTTAGAAAAGTTACGGAAATTATTAGATTAAGCGATATCTATAAGCTTAGATGAAATATTTCCGTGAGTGCAGTTAGCCGTTTAAATTTGTACCGTTCGGAGCATGGCGCAGTCTGGTAGCGCACTTGCCTGGGGGGCAAGGGGTCACAGGTTCGAATCCTGTTGTTCCGACCAAATAAGATTGTTAAAATTTGAGGAAATATTACAATTAATTCAAGAATTGTAAGCCAATCACCATGACACCCAAATTCCTTGTTCAATTCCCACGCTGGTTTTTATCACGTTCTCAAGCGACAAAACGTGCTATGACGCTGATAGCGGATTTTGTTGCTGCGATCGGCTCGCTTTGGATTGCTTTTTCACTGTGGTGGGGTGTGGCTTATGTGCCTGCAACAGGGCAAGCTTGGATTTTTCTGTTAGCGCCGATCGTGGCAATCCCTGTTTTTATTAAATTTGGCCTTTATCGTTCTATTATCCGTTATATTGGCCCACAAGCATTAATGACGATTTTGAAGGCAACACTGATGTATGCAGTGCTGTTTTCACTGATTGTTTTGCTGATGAATACATCAGGCATACCGAAAGCAATATATGGTTTAAATGGCTTTTTAATGCTAATTTTTGTGGCGGGGAGCCGGTTATTAGCACGTTGGTGGTTCCATCAAGCAAATGGCGGGTTTAGAGCCACGAACAGACAAGGTGGTTTGCCTGTGTTGATTTATGGTGCGGGTGAAGCAGGTGCACAATTAGCCTCCATATTACGGATGGGCCATGAATTAAATCCGGTGGGGTTTATTGATGATAATGTGATGTTGCATCAGCAACAAGTTAACGATTTGAACGTATATCCTTTCGAGCGGCTGACCTACTTAATGGGGAAATATGCTGTGTATGATGTGTTATTGGCAATGCCAGCAGAATCCCATCGTAAACGGCAAGAGATTATTACGAAACTGGAACCTTATCCAGTGCATGTGCGTACATTACCTGATTTAATGGATATTGCACATGGTCGTATCCAGGTAAAAGATATTCAGGAAGTAACTGTGGCCGATTTATTAGGCCGCGATATGGTTGCGCCTGATCAGAATTTATTACATCGAAATGTGACTAATAAATCAGTCATGGTGACTGGTGCAGGCGGTTCGATTGGATCTGAACTATGCCGCCAAATATTACGTTTATCACCCCATACGTTAGTATTATTTGAGCTCAATGAATATGCACTGTATGTGATTGAGAAAGAATTAAAGCGCACCGCCATCCAAGTAAATACCGTCATGCCTAATGTCGTAGCTGTATTAGGAACGGTGAATGATCAAGTTCGATTTGAGAAGTTATGCCGACGACTAGCGGTTGAAACAATTTATCACGCGGCGGCCTACAAGCATGTGCCGATGGCAGAGAAGAATATAGGTGAAACGGTTCGAAATAATATCTTTGGCACCTTGCATTGTGCACAAGCGGCCGTGGCTGCTGGGGTAGAGACATTTGTATTGATTTCTACTGATAAGGCCGTACGCCCGACCAATATTATGGGGGCGACTAAGCGCTTTGCTGAATTAATCCTACAAGGGATAGCAGGTGATACAAAGCAAGCCGGCGATACACGATTTACGATGGTGCGTTTTGGCAATGTATTAGATTCATCGGGCTCGGTTGTACCACTGTTTAGAGAACAAATTGCCCGTGGCGGACCCGTTACGGTGACGGACCCTGATGTTACGCGTTATTTTATGACTATCCCAGAGGCTGCAGAACTCGTGATTCAGGCGGGTGCGATGGGGCAAGGTGGTGATGTGTTTGTGTTGGATATGGGGGAACCTGTTCAAATTATAGATTTGGCCAGACGAATGATTCGATTGAGTGGTTTTGAAGTGAAAACAGCAACCCACCCGCAAGGTGATATTGAGATTAACTATACCGGTCTGCGGGCGGGAGAAAAGTTATTTGAAGAGTTGTTAATTGGGAATAATGTGTCGGAGACGCAGCATGTGAAAATTCGTCGAGCAGAAGAGGCGGTTATTCCTTGGCAACAATTGGCTTCTATTTTAACGGATTTGGCTGAAGCCAATACGTTGGACGATTGTGAAGCAGTGCGCGCGCTATTAGTGAAGCATGTGGCTGGCTTTGAGCCGCAGGAAGCGATTGAAGATATTATGTGGCAGCCGCCTTTGCAGTTAGCGGTGAAGCCAGATTTAAAGGCCACCTACTCTGATACGACTGGCGCGACCGCCATTAAGAGCGTTGAGTCGGCAAGTAATAAATCTTGATCTTGGTTTGCGATCTTTAGGCTCACTAATAACCATGTGGTTGATTCATTTCGGTGTGCTTGCACAATATGACCGACCACCGACTGATCTTCTAAAATAACATGACTACCGGGTGCGGGTAGCGTATCTGTTTCAGTTATAGCAGAAAATAAGCGTCTACTGGGTGTGCCAAGATAATGCAGGCGAGCAACGATTTCTTGGCCTGGATAACAACCCTTACTGAAGCTCACGCCATCGCGTAAATCAAGGCTGATTTGTTGTGGTGTAAACTGTTCCACCGTTTCATTAAAGATAAAGGGAATTCCGCTCTCAATATCGATTTTCTGCCAACTCGTTTCTTCAACCCAGAGGTGTTTTTGTGCTAATGCAATGGCATCTGTGTTGTCTGTAAGAATAAGTGTCCGTGTGGTAGCGCCAGGCAAACGTACAATATAATTATTATCGTATTGCTTGCCTTGCAAAGGATTGAGATGTTTATCCTGATTTAGTAGGTCATGCGTACAGCCAAGTAAAATAAGTGAATCAGTCTGCGCCTCAATAGAAACATCAGATCTTAAGATATACATTGTTAATCGTTTGAGCAAACTATCACAGACGGGGTTAGGTAGAATAAGTTGGTAACTTTCTTGGCGACGAAGCAGCCAGAAAATAGCGACTACGCGGCCTTTTGGATTACATAAACTATTCAATTGCGCTTGATCTATTGCGAGCGCATTGACATCATTGGTACATAGGTTTTGCAAAAAGCGCGTGGCATCACTACCTTGCACTGTGATAACACGCCAAGAGGATAATGGCATGATCGCAGCTTCAGCTACGATTGCTTGTGGTGAATGTTGTGCTAGAAAAGAGGACCAGTCGTTATTCATATATTGCTCAAGCGATGTTGGTTAAGTATATATTGTACTGTGAACAGCAGATATTGGCGATACAAGGGAAGAGATGGACATCAATCTATCATTAAAAATTAGGCGATCCCGTTGGGTGTTAGGGTATCTATTATTATTACATGTGCTGATGTTATGGACGCTTTGGCATCTGGATATTAGCAATCTGATTACGATAATAGCTTGCAGCCTGCTATGTGTGAGTTTGTGGTATCAATTAAAACGTTATCAGTGGCTAGATGGCGCATCGGCAGTCGTCGAAATAAATTACCAGATGGCTGATCACAATACGGATGCAGAGTGGATATTAGAATATGCGGATGGACAATTATTACGACCTTATCAATTATTATCTAGTGTGGTATTAGCTGATATGGTGATTATTCGGTTTCGTAGGCGCTTCCCTACAAGATGGTGGGCACGATATGAAACGGTGCTGATATTAGCCAACTGTGTTGAGCAGAATGCTTTTCGTCAATTGCGTGTGATGCTCAGATCCGTTACGACGAACGACGTAGAATAGTGTCTTGGGGTTTCCCCTCGTCTGTTTCTGGGTAGTCGAGTGTGTAATGTAGTCCTCGGCTTTCCTTTCTTTGCAAGGCTGATTGAATAATAAGATCGGCAACATTGGCGAGATTACGGAGCTCAATGAGGTCGCTATTGATATTGTGATGGCTATAATAGTTGTCAATTTCTTGTTGAATGAGTTTGAGCCGTTGTTGTGCGCGATGTAGGCGCGCGGTGCGTCTTACAATGCCAACATAGTCCCACATAAAACGCCGCAACTCATCCCAGTTATGACTAATAGCGATGGCTTCTTGTGCAGGTTTAACGCGGCTGGCATCCCAGTCAAGGATAGAGGGTATTTCATTAGATTGGGGTTGTTGAAGAATATCGTCGGCGGCAGAACGCGCAAACACTAAACATTCGAGTAGTGAATTACTTGCGAGGCGATTAGCGCCATGCAGTCCTGTGCAAGCAACTTCGCCAATGGCATAGAGATTGTCAATATTGGTCTGCCCTTTGAGGTTGGTAACCAATCCACCACAGGTATAATGCGCAGCTGGGACAACGGGGATTGCTTCTGCAGTGATATCGATACCGAGTTGCAAACAGCGTTGATAGATAGTGGGGAAGTGTTGCTTGATAAAATCAGCCCCTTTATGGCGAATATCAAGATAGACACAATCATCCCCCAAGCGTTTCATTTCATGATCGATTGCGCGGGCGACGATATCACGCGGCGCCAATTCAGCTTGCGGATCAAATTTATCCATAAATCGCTGACCATCAGCAAGCGTTAGCACGGCACCTTCGCCGCGTAAGGCTTCACTAATCAGGAATGATTTGGCTTTTGGGTGATAAAGACAGGTTGGATGAAATTGAATGAATTCCATATTAGCCACTTGGCAGCCCGCCCGCCAGCCCATCGCAATACCATCGCCTGTGCTGACATCTGGATTGCTCGTATAAAGATAAACTTTGCCTGCGCCGCCCGTTGCTAAGACAGTAGTGGGGGCAGTGAAGGTATAAATAGTGTCATTTTTAATATCCAACACATAACTTCCGAGACATTTATTATGTGTGGATTGATGTTCATTTTCAGTGATCAGATCAATGGCAATATGGCAAGGAAAGAGCACAATATTAGGATGCGCTTGCGCTTTGGAAAGCAGGGTCGTTTCCACTTCTCGCCCTGTCGCATCATCAGCATGAATCACCCGGCGATAGCTGTGGCCACCTTCTTTAGTCAAGTGGTAGGTTTTTGATTCAGTGTCTTCTTTAGTAAATGACACACCTTGTTCAATCAGCCATTCAACATTGTCGCGCGCATGCTTAACCGTAAATTTCACAGTAGCTTCATCACATAATCCCGCGCCTGAACGAATCGTATCATTGGCATGTGATTGCAAAGAATCATCGGCATCTAAGACGACAGAGATACCACCTTGCGCATAGAAAGACGCCCCTTCCGTGAGCGGTCCTTTGGACAAAATAGCAACCTGCTTATGGTCGGCAAGGTGCAATGCAAGCGATAATCCCGCGAGGCCGCTGCCTAAGATAAGCACATCAAAATGTCGTTTATTAGTCATAGATGCCGTAAACTCGTTTATAAATTCTTAAATAATTTAGCATTAATGGAACAAAGATAAATGATTATGGTCAATCATAGCAACAGAAATAAGTTCTCCAACGGGCAGGTGTAGTTTGGAGGAAAGGACAAACGTGGATCAAGAGCTGGTGCTGAGAGTACAAGCAGGGGACAAAAAAGCATTCGATGTGTTGATTATGAAATATCAACAGCGCATCGTGCATGTGATCACTGGTTTTGTACATGATCCAGTTGAAGCATTAGATGTTGCCCAAGAAGCGTTTATTAAGGCCTATCGCGCAATTCCTAATTTTCGAGGAGACAGTGCATTTTATACGTGGTTATATCGGATTGCGATTAACACGGCAAAAAATCACTTAACAGCACGGGCTCGGCGGGCACCGTTACGTGATGTTGATGCGGCAGATGCAGTGCAAATATTTGATGCACCAGAATTAAAAGATTTTGAAACACCTGAAAGTAATTTAATGCGCGATGAATTGGAAGAGGCCATTCATAATGCAATAGATGCACTACCCGATGATACGGCAACCGCGATTCGGTTAAGAGAATTTGAAGGAATGAGCTATGAAGAAATTGCGCTAACGATGGGCTGCCCAATTGGGACAGTGCGTTCGCGTATTTTTAGAGCACGAGAAGCAATCGATAAAGAAGTGGCAATAGTGATGGGAGAGGAAACATAATGTCAGTCAATGAAAATGAATATTTATCAGCGTTGGTTGATGGTGAATTGCAGGGCGCAGATTTGGATTGGATATTGCAGCATTTAGCGCAAGATCCGTCTTTGCGAACGCAATTTAAACGTTATCAACTAACAAGTGATGTGATGCATGATGCGATGGTATTCAATCCATTGCAGGGCACAGCAGTAGACTTAACGCAGCGGATTTCTGCCGTGTTGGCCGATGAGCCAGCCTATAGTAGTGCAGCACAACAAACGATAGCAAAGCCACCAGCTCAGGAAAACAAGGTGATACCGATACGCCGTGGGTTTTGGAAACAAGCAACGGGTTTAGCCATGGCGGCATCAGTAGGTGCGGTTGCCGTGTTAGGTGTGATGACGTCATCACAATATGCGGCTGGACCTGAGACGGTCTTGGCGGCGAACACTGAAAACACAGTGAATGTGGCGAGCAATCGTTGGACCGTAGGTGAGCCTGAAGTGGCGGATCGACTTAATAGCTATTTAGTGAATCATAGTGAATATACAGGTGCGTCAGGTGCCTTTTCCTATGCACGGGTAGTGGCCTATGATGACGAGTAAAAAGGTGAATAGGTTTTTTATCGCCTTAGTATTGGTATGCATGCCACTCACGAGTATGGCGACGGAACAAGAAGATGCATTGGTATTGCTTGGCAAGATGTGCACGGCGGCGAAAGAACTCAATTATCAAGGTGTGTTCGCCTATCAAAATGGTCGGAAACTACAATCGATTAAGATTATCCATCGAAACGATGCACGAGGTGAAAGAGAGCGTTTGATTTCACTAAATGGTGCGGCAAGAGAAGTGATTCGTGACGAAAATGGTGTAACTTATATTTTGCCAGAGGGCACGAAGGGTAATAGAGTGAAGAGTCAGCAGTTGGGGAGGGGGTTTCCGAGTGATTTCTTACGGAACCTGCATTCTGCAGCCGCTTACTACAGTATGAAGTTGGGTAGAAGAGGTCGTATTGCTAACCGGCATGTAAGAGAGCTTGTTATTGATCCAGTTGATGATTTTCGCTATGGATATCGCCTGTGGGTTGGGGAAGAAACGAATTTATTATTGCAGTTTGAATTAGTAAGCAAGGAAAAAGGTGTATTAGAAACATTTTCTTTTTCTGAGCTACGGTTAGAAAAAGAGATTCCAGATGTATTACTCCAACCAGAAATAGCGGGTATTGAAATACACCAAAAGCGTGAAGATTACGGTGCGATGACAAAGTATGGCGCTTCTGAGAGGCAGGTAGAAATAGTGAAAACAGCCTCACTATGGCAGGTGAACTGGTTGCCAGAAGGATTTGCGTTGGTGGCACAAAAAGCAGGGCAAAGTACACTAAGAAGGCCTGCAGTAGAGCAGCGCGTTTATAGTGATGGCTTGAGCGCTATCTCGGTATTCTTTGAGAAGATGCGTGCACAACACGGCCATTTAAAAGGCGGCTCGCATATGGGGGCAGTGAATGCTTTTGGCACAACAATGCAAGGTCATTTTGTAACGGTAGTAGGAGAAGTGCCCCGGAGAACGGTTGAGCAACTGGGTGAATCTATTGAGCGCATTACTCCAGCGGAATGATTGAATTACGATGATTGAGCAACAAGCAACAGTCGTTTCCTCTAAGGAAGGTACGGTGTGGGTAGAAGCACAGCGGCAGTCAACCTGTGGGCAATGTCAGCTGCAAAAAGGATGCGGCACTGGGCTTTTGGCCAATCATGTGGGTAAACGATTTTCACGCTTAGCTATCCCCAATAATACAAGGCAAGATTTTTCGCCCGGTCAGCAAGTGCGATTAGAAATTGCGGAAGTAGCCTTAGTGAAGGGGGCTTTTTTAATGTATATCGTCCCGTTATTGATCCTATTTATTTTTGGGGCAATCGCGAAAACATTAAATTTAGGCGATGGAATAGGAATTATTTCAGGGTTTTGCGGTCTATTTATTGGGTTTTATTGGGTAAAGCGACGGTTGCAGAAACAACAAAACAACATTAATACGATTAAAATCGGAGAGATATAAGTAATGAGACAAAAATTAACAATAGATTTGCGACCAACATTGTTGGGCGTCATCGCTTGGCTATTGGTGAGTGTGTCTGCGCAAGCAGCAAATGGCTTGCCGGAATTCACTAAATTAGTGGCTGAAAATGGCCCAGCAGTCGTGAATATCAGTACAAAAAAGAAAACAGGTGGTCAGCGCACGTCGCAGGGCATGCCAAGAGGATTGCCACCTGGTTTAAATATGCCGGAAGGCACCCCTTTTGATGATTTATTCCGACATTTCTTCCCAGAAGGATCAGAGGGGCAACCAGGTCAAAATCAAGGTGATAATGTAGAACGTTATGAATCACATTCATTGGGTTCAGGATTTGTATTGTCTTCCGATGGTTATATTTTAACGAATCATCATGTGATTAAAGATGCCGATGAAATTATTGTGCGATTTGAAGATAGAAGAGAGTTAGAAGCGGAAGTGTTAGGAAGCGATGAACGTAGCGATGTGGCCTTGCTTAAAGTTAAAGCATCTGGGTTGAAAACGGTTAAATTAGGTGATTCATCTCAACTACAAGTGGGTGAATGGGTATTGGCTATTGGTTCTCCTTTTGGCTTTGATGCGACGGCGACGGCAGGTATTGTGAGTGCGTTAGGCCGGAGTTTACCGGGTGATAGTTATGTGCCTTTTATTCAAACGGATGTGGCGATTAATCCAGGTAACTCAGGTGGGCCGCTGTTTAATTTAGAGGGCGAAGTGATTGGGATTAATTCACAAATTTATAGTCGTACCGGTGGATTTATGGGGGTGTCATTTGCGATTCCGATGGATGTGGCGATGAATGTGGTGAAACAAATTAAGGCGCAAGGCTATGTGAGCCGTGGTTGGCTAGGGGTTATCATTCAAAATGTGACCGCAGAATTGGCTGAATCCTTTGGCTTGGATAAGCCTGAAGGTGCATTGATTGCAAAAGTATTGCCCGATAGTCCGGCAGAGAAGGCTGGGTTAGAAGTGGGTGATGTGATATTGCGTTTTAACGGTAAAGCAGTTGGCCGATCTTCGGCATTACCACCAATTGTTGGGCGAACGCCTGTAGGTGAACGCGTGCCTGTTATTGTACAACGTAATGGAAAAACAAAAACACTACGGGTGAAAATTGAAGAGTTGCCTGATTCAGATGAATTAGCGAGCATTGATGGGAAGCTTCAGAATCAAAGTAAATCAAATAAGGTGTTCGCTAAACGTATTGGCGTCGGGGTGACTAATTTAACAGAACAGCAACGTGAAAAATTAGCGATAGAGAAAGGGGGGGTACGGGTTATTCGAATGGAATCAGGCGCTGCAGCATTGGCGGGAATTCGTCAGGGAGATGTTATTCTTAAATTGAATAATCAGCGCATTGAGAATACAAAACATTTCGTTGAAGTCGTAAAATCATTACCCACAGGACGTTCTGTTCCGGTATTGGTACAGCGAGGCGAAGGTACCACGTTCTTGGCAATGAAGGTTAAGTAATTATTTTACGACGGCAAGACTGTTTTACAGTAAAATAAGTACAATTATTTGAATCGGCTGGTGTATTTTACGCCAGCCGATTTTTCTTGTTATTGGAACCACATGAAGAACATTCGTAACTTTTCTATCATTGCACATATTGACCATGGGAAATCGACAATTGCCGATCGGTTTATCCAGATTTGCGGCGGTTTGTCTGATCGTGAAATGTCAGCCCAAGTGTTGGATTCGATGGAGATAGAAAAAGAACGCGGGATTACGATTAAAGCGCAAAGCGTATCGCTAGATTACAAATCGCGCGATGGCGAAACCTATCATTTGAATTTCATTGATACCCCTGGGCATGTGGATTTCTCATATGAAGTATCCCGTTCGCTGGCAGCCTGCGAAGGTGCTCTATTAGTGGTGGATGCTGCGCAAGGTGTGGAAGCGCAGAGTGTGGCCAACTGTTATACGGCAATTGATTTGGGCTTAGAGGTGTTGCCGGTTTTAAATAAAATCGACTTGCCGTCGGCAGAGCCAGATCGCGTTGCACAAGAAATAGAAGATATCATTGGTGTTGATGCGGTTGATGCGGTGCAGTGTAGTGCCAAAAGTGGTGTTGGTATTGAGGATGTTTTAGAAGAATTAGTGGCAAAGATACCTGCACCTATTGGTGATGTAGATGCACCCTTGCAGGCGTTGATTATTGATTCATGGTTTGATAGTTATGTGGGGGTTATTTCGTTAGTACGGGTGATGCATGGCGCACTCAAAAAGCGCGATAAAATTAAAGTGATGTCCACAGGGCATGAATACCAAGTTGAGCAAGTAGGGGTTTTCACCCCGAAACGTCATCCAACGGAAAGTTTAAGTAGTGGCGAAGTGGGTTATGTCATTTCAGGTGTAAAAGATATTGATGGCGCGCCTGTGGGAGATACATTAACCCATGTGCATCATGGTGCAGTAGAAGCGTTACCTGGCTTTAAAGCAGTGACACCACAAGTCTATGCAGGCTTGTTCCCGGTTAGCTCAGATGATTTTGAGTCGTTTCGTGAAGCCTTAGGTAAACTGCGCTTGAATGATGCATCGTTATTCTTTGAGCCTGAAAGCTCGCAAGCATTGGGATTTGGTTTCCGTTGTGGCTTTTTAGGATTACTTCATATGGAGATCATCCAAGAGCGCTTAGAACGTGAATATGATTTAGATTTAATTACAACTGCGCCAACCGTGGTATTTGAAGTGGTCACCCATAAAGGGGATTTGCTTAAGGTTGAGAATCCATCGTTATTACCTGATCCAGGTAGCATTGATGAAATCAGAGAGCCAATTGTTGTGGCCGATATTTTGGTGCCGCAAGATCATTTGGGCGCGGTGATTACGTTATGTGTTGAAAAACGGGGGGTGCAAAAATCCATGCAATATATAGGTAATCAAGTGGCATTGCGCTATGAGTTGCCGATGAATGAGGTGGTGATTGATTTCTTTGATCGCATTAAGTCAGTGAGTCGGGGTTATGCGTCTTTGGATTATCATTTTGTGCGGTTTGAACCGGCTAATTTGGTGAAGTTAGACATTTTGATTAATGGTGAGCGCGTCGATGCCTTGTCGTTAATTGTTCATAAAGATATCAGCTTGTCTCGTGGTCGGGCTTTGGTTGAAAAGATGAAAGAGCTGATTCCACGTCAGATGTTTGATATTGCGATTCAAGCGGCGATTGGTGGCAATATTATTTCGCGGGCAACGGTTAAAGCATTGCGTAAAAATGTAATTGCAAAGTGTTATGGTGGCGATGTGTCGCGAAAACGTAAATTATTAGAAAAACAAAAAGCAGGTAAGAAACGCATGAAGTCCGTGGGTAAAGTCGATGTGCCGCAAGAGGCATTTCTTGCGGTATTGCAGTTGAATAAATAAGGGGTTAGATTTGAGTTTTCCATTGTTGATGGTGTTATTAGTTGCAATTACGGGTGTCGTATGGCTGATTGATAGTGTGTTTTTTGCAAAAAAGCGACGCACATCAGGGATTCAAGAGCCAACGGTGGTGGAATATGCCCGTGCATTTTTTCCCATTGTATTAGCCGTGTTAGTGATTCGTTCATTTATTGTGGAGCCGTTTCGGATCCCGTCGGGCTCAATGCTACCGACACTACATATTGGTGATTTTATCCTAGTCAATAAATTTGCTTATGGTGTGCGCTTGCCAGTTACACATACACGGATCTTAGAGACGGGCTCGCCAGAACGGGGCGATGTGATGGTGTTTCGCTACCCAAAAAATCCAGAAGTAGATTATATTAAGCGTGTGATTGGCTTACCAGGCGATACGATTGGTTATTTTGATAAGACAGTGTATGTTAATGGTGAACCAGTAACGATGACAGCAGGGCCACGAGATGGTAGCCTTGAGGAAAGTGTACCAGCTAATGTCGTATTATTGCATGAACAATTAGGTGATGTGACACATGATATTTTTCATGACCCACGTGGTAGGCAGTTTGAAAAGGAATTTGTGGTGCCGGAGGGAGAATATTTTATGATGGGCGATAATCGTGACCATAGTAATGATAGCCGCTATTGGGGAACGGTTCCCGAAGAAAATTTAGTGGGTAAAGCCTTTAGAATTTGGATGAGTTGGGATCGGAAAGATGGTGATGGTGTGGTGTGGTCACGGATAGGTAATAAAATACAATAATTTTGGAGAGGGTAAATGATGATGCGAAAACAGCGTGGAATTACAATGCTAGGGGCTTTAATTGGGCTGAGCTTTTTTGTCTTTTTTGGTGTTATTGCGATGCGATTATTACCGATGTATCAGGAATATTATGGCGTCACAACGGTCATGAAATCAATGGAAGATGAGATGAAAAACTCATCGTTGACCAAGCAACAAGCCTGGACTTTTCTGCGTAAACGACTTGATTCGAGTTATGTCAGTAGTGTGAAAAAAGAGCATGTTAAATTTTATCGTGGTAAGACAGGTACAGGCGTCGGTAGAATCGTGGTGGATTATAAGGTGCAAAAACCGTTGATGGGGAATATTGATATCATTGGTAAATTCCATAGTGAGGCATCTGTTGATTAAGCAACAAGAGAAGCTTGCTCAGCGGCTGAACATTACATTTCAGCGAACAGAATTACTCACGCAGTCATTAACACACCGTAGTGTTGGTGCAGTCAATAATGAGCGATTGGAATATCTCGGTGATGCTATTCTGAGCTTTGTGATTGCAGAAGCGCTCTTCCAGCAATTTCCAAAAGTAAAAGAAGGTAAACTGAGTCGCTTGCGCGCATCATTAGTGCAGGGAACCACCTTGGCTGAAATTGCGCGGGAGTTAGATTTGGGTACTTATTTGATTTTAGGTCCGGGCGAGTTAAAAAGTGGTGGTTTTCGACGAGAATCTATTTTAGCGGATGCAGTTGAAGCTATTTTAGGCGCTTATTATTTAGATAGTGGTCTAGACGCAACGAAGAAATTGATTCTTAACCTATTTGGTGAACGGCTAAAATCTATTGATATTGATGAAAACATTAAAGATCCAAAAACGAAATTACAAGAGTTCCTACAAGGCAAAAAACAACCGTTACCCATCTATTCCGTTAAAGAAATCCGTTCATCAGGCAATAACCCTGTGTTTGAAGCTTCATGCCAGGTGAGCGATTTAAATAAAGTCGTTGTTGCACAGGGTGGGAGTCATCGTAAGGCAGAGCAGGAAGCAGCAACATTGGCATTGAAGATGTTGAGTAAAACATGAGCACTGCTTTTAAATCGGGTTATGTGGCCATTATTGGTCGGCCAAATGTAGGCAAGTCAACGTTAATCAACTACGTATTAGGCCAAAAGCTGTGTATTACTTCACGGCGGCCACAAACGACACGCCATCGTGTGTTGGGCATTAAAACAACCGAACAATCTCAATTAATTTATGTTGATACACCTGGGTTACATCCTGATAATAAACGCGCCATGAATCGTTATATGAATCGTGCCGCGGCAGGGTCTATTGAAGGCGTGGATGTGGTTTTGTTCTTAGTGGAAGGTTTAACATGGACAGATGAAGATGCTTTGGTGTTAGAGCGGCTTCGTACACATGCAACGGCACCTGTTATCTTGGTGTTGAACAAGGTTGATAAGTTGACTGACAAAGATGCGTTGTTGCCACAAATTGAAAAACTAAGCGAGGCTTTTGATTTTGCGGGTATTGTACCTATTTCAGCACGGCGTGGTCAGAATGTAGACACATTAGAGAAAACAATTCTAAAGTTCATCTCAGAAGGTGAATTAATCTATCCTGAAGAACAGTTTACTGATCGTAGCAGTCGTTTTTTGGCCTCAGAATTGGTTCGGGAGAAATTGTTTCGCCATTTGGGTCAAGAGCTACCTTATTCATTAACAGTAGAAATAGAAGAATTTGATGAGAAGGATCCGAAGATGCTACGGGTTGGTGCGGTGATTTATGTTGAGCGGGCGGGCCAAAAAGGAATTGTGATTGGCAAGAAAGGTGAGTTACTGAAGTCAATCGGCAAAGAAGCCCGTATTGATATGCAAAGTTTGTTTGATACGAAGGTGTTTTTGCGCTTATGGGTGAAAGTACGGGATGGCTGGTCTGATAATGAAAGGATGTTACAAAACCTAGGTTACAAAGACGAATTGTAGCGTTAGCACATTCATCTTTTGCCCCATAGCGGTGTTATTTTTGTACTCGAATAATCACATATTAATATATGCTCCTATTCTCCATGCGAAAATGTCTTGCTATGGAGCAAAGTCTAAATGCGCTAACACTACAATTTTAGACTGTGGGGCGCACGTTGAAACTTAAATTAGAGAATGCCTATATTCTGCATCAGCGACCATATCGAGAAACGAGCTTACTATTAGATTTGTTTAGCCGTGAGCAAGGGGTTCGGCGAGTCGTAGCGAAAGGTGTGCGGAATAAGAAACGCAGTCAAGCCGGATTGTTGCAAGCATACCAGCCACTGTGGGTGAGCTGGGTTGGGCGTAGTGAATTGCAGACGTTAACCATGAGCGAATCAGCTGGGCCTCGGCACCAGTTACAGGGGAATGCTAATTTATGTGGCCTATACTTAAATGAATTGTTACTACGGTTATTAGCGATTCATGACCCTGCACAAAAGATATTCCAATTATACGAAAATACCTTAGTCCAATTAGCAGATAAAACTGAAACTGAACTTGTGCTCCGTTTATTTGAAAAACAACTATTACACGCGTTGGGATATGGTTTGGCATTGACGCATGAAAGTGATACACATCTCGCACGGGATGATAAGTCACAGTATTACTATCAACCGAATGAAGGTTTGTGTCGCTGGCATGCAGGCGCGCCTGCGGCAAAAATTTCAGGGCGCGCATTGCGACAGTTAGACGAAGAAGCTGGTTTTGATATGGCGGGATTATTGGAGATTAAACAGCTGATGCGTGGCATAATGCAGTTTTACTTAGGTGATAAGCCGCTAAAGAGTCGGCAATTATTTGCAGAAATGAATGCAATGAGACCTCAGGATAAAAAAGGATAAACAACCATGGCCATTTATTTAGGCGTTAACATTGATCATATCGCAACATTACGGCAAGCACGCGGTACACGCTACCCTGATCCTGTACAAGCAGCAATCGAGGCAGAACAAGCGGGTGCAGATAGTATTACCGTACATTTGCGTGAAGATAGACGACATATCCAAGAACGTGATGTCGCATTGCTCAGCGATATTTTACTGACGAAAATGAACTTGGAAATGGCGGTAACTGATGACATGTTGGCAATGGCTGAAAAATATCGTCCTACAGATTGTTGTTTGGTACCAGAGAAACGAGAAGAATTGACGACGGAAGGCGGCCTCGATGTGGCGGGACAGATGAGCAAAATGCGCGATGCTTGCCAGCGATTAGCCGCGGCGGAGATTGCAGTTTCTTTATTCATCGACCCAGATAAAACGCAAATTGATGCCGCTGTGGATTGTGGTGCACCTATTATTGAACTACATACGGGACGTTTTGCTGATGCGAGCAACCCCGCCGAGGTGAAGCTGGAACTTCAGCATATTATTGATGCCGTACAGTATGCTCATGAAGCGGGATTGCAAGTGAATGCGGGCCATGGTTTAAATTATCAAAATGTCAGTGCGATTGCTGAAATTCCACAGTTGGTTGAGTTGAATATTGGTCATGCGATTATTTCTCGTGCTTTTTTCACTGGTTTACAGGAAGCAGTACGCGAAATGAAACGATTAATGGTTATTGCCCGAGGTTAAGCGAGATGATCGGTATTGGTACAGATTTAGTGCACATCCCGCGGATGACAGCATTACTCTATAAACATGGAGATCGGGTTGCGGAAAAGATTCTGACCGAACTGGAATTACAAGATTTTCGAACGGCAGTATCTCCAGCGGCTTTTTTAGCGAAACGATTTGCCGCCAAAGAAGCCACAGTAAAAGCTTTTGGCTCTGGCTTTCGAAATGGCTTGAGCTTACGCCATATTGGGGTGAAGAATGATGATTTAGGTCGCCCTTTATTATGCTTTTATGAACAAGCAGAAATAGTGGTGAACGAGAAAAAAATAAACCAAGCATTGCTGAGTTTAAGTGATGATGGTGACTATGCATTGGCATTTGTCACATTAAGTTAAGAGGCAAGGTAATGACAGATTTTCCGACCATAGAATCCTTTATTGGTAACACGCCCTTAGTACGCTTGCAGCGCTTACCGGGACATGCCAGCAATACGATTTTAGTTAAATTGGAAGGCAATAATCCAGCGGGCTCGGTGAAAGATCGACCTGCATTGAATATGATTCAACAAGCAGAAGCGCGAGGTGATATTAAGCCTGGCGATACACTGATTGAAGCGACCAGTGGCAATACGGGCATTGCCTTAGCGATGGCAGCGGCAATTAAAGGTTATCGCATGGTGTTGATTATGCCAAAGAAGATGAGCGTGGAACGACGGGCGTCAATGCGTGCTTATGGCGCTGACATCATCTTGGCAGAAGGGATGGAAGCCGCTCGCGACATGGCGTTAGATATGGAAAAACAAGGGAAAGGCAAGGTACTGAATCAGTTTGCTAATATTGATAATCCATTGGCACACTATGAAACAACAGGCCCTGAAATTTGGCGAGACACGGGCGGTAAAATCACCCATTTTGTTAGTGCGATGGGCACGACGGGCACCATTATGGGCGTGTCGCGCTATTTAAAAGAACAAAACCCAGCGGTAGAAATCGTAGGTGTGCAGCCAGTAGAGGGCGCGAAGATTCCAGGGATTCGTCGCTGGCCAGAAGCCTATTTACCCACCATATTTGAAGCCGACAGAGTAGACCGTACGTTAGATATGGAACAGGAAGTGGCGGAAGATACGATGCGGCGACTGGCGACTGAAGAAGGTATCTTTGCAGGGGTATCTTCTGGTGGTGCGGTGGCAGCAGCATTACGCTTATCAGAACAGGTGAGCAATGCAGTGATTGTATGTATTATCTGTGATCGGGGTGACCGTTATATTTCAACGGGCGTGTTCCCCGCTGAGTAGGTAATGTATTGGGCTAAATTTTTCTTAGCAATCAGCCTACTAATGGCTAGCGCTTTCTCTGGCGCAGTTGAGTCGATCAAAATCGAATTGGATTCTGCTTGGCTGACGGATGATACTGGGATTCGAGGGGAAGGGATCCAGCTCTCATTGGGATTAGAAAATGACGGTTTATTGTTGCTCGGAGAGGCAAGAGTATTGCAGCTGCCAGCACCTTATGGCCAGATGAAAAAAGTCCACTTGCGTTGCCCTCAGTTTGTCCTTATTCAAGAAAAATTTAGCTGCCAGCGCGGTACGCTACAATTTGTGCACACTGAATTTGGTCAGCAAAAATTACAATTTTCCTTAACCGGGAATAGCAAAGAAGCCGATTATCATGTTGCGATACAAGATATGGCACTAGCGGAAGGGCGTTTGAAGCTCACGGCAGAAGTGAAAGATAAACAGTGGTCTGCCAAAATTACTTCTCAGCAGCTTGCAGTGCCTGTGGTATTCGCGTTGGCGAGCCAGCAGGAGAATAATGTTATTTTATTACCGCTGACGACATGGTTATCCGATGCAACAGTCAATTTAGAAGTTGCATTATCGGGCCAAGATGCGCTTGAACAACTCAAATTTTCCGCTGAGTGGTTTGCTTTGGGCGCAGCAGCAGGTACAGCAACCATAACAGGGGGGTGGCAGGCGGCGGATGGCACATGGTTGGCAGATGTGACTAGTCAGAATCTGGGCATATCCGACTTATTAGGCCTAGTAACAAGTTATACGGATAATGCCACATTGTTGATAGCAAAATCATGGTTATCATCTGGGCAGGGCAATGTGGGATTACAGTTAAAGGGGAAAAACAATCAGCTTGATTCTGCGAGGCTAATATCAGATTGGAATAATGTGAGTGGTAGTGATGAGGCTGGGGAATATGTGTCTGAAGCCGTCTCTGCTGTTGTGACGGGAGAATGGCAACAGGGGACGTATGACTGGTTGTTTAATGCTGAGATAAACTCAGGGCAGGCCTATGTGGCACCTATATTTTTAGATTTTGAGGCACAGGAAATTGCATTAAATGGCCAAGGTCAGTGGGAGCCGAAAGGGCAGAAATTGCATATTTCAGACGCTGCAATATCACAAGCAGGGGTGACTCGAGCAGGGTTTAGTGCGGCGGTCAATGTTGCAGATTGGATGCAATCTGATATATCTGTGCAGTTTACTAAAACCGATGTGGCGATGCTATATGAAATATGGCTACAACCTTTTTTATTGTCTAATGCAGCGGGTAAAATGACCTTATCGGGTGAAGCTGAATTAAGCTTAAATAAACAGGCCGATGATTACCAGCTGGCATTAGTATTAGATACGATTTCAGTAAAGGATGAGGCAGGGCGATTTCAGCTAGATGCGGTGTCAGGTGAATTAGGTTGGACTAGTTTGAGTCAGCCAATTCAGAGCACATTGCGCTGGCAAGGTGGGCTGCTTTATGCCATTCCTTTTGGCGCATCGTCATTTCAGATGGAAAGTGTGGGGGCACAATTACGACTAACACAGCCTTCAGTATTACCTATTTTAGATGGCGCACTTACGATTTCTGAATTTGCACTAGAACGACCGTTAGACGACAGTACAAAATGGTCTTTTGCGGCAGTATTAAGCCCAGTTTCAATGCCTCTGTTGAGTGGAAGCCTAGGCTGGCCGAGCTTATCTGGGCAGTTATCTGGGCAGATTCCTCAGGTGGCCTACCAATATAAAAAGATCACGATGGATGGCGACCTATCGGTTAATTTGTTCGATGGACAGGCGATTGTTCAAGATCTAGAATTAGATGACCCTTTTGGTGCGTTGCCCCAACTGTCAGCCAATATTGATATGACAGAAATAGATTTGTCATTATTAACAGAAACATTCGACTTTGGGGGGATTACAGGTAAGTTGGATGGTTATATTCATGATTTAAGGTTATCTAACTGGCAAGCCGTGGCGTTTGATGCCGCGTTTGCAACGCCAGAAGGTGATAAACATCGTCGTCGAATCAGTCAAAAGGCGGTTGAGCAGCTAACAGAGGTGGGCGGTGGGCCAAGTGCGGCCTTGTCAAAAAGCTTTTTACGTTTCTTTGAGGATTTTTCCTACCAAAAGATGGGTCTAAGCTGTAAGCTACGTAATAATGTGTGTGACATGGCTGGCGTAGGCGATGCATCACCGGGATATTACATTGTGAAAGGCGGTGGTCTGCCACCCCGGATTAACATCGTGGGATATACAAAACGCGTTGACTGGTCTGATTTGTTAGCACGGTTAAAGGCGGTGAGTGAAAGTGATGGACCCATCATAAAATAGGAGAATGATAGATGAATATAGTAAGAAATATGAGTTTGGGAATGATGAGTTTATTGCTATTGTCCTGCGTGACGATTAATATTTATTTCCCTGAAGCGGCGGCAGAGCGTGCGGCAGATATTATTATTGATGATGTGTGGGGGAGCCGTCAGGAAACGGTAACTCCACCTGAATCTAATGATGACCCAGAGGCGAATTTAGCCAGACCTGCAATGCCCGTTGCGATGCAGGTGTTAGATTGGTTTGTGCCAGCAGCACAAGCAGCCAGGGTCGATTTAGATATTAGTTCGCCTGCGATTGCAAGCTTACAGGCGAGCATGAAGACACGTCATAGTGCGCTGAGTGCACATTATGCTAGCGGTGCTGTTGGGCTCACCAATAGTGGTTTGATTGCAGTGCGAGATGCGAAAGTGTTGGCATTAAAAGATCGTAATAAGGTGAAAGCATTAGTGGCCGATGAGAATAAAGATCGGAATGCGCTTTATGCTGAAATTGCGCGTGCTAATGGCCATCCGGAATGGGCAGATCAAATTCGTGATACCTTCGCCGCGCGTTGGGTGAGTAATGCTTCAAGTGGTTGGTGGTATCAGCAAGCAGGGGCATGGCAGCAAAAATAAGTTAAAATACCCACATTAAGTAAAAACACGAATCCAGTGCCGGGTAACCGTCACTGGATTCGCTTTTGTAAGGAAAACACATATGGCCGAACGCCGCCGCCGTCGTCGCAGACAGAAATTACCACAAGAACCTGTTGAAGTTAATATTGAATCTTTATCACACGAAGGAAGAGGGATTGCCCATATTGATGGGAAAACGATCTTTGTTGATGGCGCCTTAGCGGGAGAACGGGTTATGTTTCAATATACCCGTAAGCATCGTAAATATGATGAGGGGAAGGTGGTCGAGATTTTATCTGCTGCTGAAGATCGGATTGCGGCAAAATGTGAACATTTTGGTGTGTGTGGTGGCTGCAGCTTAATGCATATGTCGCCAGAGGCACAATTAACGCTGAAAGAAGGCACCTTACGGGAGCAATTAACGCACTTTGGGAGCCTAGCGCCCGAAAACTGGCTAGGCCCGTTAAAAGGGCCTTTATGGGGGTATCGTCGGAAAGCACGATTGGGCGTGAAATATGTGACTAAGAAAGAGCGGGTGCTGGTGGGGTTTCGTGAAAAAGGCTCGCCTTATTTGGCCTTGCTGAATCAGTGTGAAGTATTGGCACCTTCAGTGGGGATGCGTTTAACCTCATTGGCAGAGATGATTGCAGGATTGGAAGTCTATAATAGAATCGCTCAAATTGAGGTGGCTGTTGATGATGAGAACACGGCATTAGTATTTCGTAATTTAGACCCCTTGAGTGCGGAAGATTTATCTAAGTTAGTAGCATATGCCAAGGCAGAAGATCTGTGGATTTATTTGCAACCGGGCGGCCCAGATACCGTGGCACCCTTGTGGCCAGAAAATCCACAACTAAGCTATGCGCCCGAAGCAGGTTTGGAAATGGATTTTGCACCGACAGACTTTACCCAAGTCAATGCTGAGATTAATCAGAAGATGATTGTGCGGGCGATAGAGATGCTTGAAGTGAATGAGGATGATCGCATACTCGATTTGTTTTGTGGTTTGGGTAACTTTACCTTGCCGTTAGCAAAACGAGTGAAAGAAGTGGTGGGGGTGGAAGGCGATGCGTCGTTGGTGGCGCACGCACGTCGTAATGCAATCAAGAATGGCTTAGATAACGCTGTATACGAACAAGCTGATTTAACCCAAACCGCATTAAAAGATTATCCTTGGGCAGCAGCAGGATTTAATAAAATTCTATTAGACCCACCGCGCAGCGGGGCATTTGAAGTGTTGCCACAATTGGCGGCATTAGGCGCGGAGAGATTGCTTTATATCTCATGTAACCCAGCGACGCTGGCGCGTGATGCAGGGGCATTAGTGAATGAGCATGGTTATCGTTTAGTCTCTGCTGGGATCATGGATATGTTTCCACATACGACACATGTGGAGTCGATTGCATTATTCGTAAAAGCCTAAGTGCTTAGGTGAGTTACCTGCCAGCTAATTGTTTGACCTGCTCTCATTGGGATAAGTGGTTGGCCTGCAAAATCAAGTGTTTTAGGCACCTGCCAATCTTGTTTTTGTAAGGTGAGCTGTCGTGTGTTTCGTGGTAAGCCATAAAAATCGGCACCAAACTCACTGGCAAAGCCGGCGAGTTTATCGAGTGCCCCAGCCACTTCAAAGGCTTCGGCATAAAGTTCAAGCGCCGCGTGGCTGCTATATATTCCGGCACAGCCACAGGCGCTTTCTTTTTTATCTTTTGTGTGTGGCGCACTATCTGTACCAAGGAAGAATTTGGGGTCGCCGCTGGTTGCCGCACTAATTAACGCTTGCTGGTGGGTATTACGCTTCAACACGGGTAAGCAATAGTTGTGTGGATGAATGCCGCCAACCAATAAATCATTTCGGTTGAGTAAGAGGTGATGTGGGGTAATCGTTGCAGCGATGGGATGGGCGCTGTCACGGACAAAATCTACCGCATCACGGGTTGTGATATGTTCGAAAACAATTTTAAGGGTAGGAAATTGAGTGGTTAGAGGTATTAATACCTGATCAATGAATGTTTTTTCACGATCGAATATATCAATATGTTTGTCTGTCACTTCGCCGTGAACTAATAGGGGGATGCCAAGTTGCGCCATTTTCTCCAGTGCATTACTGCAATGTGCTAAATCAGTAACGCCAGCTTCAGAATTAGTTGTCGCACCCGCTGGATATAATTTAACGGCATGGATTTGTTGGCTATCATATGCCCGTTGAATCTCATCGGAACTGGTATTGTCTGTGAGATAAAGGGTCATTAAAGGTTGGAAGTTATTTCCCGCAGGCCGTGCTTGTAAAATACGTTGTTGGTAAGCAAGTGCTTGCGCTGTTGTGGTGATGGGAGGCTGTAAATTTGGCATGATAATAGCGCGACCAAAATAATATGCGGTATCAGACACGGTTCTATTGAGCGCTGGACCATCCCGCAAGTGGAGGTGCCAGTCATCAGGTTGGGGGAGTGTGATTTTATGTGTATTCATAGCACTTAGTATGACATAGCCGCGAATATAAACCGAGTGAGATATGAAAAAATTCAGTAGTAAATCTATGATGTTACCCGCACGACACCATTCTCTATCGTAACTGACGGGCGGGGTCACTTTGTGACAATTGGCGTAAACGTTAATGGTTAAAAATTAAGCGTGTTAAGATAAATATTTATATTTTACATCGTGTTGTGATGGTTACGGCTGGGTTGGCGTGAAATTTGCTTGATATTGGTCAAGCAAGAAGTGTAGAAGAGTAAGCGTCCAAGGATTTGGTTACGACCAGTTTTTTTGTGTAAACTGCTGCTAGAGCAGCAATTTATACAACCCTTGACTATTGTGATGTAATGAGATGAGCGAAAATAATAAAAACCTAAAAGAGAAAGTAGCTTCATATGAGGCAGCAAGGCGCCTGAGTGTCTCTCGGCAAGAGCAATTTGTGTTGATTATTGATGATGAGACGACGGGTAGAGCTATTCTGTCAAAAATCGTGTCGCAAGTACAAGATAATATTGTTGTGGTTGCTTTTGAACACCCAGCAGAGGCATTAGCTTGGCTGGAGAAGAATAACCCTGATTTGATTATTACAGATTACCGTATGCCGGATATGGACGGTATTACGTTTATTAAAAAAATACGATCAAACCCAGAGCATGAAAATATTCCTATCATGATGGTGACGGTGATTACGGATCAATCTGTACGTTATGATGCGTTAGATGCAGGTGCAACCGCATTATTAACCCGTCCTATTGATCAGGTGGAATGCCGTGTCAGTTGTCGTAATTTATTAAAGTTACATGAGCAACAAATGATTGTGCAAGATCGTGCAGATTGGTTGGCGCGACAAGTAGATATTGCAACGCAACAACTTGTGGCACGAGAAAAAGAAACATTATTGCGCTTAGCGAGAGCAGGGGAATATCGTGATGAAGGGACAGGAAATCATGTTATTAGAATGGCAAAATATACCCGTTGTATTGCAGAGAGTTTAGGTCTGAGTGATGGAGAATGTGAGGAAATTGAATATGCAGCACCGATGCATGATATCGGTAAAATTGGTATTCCAGATCGGATATTGCTCAAGCCAGGTAAGTTAGATGATAAAGAGTGGGAAATTATGAAAACACATACTACGATTGGTCATGCGATTTTAGCGGATAGTCACTCAAGGTATATGCAATTGGGTGCAGTGATCGCATTGAATCACCATGAGCGGTTTGATGGCACAGGTTATCCTGCAGGTTTGAAGGGGGAAGAAATTCCACTTGTTGCAAGAATTGTAGCAGTAGCAGATGCATACGATGCGTTGATGTCAGAGCGGCCTTATAAAAAGGCTTGGAGCCAAAAAGATGCTGTGAGCTATTTGAAAGAGAACAAAGGGAGTCACTTTGATCCTGAATGTGTAGATGCATTATTAAATAAAATGGACAAAGTGGCTGCGATCCAAGCAGAACTTGCCGATATTTAAAGTGAAAAATTAGGTGATGGAACAAAAAATAATACAAGCATCCTTAATAACGCGTTTGCGCCAGAGAGTCAAAGGTACAGGTGATTCTGAGCCAGAACAGGCCCTTATTAGGGTCGCATTTGGTCTTTTTTTAGTAGTCTATTTTTATTTTGTGGTGCCTTCGGCAGGAGGTGAAAATAATATACAAGAATTTAAATTATGGACCGTTGCGAATGGAGCTTTGTTTGGTTTTTTATGTTCGTTATTTCTTTTTGTGGGGATTGTTTGGAAACCGATATGTTCACCAATTCGGCGTCTAATTGGCGCCGTAATCGATCTTACCGCGCTTTCCATAATTATATTATTGGCCGGGCCACAAGAAGCGGCTATGTTTATATTTTATTTATGGATTATTTTGGGGAATGGTTTTCGGTTCGGAATTAAGTATCTTTTCTTTTCCTATGGATTGAGTCTAATTGGGTTTAGTTTGGCTGTTTTCTATAGTGATTACTGGCAACAGAATCAGGCATATACTATTGGAGTGGCCTTGGTTCTAGTTCTGATCCCTGTCTATTCCGCATTTTTGATTAATAAACTACACAAAGCAATTGGAGAAGCCAACCAAGCGAATAAAGCAAAAAGCCATTTCTTGGCTAATATGTCACATGAGTTGCGTACGCCCCTTAATGGTGTAATTGGGATGGGGAAATTACTTCAACAAACAGAACTGAATGTGGAACAACGGCAAATTGTAGGGACATTAGATACTTCTGCCCAAACGCTATTAGGATTAATTGAGAAAGTATTAGATATTTCTAAGATTGAAGCAGGTAAATTAGATATTAATCAAGAACCTTTTGACTTGCATGCATTAACTAATTCTGTAGTTACGATGTTAACACCGTTGAGTAAAAGTAAGGATTTACGACTATTCAACCATATCGAACCGAATACACCTTTTTCATTAGAGGGAGATGGACCTCACGTTAGGCAAATACTGATTAATTTAGTTGGTAATGCAATTAAATTTACAGAGCAAGGAAACGTAGGAATCTGGGTGTCTCAAGTGAATCAAGAAGAAGAACCATTACGTATTCGGTTTGAAGTAAGAGACACAGGTGTAGGTATCGCAGCTGAAGATAAAATGGCAGTATTCGATGGGTTTACACAGGTTGGGGAGGCATATGAAGGTGAAAGGTTAATTGGCTCCGGATTAGGAACAACAATTGCGAAGGAATTAGTTGAGCGGATGGGGGGAGAAATCGGGGTAGAGAGTGTCTTAGGTGAAGGCGCCACTTTTTGGTTTGAGCTGCCCTTTAAACAATTACCCCAAAATAAAGTATCGTTGTTAGATAACCATGTTTTATTATTATCGCCGGATTCAACGTCAGCAGTAATCACGCCGTTATTACAAAGATGGGGTGTTGAGTTTGAGTGGGAAACATCTTCGGCTCGTGCCTTATCAGTCCTTTTGACAGCTGCAGAATCAAAAAATAAACAAGAAATCAAGCAATATACGTCTTTAATTGTTGATATTGCTAGCCTAAACAAAGTGGATCCGATTCAATTTTCGGAAATGATTAGAGCCGAAAAAGAGTTTGAGGATTTAACATTAATCTTAATTAATTCACTCAATGCATCCTTAGATATGCACCAGATTAATCAGCATTATATGATGGTGCTAGATGCGCCGATTGAGAAACGCTTGTTATTTAACGCGATTCATGCAAGTCAAAGCATACAGAATAGAGGCGATAATGTAGCGGTATTAACACCAGGACTAGATATTAATACCGCACCTTTATCTATTTTAGTAGCGGAAGATAATATAGTTAATCAAAGAGTTGTCGACGGTATATTAACGCATGCAGGGCATCAAGTTCAGCTTGTTGATTCGGGTGATAAGGTGCTCGATATACTGAGTCAGGAGGAGGCAGTGGAAATTGACGTTCTGATTCTTGATATGAATATGCCAGAAATATCGGGTGTCGATGTGGTGAAATCCTTACGATTTATGCAAGGATATCGTTATCTGCCAATTATAATGTTAACGGCAGATGCAACACCAGAAGCGGAACAACAAAGTTTGGAGGCGGGTGCTAATGTTTTTTTAACTAAGCCCATAGATGTAGAGATCCTACTAGAACATGTGCTTAGTTTATCAACGCAGCAGCGGCGAGGAAAACAGGCTTTAAGCAAGAAAAAAAGAGAGGAAGAAAACACTAGCCAGAATGGTATTCCGAAATTATTTGACCAATCCACATTAAATAATTTAGCATTATTGGGTGGTGGCAATGAATTTGTTCAGGAATTAATACAAAGTTTTGTTGCAGATGGACAGCGTCATGTTGCAAAAATTATTGCGGCCACAACAGAAGATTACTTGCAATATCGGGAAAGTTTACATGCGCTAAAAGGTTCAGCCAGTGAGTTTGGTGCAATTCCGTTAGTTAATTTGTGTAAGCAAGCAGAAAAATTAAAGCCTTATGATATAGGTTCCGTACGGATTAAAAACCTAAGTCGTGAGGTTGAAACATTGTTCAACCTCACGAAAGTTTCACTCACAGAAACAGTTCAGGATAGTCAGATTAATTAAACGCCTCGCCTTAATCTATAGCTTTAGTATTTTGGCGTTTTACAAGGCGTTCCATCATTCTTAAGTCTTTGCTTCCCAAGTTTAGAGCAGCCTCTACCCAAACTTTCGTAATATCCATTAGCTCTTCACGCGTAATTGGGTTACAAATGTCTTTCACTTTACGCATTGCTTGATGGCTATTTTTAGCACGATTAGCAGATTTCACATATTGATATAAAGCAAGTTCACCTTCGCCTTTTTCAGCAAGAATATCGACGATCCCCATTTCATAAAGTTCTTCAGCATCATAGAGTTTTCCGCTGAAGATTATTTTCTCAGCCATTCCGGTACCTACTTTGCGTGAAAGCAATGAATACGCACCCATACCTGGAAATAAATTAAATAATACTTCAGGCAAACCCATTTTGCTACCGCGTTCAGCAATTAACACATTGCTAGCAAGTGCACCTTCAAAGCCGCCACCCAAAGCATCTCCTTGGACAAGGGAGATTGTGGTTAGATCGCTATCTAGATGGTTCATGTTAATGCAGAGCATATCAACACAACTTGTTGCATAAGCTAATAATCCTGCGGCATCTTTTTGTTTAATAAGTTGGGTAAATAAATTTAAGTCGCCACCTAAGCTAAATACACCTTCAACATCAGAAGCGAGTACGAAGAAGTCGATGGCATCGCTGTTAGCTTGTGCTTGAGAGCGGACATCTGCAAGGTGAGCGTGTAATTCGTCCAATATTTCAACAGAAAAACATGGGCGAGGCGTTGCTTTCATCATGCACCAATTGATTTTATTTTTACTATCGAAGTGTGTTTTTAGTTGAGAATATTGTTGTTCCGACTGTTTGAGAGCAGTGGTCTCGTGTTGGGGGTGAAGAAATGCTAGATTATTCATGATGTTATCCTTTTGTTTTTCATATTGAGTGAGAGTGACGTTATCTGAACGAGGGGTGTTTAGCTAACGTACACAAACAAAAATACGCCGATTGGCGGAGAACATCAACTAATTTGCGTTTAATTATGCTTGCAAATTGTTTTGAATGAGATATAGAGCGGAACTCAAGGGGAATGTGATTAATTGTGGACTATAATTAAAACTGAGCTTTGTGAGCGAAAATGCGCGGGAAATTATCAACCTTTTATTGCTTTTGTACGATAATGTTAGCGAAGGTTAGATTTAGATGATCGGGACGAGCCGTTTTGTGGCAAATTATCTACTTGTGTTGTGATTGATGTGTCGCATCCAAGCCGGCCTCTGCCATGGAGACTGCGCGGAAAACAGCGCGTGCTTTATTCATAGTTTCCTGCCATTCCATTTCTGGTATAGAATCATAAACGATGCCTGCCCCAGCTTGGATATGTAATGTATGATCTTTAATAACGGCCGTGCGGATTGCGATCGCCGTATCCATATTGCCAGACCATGATAAATAACCTACTGCACCGGCATACACGCCGCGCTTGATAGGTTCTAATTCATCAATAATTTCCATTGCCCGTACTTTAGCTGCACCACTGACTGTGCCAGCAGGAAAGGTGGCGCGCAAGGCGTCAATGCAACTCATATTGGGTACCACTTTACCGGTTACGTTTGAGACAATATGCATCACATGGGAATAGCGTTCCACGATCATTTTGGCAGTAAGTTTTACCGTACCAATTTGACTTACTCGGCCTGCATCATTACGTCCTAAATCAATCAACATTAAATGTTCCGCCAATTCTTTTGGATCGGCCAATAAATCTGCTTCTAATGCTTTATCTTCTTCTGGTGTTTTACCACGAGGGCGGGTACCAGCAATAGGTCGCACAGTGACTTCATCATCTTCCATGCGCACCAAGATCTCAGGTGAAGAACCGACAATATGAAAGTCTTCTAAATTGAGATAATACATATAGGGCGACGGATTAAGCGTACGTAATGCACGATACAAATCCATTGGCTGTGCGGAGAAGGGTATTGAAAGGCGCTGAGACAATACTACTTGCATGATGTCGCCATCCGTAATGTATTGCTTTGCTTTTTCTACGGCATCAATAAAGCCATCGTGAGTAAATCCAGATATGAAATCATCTTCGCGGACTGTCTTACCTGCATGAGATGAATTGTAAATAGGTGTCGCTGTATGGAGGTGGTTTGTTAACATATCTAAGCTTTTTTGAGCAAGGTTGTAGGAATTATCAACGCTTGGATCGGCGTGCACAATAAGGAATAAGCGGTTACTCAAATTATCAAACACAATCAGATCGTTAGACACCATCAATAAAATATCAGGGCAACCTAATGGATCGGGATTTGGGCTATCGCCTAAGCGTGGCTCAATATAACGCACGGTATCATAGCCAAAATAGCCGACCAGGCCGCCATTAAAGCGCGGCAAATCATCCAGATCAGGCACTTTATATTGTTGTTTGAATGTTTCTATCCACGACAAAGGATCATCAGATTGTGCTGTCTCGATAACCTCGCCAAGGTGTTTGACTTCAATCTCTTGTCCTGTGATCCGCACAACGGTTTCGCTGGGCAAGCCAATGATAGAATAACGACCCCATTTATCACCACCTTGAACTGATTCAAGCAGATAAGAATAAGGCGAATCAGCTAATTTTAGGTAGGTGCTGAGCGGCGTATCCAAATCAGCTAGAATTTCACGAGCGACAGGTATACGGTTATAGCCTTGCTCGGCTAAGTGGTCAAATTTGGCTTGGTTCATCAGGTTTGTATAGCAGTCTTAAGTTCCGCAAAAGTATCAATGATGATATCAGGATTTGCGGTGGCAATATCAACACCATGATTATAGCCATAGCTCATACAAATAATAGAAAAACCAGCCGCCCGAGAGGCTTTAACATCACTAATAGAGTCACCAATCATCATGGCATTTTCAGGTTTGACACCAAAAAATTTAGCGCCGTGTAATAAGGGGGCGGGATCAGGTTTTTTCAACGGCAAAGTATCACCACTGATCACGATTTCGAAGAAATCAAACAGGCCTAAGTCTTTTAAAATCTTTAAGGTAAACTGTTCATCTTTATTAGTCACACAACCAACCCGAATACTCTGGTCTTTTAACCACTGTAAACCTTCAATTACTGAAGGATAAAGTTGGCTGCGTTTACTGGCATTGTCAGCATACAAACTCATAAAGATCGGAGCGGCTTGGGCATACAAAGCATCACTAGGTGAACCATCAAGTTGATCAACAAGCGCGCGCTCGATAAGGCGTGGCACGCCATTACCCACCCAGTTTCGGACCTTTTCTTCACCACGAACTGGCAATTCTAGTGCCTTCATGGTTTCATCAATACACCAAGCCAGATCAGGCACGCTATCGACTAGCGTGCCATCTAGATCAATCAATACCATTTCTGGCTTTTTCAGAACAACAGTCATTTCTTTATACGTTTGCTTTTGCTAATTCAGAACGGAACTCAGCCATTACGGTGTCATAAATATTCGCATCATTCGCATTTTTAGCGCCGAATAAAGCAGAGCCTGCAACGAATGTACGCGCACCCGCTTCAGCGATTTCACGGATATTGCTTGGCTTAACACCGCCATCGATTTCAAGATCGATATCAAAACCACTTGCATCAATGAGTTTGCGTGCTTCTTGCAATTTGTCTAATGTATGTGGAATGAAAGATTGACCACCGAAGCCAGGGTTAACAGACATCAATAAGATGCGGTCAACTTTATCCAAAACATGCTCAGCTAAAGAAAGTGGGGTTGCAGGGTTAAAGACTAAACCCGCTTTACAACCTTCATTTTTGATTAACTGTAAGCTACGATCAATATGATCAGAAGCTTCTGGGTGGAATGTGATGAAGCTTGCGCCAGCTGCCGCAAAATCAGGAATAATACGGTCAACCGGTTTCACCATTAAATGCACATCAATTTCGTGGGTGATGCCATGTTTACGTAATGCATCACATACTAATGGGCCAATGGTTAAGTTAGGAACATAGTGGTTATCCATTACATCGAAATGAACAACATCAGCGCCTGATGCCAATGCGTTATCAACTTCTTCACCTAAACGGGCAAAGTCAGCAGATAGAATAGAAGGGGCAATTTGAAAGGTAGCCATAATAAATCTCTCCGGTTAAATGGTTTTTTTGGGAGCAAGAAAAAGTCGCTTAATTTCTTGCCAGTAATCTAATACTTTACCTGATTTACTTGGATTTTTCAGCTTTTGAAATTATTATAGTGCCTTTATTGCCAAGGCAAGCACGAGAGATTTAATAAATAATGCGTTTATATTATGGTGGTATTGTTCGCCATCAAGCCCATTCAGACGAAGGCATGATTGAAGTAGTCGATTTAGGTGACACACGTTCGATGCATTTTGGCACGTTTCCTCGTCAAAGCAGTATGTCTTTACGCGTGCCGCATCGTTTAGAGCTGGGTTATACTGAATCGATGATGGCGTGCTTGTTGTTTAATCCTAAGCCGCGCCATATTTTAGTAATTGGCTTAGGGGGCGGTTCAGTTGTTAAATTTTTATTACACTATTTCCCTGATTGCAAGATTGATGTAGTTGAATATCGTGCGGATGTGATTGCAGTTGCTCGTGAATTTTTCGAGGTGCCAGAGCAAGATCAGCTGGCGCGATTAACGATTCATCATGGTGATGGTGGTGTGTTTATTGAAGAACAAGCAGCAGGCAAATATGATTTATTATTAGTTGATGCTTATGATGATACAGGGATGACAGAAAGTGTCGCCGCCCAATCGTTCTTTGATGACTGTGCGAAGGTATTGTCAGCAGAAGGTGTGATGAGTATGAATTTATGGGGAAGTGAGCATGCTTTATTTGCTCAAACAATGGAACGGATTAATAGGAGCTTTGACAGACAAACGATGAATTTACCGGTAAAAAACAAAGGCAATGTGATTAGCCTGGCCACGAAGCAGGCGGTCAAACAAGCAGATCTGAAAGACTTACGCACTAAAGCGCAGCAGCAAGGGATTGAACTGGAAATGGATATGATGGGTTTATTGCATCAATTACAACGCCAAAACACATCGTTTATGAAACGATTGTTTGCCTACTAGATATGAGAAGTATGAAATTAAGTTTATGGGTTCTAATGGGTGTTTTAGCGCTATCATTTTCTGCCATGGCGGCGACGGAAATTATTATTTCCCGGTCAGACAATACCCTCATCGTATTGAAGAATGGCATCGTGATGAAGCGCTTTCATGTTGCTTTTGGTAGTGGTGGGCGATTTGGCAAAATAAAGCAAGGTGATAGAAAAACACCCTACGGTGAATATAAAGTGATGTCGATTAAAAGTAGCGAGCGATTTCATAGTTTTATTCAATTAGATTATCCTAGCGTGAGTGATGCAGAACAAGCTTATTTCAATCATATTCTGACGAGAGATGAATATCGGAGTATTGTCGATGCGCATTGGGAAGGAAAGATGCCGCCCCAACACACGCCATTAGGTGGCGCGATTGGTTTGCATGGCATTGGCAAAGAAACGGCAGAAAAAATTGAAATTCATGAAACTATTAACTGGACTAAAGGCTGTTTGGCATTGCGAAACTCAGAGATAGATCAGATAAAACCTTTTATTACAAAAGGGACAACGGTATTGATTACGCCTTAATAACGCGTCTTGATATAATAGCCGAATGAATATTTTAGCGATTGAAACCTGCACAGAATGCTGCTCTGCCGCCTTGCTTTATCAAGGCGAGCTATATGAGCTGCGCGAGATGACTGCGCGTGGTGCATCGGATCTCATCTTAGGTATGATGGATAGTTTGTTTGAGCAAGCAGGATGCGAACTATCTGCCATTGAAGCGATTGCCTTTGGCCGAGGCCCAGGTTCGTTTACTGGTGTCCGGGTTGGCGTTGGTGTTGCACAGGGCATTGCTTATGCACGCAACTTGCCGGTTATCCCAATTTCATCACTTGCCGCATTGGCACAAGATGCGGCAGATCACTTGAATATAGACAAAATAGCGGTTGCCATGGATGCGCGGATGGGTGAGGTGTATGCGGCGCATTATCAGCGTGAGCAAGGTGAATTACGATTGGTTTCAGAACTGCCTGAACAGGTCTGTGCCGCTAATGCAGTGACCTTGCCGAGTGATACTGATTGGCATGGTGTGGGCACCGGATGGGATACCTACGAATCAGAGTTGCAAGCGCATTACAACGATAAAATATCGACTATAAACGCGGCCTATTTTCCACAAGCATCCGCAGTCATTAAATTAGCGATGATAGAAGCGGCAGCAGGGCGTTTATTGCCCGCCGAACAAGCCTTGCCTGTTTATTTGCGAAATAATGTTGCATTGACAATCGCAGAACGAGCAACGTTGGCAAAAAAGAAAACGCAAGAATGAGCAAATATAAACCCGATAGTATTTACGCTTCACCCTTAAATGACATTATTGATTTTCGTTTTGATGAACGGGTAGTGGATGTGTTCCCCGATATGATTCAGCGTTCTGTGCCAGGTTATGGCAACTTAATCAATATGATTGGGATCTTAGCCGCACGGTATATACAGCCAGATACGCGGTGTTATGATTTAGGTAGCTCATTAGGGGCTGTCAGCCTGTCTATACGCCAACGGGTGTCCGTGCCGTGTGAGATGATTGCGGTTGATAACTCTGAGGAGATGATGACGCGTTGTGCTGAATTATTGGCGCAAGATGAATCAGCCGCGCTGGTTGAATTAGTGTGTGATGATATTCAGGCGATTAAGATTGAAAATGCATCGGTTGTCGTTTTGAATTTTACTTTGCAGTTTATTGCGATTGAAGAACGCTTAGCCTTATTGAAAACAATTTATGCTGGCCTAAATCCTGGCGGCATTCTCATTCTCTCTGAGAAGCTGGCTTTTGATGATCCCGCCCAGCAGGATTTCCACACAGACCTACACCACGATTTTAAGCGTGCAAATGGTTACACTGATTTAGAAGTCAGCCAAAAGCGGAGTGCCTTGGAAAATGTACTCATTCCTGAAACGCGAGCAGCGCATGAGCAGCGCCTAGCAGAGGCAGGTTTTGCAAGCAGCGACATCTGGTTTCAATGTGCCAATTTCATCTCTTTTGTAGCGATGAAATGATTAACTTTCAATTTTTATATGATGCCTTGATAGAATCCGGTCAAGCAGAATGGGTGGCGGATATTAAAATTGCGATTGGTGAGCGATTGGCAATGGAGTGCCATGGCGATATGGCGCGCTGGCGGGATGGGATAGACAAATTACCCATGGTCACAACAGAGCATGTTGAGTTATCAGGGCAAGTGCAGATTGGGCAAGCCGATGGATTAAGCGCGGCGCAACAAATCGCGCTTACCTCAGGTTTAAAAGCATTGCATCCCTGGCGCAAGGGCCCGTTTGAATTATTTGGTGTGCCCATTGATAGCGAATGGCACTCAGATTGGAAATGGGATCGTGTATTGCCCTATATTTCGTCTTTAGCCGGTCGGCGGGTGCTCGATGTCGGCTGTGGCAATGGTTATCATGGTTGGCGGATGGTTGGCGCGGGTGCGCGTTGGGTGATGGGGATTGATCCTAATCCTTTGTTCAGCATGCAATATGAGGTGATCAAGCGTTATGCGCCCGATGTGCCTAATTATGTCGTCCCGCTGGGGATTGAAGATGTGCCTGCGAAATGCGAATGTTTTGATACCGTATTTTCAATGGGTGTGCTTTATCATCGTCGGTCGCCGATAGACCATATTTTAGAATTACGAGATTGCCTACGCGATAACGGCGAATTGGTATTAGAAACATTGGTGGTGGATGGGGATGAAAATACGGTGCTGGTGCCGCGTGGCCGCTATGCCAAAATGCGAAATGTATGGTTTATTCCCAGTGTCAGCATGTTAGAAAATTGGTTAAAGCGTTGTGGGTTTAAGGATATTCGCTGTGTAGATGTCAGCCCAACCAGTATCGAAGAGCAACGGACAACAGACTGGATGACCTTTGAATCATTAACTGACTTCCTAAACCCAGTAGATAGTAGCAAAACAATCGAAGGCTATCCTAGTCCACTAAGAGCTGTATTGCTGGCAACTAAATAATCCGGATTTGGAAAATAAGCACAGCCATTCTTCGCTTTTCTTTCAGCGGCTCTCCGCGATGAATAGACTTACAATAGCCGTGTGACTACTATGT
>CAZRAY010000005.1:56318-62562 GCA_964598235.1 uncultured Piscirickettsiaceae bacterium
TTTGTTAATCTTTCAACCCTATACTTGTCCACAAGCACAAATGTGAATGTGTGGTAATTAATCTTTTTAAAGTATATGAGGAATGAATAATGAAAAATGTAAAAAAAGTAATATTAGGCATGGCAGCACTTGGCTTGTCTCAGATGACATTGGCAGCGGCGCCGATAGAAAGTTTTGAATTTCCAGTCGAGGGTGCCACTGTATCAGGCATTCTTTCGGTGGGTGGTTGGGCGGTGGGTGATCCTGAAGTAGTCAGCACACAACTCTTCATAGATAGTGATTTTACGAATCCATTTGATTTGGCACATGGTGCTTCTCGTGGAGATGTACAAGGAGCTTTCCCAACTCTTCCAGACTCAGCACATGCCGGCTTTGCAGGTTCATATAATACACGCCTATTAAGCAACGGAACACATACTTTGAGTGTTGTTGCAACCAATTCATTAGGAGAAACAACAACACAATCGATTACCGTTGATGTTTCAAATGCACCAGGTGGGGAATCACGTAACTCTGTATCGCTAGATTTCACGAATGCGCAATTGCAAGTGCTATCTCCGACACGTATTGCGCTCTCTCGTGTTCGCGTGAATGGAGAATATGAAACAGTTGCAATGGAAATCGACCCCGTTTCTCATGCTTTTGTTATTAATTCGTTCACTCACGACACGAACCGAGATGGCGTAATTGACCATCAGGGCTGTGCAAATGATGTGGATTGTGATGGTGTTGATGATATTCATGATGCATTTGATGATGATGCGAATGAATCTGCAGATCATGATAATAATGGTGTGGGAGACAATGATGATGGTGCTGAAGGACATGGCGATAGGGATTGTTTAAATGATCATGACTGTGATGGTCGTGACGATGATCGTGATAATGATGATGACAATGATGGTATTGATGATGATCATGACGATCATGACGACCTTGATGGTAACGATGACAACCATGACCAAAATTGCCAGAATGATCGGGATTGTGATGGTGTGAATGATGATAATGACCACGACGATGATAATGATGGTATTGATGATGACCATGACAATGACAATGACAATGACCGTTAAGAGTCAATGTATAAATACTTAGACGAATATACGATTAAGTTCTAAATAGAAAGCCTGCTGAACATGTTTTTTTAGCAGGCTTTTTTTATGTTTTGGTTTATATCTTGGTGGGTCTATCATGTTTCCCGTCTTTGATAGAGAGAAGTTATAAACCTACCAATGGAAATAAACAAAAATAGAGCTTTGCAAATGGTCAATAAGTGCGTAGAATGTGTTGGTTTTCATCCAGATTTTTTACGGAAATATTAAGTAATGGTAAAGATTAGACTAGCTCGTGGTGGCGCTAAAAAGCGTCCTTTTTATACGGTTGTAGTAACCGATTCTCGTAGCGCACGTAATGGCCGCTGCATCGAACGCATTGGGTTCTTTAACCCGCGCGCAACCGGTGGCGAAGAAGCATTACGTATTGACTTAGAACGTGTTGAATACTGGGTTGGCCAAGGCGCACAGCCTTCTGAACGCGTAGCAAAATTATTAACACAGGTCGCTGCAGCTTAATTTATAAGTCGCGTGGGGATGTGGTAATGAGTGTGACAAACATACCGGATGCCATTGTAGAATCAAGACAGGAAGAATTCATTCTTGTTGGCAAAATAGATGGAGTTTTTGGTGTTAAAGGTTGGATGAAAATATTTTCATTTACTGACCCAAGACAGCGCATTTTAGAATATTCACCTTTGTTTCTGAAGAAAAAAGGCCAGTGGATTGAAGCAAAAGTCACGGGCGGGAAGAAACAAGGCAAAGGTGTGGTGTTAGGGTTAGAAGGGGTTAATGACCGCGATCTAGCACAAAGCCATATTGGGATAGAGTTGGCCATACAGCGAAAGCAGTTAAAGCCGACTGGAAAGAATGAATTTTATTGGTCTAGTTTGATAGGCTTATCTGTAGTGAATCTACAGGATGAGGTGTTAGGCGTCGTAGACCATTTGCTAGAAACAGGCGCAAATGATGTGCTGGTGTTGAAGGTGAAAGAAGGGAAAGAGACGCTAGAGCGGTTAATCCCTTTTGTATTAGAAGAGATTGTTAAAGAAGTCGATTTGGATGCGCAGGTGATTCGGGTTGATTGGAATAGTGATTATTAAGTATGTTTATAAAGCTATTTTGTGAAATAGATTTTTTGTTATGGCAAGGCGCAAGTATTGTAAAAAGCGCAGCGTACACGTAGTACGTGAGCATTTTTAGAATATTTGTAACGCGGACATGGCGGAAAAGATGAATCACAAAAAAGTTTTTGAGTTTGGGATAATTTCGTTATTTCCAGACATGTTTGATGCGATAACGTCGTATGGCGTTACGGGAAGAGCAGTGAGCAATAATTTATTGCAATTGCAATGCTGGAGCCCGCGGGAGTTTACGCAGGATAGGCACCAAACAGTTGATGATAGGCCTTATGGTGGCGGCCCGGGCATGGTGATGAAAGTGGCACCATTGCAGGCGGCGATTAGAAAGGCAAAAGAAACATTGGGGGCGGATACGAAGGTTGTGTATTTGTCGCCACAAGGTAGAAAGCTTGATCAGGATGGATTAAGCACCTTGGCCAGCCGAGATAAGATGATTTTGGTGGCAGGGCGTTATGAAGGAATTGATGAACGCCTGATTGAACAAGAGATTGACGAGGAATGGTCGATAGGTGACTATGTTCTCAGCGGGGGAGAGCTTGCAGCCATGGTGATGATCGATGGTATTGCGAGATTATTACCCGGCGTTTTGGGTGATGATGCGTCAGCGCAAGAAGATTCCTTTGTGGAAGGCTTGTTAGACCATCCACACTATACGCGACCAGAAGAATTGGCATCGCATACAGTACCGAATGTATTGTTGAGTGGTGATCATGAGGCGATACGCGTGTGGCGTCTTAAAGAAAGTTTAGGTAGAACATGGTTAAGGCGGCCTGATTTACTCGAAGTGGTAACACTGACAGATGAGCAGAGCGTATTATTAGAACAATTTATTGCTGAATATCAGCAAGATTAGAATTATTATTTAGAATTAGGCGGAGTAGGGCATGAGCAATATTATTAACGCATTAGAAGCGGAACAACTTAGAGAGATCCCTGAGTTTTCACCAGGTGACACCGTTGTTGTGCAGGTTAAGATTAAAGAGGGTGATCGTGAGCGTGAGCAAGCATTTGAAGGTGTAGTGATTGCAAAACGTAACCGGGGTCTGAATTCTGCGTTTACAGTGCGTAAAATTTCAAATGGTGAAGGTGTTGAGCGTGTTTTCCAAACACACAGCCATGCGATTGCGAACATTGAAGTAAAACGTCGTGGTGATGTTCGTCGTGCGAAATTGTACTACTTACGTAATTTGACTGGTAAAGCAGCACGAATCAAAGAAAAGTTATAAACCGAAATTTCTATTCGGCTTTTGTAGGGTAGAAAGTCACCATCATATTAAATATGATTACCTGTCAGGATCAGGCAGGTGGATGTATCGTGTATGTTGATGATGATTTATCATTTTAAAAGACGGAGATGAATAATAGAAAGGGTATGATGGCAACATCGTACCCTTTTTTGTGGCTGATAAATTGATAACAACTGACATCCAACAATTAGTAATTACTGCACCTTATGGTTCGCTGGAGATCATGTTGGATGATCGGCGGGTGCATCAGATTAGGTCATTGCCCGTATTAGCGCCCATTAAAGTAAACAGCGATTTTGCAATGGAAGTGGAAGCCGCATTAGAAGATTATTTTATCGATCCAAATAAGCTTTTAGCTTTCTCGATATTGCAGCAAGGTAGTGAATTCCAGCGTAGGGTATGGCAATATCTCATAATGATCCCAAGTGGTGAAACGCGAACCTATGGCGAAGTGGCAGAAGCGCTAGGCACAGGCCCGCGCGCTGTGGCTAATGCTTGCCGCCGAAACCCAACGCCGATTATCGTGCCTTGTCATCGTGTGGTGGCGGCTAATGGGTTAGGTGGTTATGCAGGGAAAACAGAGGGCTTTGAAATCGATGTAAAAAAATGGCTATTAACCCATGAATTCAAATAAGCTAGAAAGCCATTATTTACAGCTGTTTTTAGATTCGCTTTGGCTAGAATCAGGCTTGAGTGATAATACTATCTCAGCTTATCGACGCGATTTGATGGGTTTTACGCAATGGTTAAATGCGGAGTCTGGGCGCGATCTCTCTGCTGCCACCCGCGAGGATATATTAGCTTATCAAGTCAAGCGAATGGCAACAGGGCATAAAGTCAGCAGCGATGCCCGTTTATTATCGAGTTTGCGTCGGTTTTATCGTTACCTATGTCGAGAAGAGGTGCGAGAATCTGATCCTACCGCCGAAATCGCATTGCCCAAACAGCGTAAAGAAATCCCAGATACTTTAACCGAAGCTGATGTCGATAATTTATTAATGCAACCGAATGAAATGGAGATGCTCGGCTTGCGAGATCGCACCATGCTGGAAGTGCTTTACGCAACCGGCCTGCGGGTCTCGGAATTAGTATCGTTAACCTTAGAACAGGTTAATCCTCGGCAAGGGTTAGTGCGGCTAGTGGGTAAAGGCAATAAAGAACGATTAGTGCCCTTAGGGGAAGAAGCGTTGGATTGGATCCAACGGTATATGCTCGAATCTCGCCCTGAATTATTAAAGGGGTTTGTGAGCGAGGATTTATTCCCCACGCGTCGTGGTAAAGCCATGACCCGCCAAGCCTTTTGGTATCTTATCAAGCGCTATGCCCAACAAGCAGGCATCGAAAAGCATTTATCGCCGCATACGTTGCGGCATGCCTTTGCAACGCATTTAATTAACCATGGCGCTGATTTACGCGTTGTGCAATTATTATTAGGGCATTCAGATTTATCCACCACCCAAATTTATACCCATGTGGCGAAGGCGCGCTTAAAATCATTACATGCTCAGCATCATCCACGAGGATAAGGTAAAATTACGCGTTAATACGTTTCTAGGAGAAATCTAATGCCTGCTTTTGATATTGTGTCTGAAGTTGATAAACATGAACTAACCAATGCCGTTGATCAAGTGAACCGTGAGATTACCACCCGTTTTGATTTAAAGGGAACTGGCGCTAAGGTTGAGCAGTCTGATAAAACGATAACGCTATTTGCGGAGAGCGAATTTCACCTTGACCAGATATTAGATATTCTTCGGATGAAGATGGCCAAGCGTGGGCTTGATGTGAAATGCATTGAAGTGAAAGATGCGATTGGTGATGGCAAGATGGTCAAACAAACCATTGTTACGCGCGAAGGTATTGATCGTGATTTAGCGAAGAAGATTGTTACCTTAATTAAAAATAGCAAAATAAAAGTACAAACTGCTATCCAAGGTGAGAATATGCGGGTAACGGGCAAGAAGCGCGATGATTTACAGCAAGTGATGGCGCTTTTACGAAGTGAAGATTTAGAAATGGCATTGCAATTTAACAATTTCAGAGATTAGGGGAAAAATGAAAAAACATATAATGACAGGATTGATGATCGCGATATTCGCTGGCTTCGGCATGGCGCAAGCAGCCGATCCAACAGCGGAACTACAAACCAAGCTAGATAGCTTAATGCCCGATTCGGGGATTACCCTTGAAGGCGCGAAACTATTAGATAACACCGGGCTATATGAAGTGTTGATGAATGGCGAAGTGGTGTATGTTTCAGCGGATGCACGCTATGTGTTTCAGGGTGATGTGATTTCAGTGACTTCGAGAGAGAATCTAACGGATGCACGCCGCATGGGCGTGAGTAAAACCGCATTAGACGCCGTTGATGAAAAAGATTTTATTATTTATGAGCCAAAGAAAACCGAATATACCGTTACCGTGTTCACCGATATTGATTGTGGCTATTGCCGTAAGCTTCATCAACAAATTGCAGAATATCAAGATCTCGGTATTCGTATTCGCTATGCGGCTTACCCGCGTTCAGGTGTGGGGGGCGATTCTTATAATAAATATGTCAGTGTGTGGTGTTCTGACGATAGAAAACAAGCGCTCACTGATTCTAAAAATGGCGCTGTGCTGGCTGAAGGAACGTGCGATTCACCCATAAAAGACCAATATGAATTAGGTCAACGTATTGGTGTGAATGGCACGCCTGCCATCTTCCTAGAAAATGGTAAATTAGTCCCTGGTTATGTGCCACCTGCCCAATTAAAACAACTGTTGGATGCGGGCTAAGATTTGAAGTTCTTGCGCTTCC
>CAZRAY010000006.1:0-61110 GCA_964598235.1 uncultured Piscirickettsiaceae bacterium
TTGCCGCCGAGTGCTTGTAGTTGATGTTGAACGAGTTCCCATGCAAAGGGCATGATTTCGATGGGAATGGGGAAGTTTTCACCAATACGCAGCACCTTTTTACTAGGATCAATCATGACATAGAATTGATCAGCTGCCCGGGCGAGCAGTTTCTCGTGGACGAGATCATAGCCCCGGCCTTTGAGCAGCGTCATATCCGGGGTGACTTCATCGGCACCATCAATATAGAGGTCGAGATGGGAGAGGCTTTCTAGGGTGACGAGCGAGATATTTAAGGATCGCGCTTTGCGATGGCTGACAATGGAACTGGCGACGGTGGTGATGTGTAAACCCTCATTTCGTATGCGGTCGGCGAGGGCTTCTAGGAAGAAATTCGCGGTTGAGCCCGTGCCTAGGCCCACCACCATGCCGGATTCTACTTTCTTGGCTGCGTAAAGTGCAACGAGCTGTTTATCATTCATGGCATTTCAAGCGGCAGACCGCTCGCTTGCCATGCAACGATGCCACCGGCCATGTTGCGGAGGTGGGTGAAACTGAGATCGCTCATGATTTTGAGCGACTTTGCTGTGCGGCCATTTTCTACATTGGCGGTGCAATGCACGATATAGATTTCATCACGGTCTAGCTTGGCAACTTCTTCGGCAAAGAATTCATTTCTGACATCAATATTAACGGCATTTTGGATGTGGCCTGTCGCATATTCTTTAGGCGTTCTCACATCAAGGATGACGACGTTTCCCGCTTGCGTAGCTAAACTCTCAATCGCATTGACTTGAATGTCTTTTATTGCACTTTTAGGGCAGGCTTGTGCTTGGCCGATTGATAATAGTGTTATTAGCAATAGGGTAGTAAGGTTTGGCCTATGTATCACAGTGCTTTTACTTTGTTTAGCATGTCTTGTGCATGGCCTTCATGGTTCACGCCATAAAGTGCTTCTTTTACGATCCCCGCTTTGTCGATGATAAAAGTAGAACGGAGGATGGCCATTTTTGTCACGCCATCACGGACTTTTTCACGCCATACATCGTAGGCTTCGCAGAGGGTGCCGTTTGTATCTGCCAGTAAACTCACTTTGAGGCCAAACTTGTCAATAAAGGCTTGATGGCTGGCACAATCATCTTTGCTGACGCCAAGCACAACGGTATCCTCGGCTGCAAAACCACTCGCAAGGGCAGTAAAGTCGTTGGCCTCAATGGTGCAACCAGGAGTGTCATCTTTAGGGTAAAAATAGAGTACGACATTCTGCTTGCCGGCATAATCTGACAGGCTGATGGTGTTGCCATTTTGGTCTGCAACGCTAAAAGCGGGGGCAGTTTGGTTTTGGGTGAGCGCAGGCATGGGGAATTCCTTCGTTAAATTTAGGGGACGAAATATCAAACATACCCCTAAGTGACCATGACATCAAGGAAATATCCTTAATAGTTGAATGAAAAAATATTGGGGCTAGTATTTATGGAGCAAGCACATTATGATTTCGACTTTATTAAAAAATAAGAGACCTTAGTGAAATGTTAAGGGTCCGAGTAAAAGGGTTTAAAAATGAAAGCAGAAAAAAAGATATCGCCTGATGCAGCAGCATTAGTGCTCGCAGCAGCAGAAAACTTTGTGGCCTCCGCAGCAGATGCGATTGCAGCACGGGGAGAGTTTCATGTGGCATTGGCAGGCGGCTCGACACCTAAAGTGTTGTATCAAAAGTTAGCGACACCTGCTTACGTTGAACGTATTGCGTGGGATAAAGTGCATGTGTATTTTGGCGATGAGCGTTGCGTGTTGCCAGATCATGATGACAGCAATTTTAAGATGGCCAATGATGCGATGTTGGCGCATGTGCCGATTCCTGCAGGCAATGTGCATCGGGTTAAAACAGAAGAAGGTGTTGCCCCTGATGTGGCGCGGCATTATGGTTTCGTTTTAGAGAAGCATTTGAAAGGGAGCCCATTCGATTTAGTGTTATTAGGCTTAGGCCCGGATGGTCATATTGCATCACTATTCCCTGAGAGCGATGCAATTTTGGTGACTGATAAAATGGTGACGAGCTTATATGTTGAGAAGTTTTCTTCTTGGCGGGTGACGATTACTTATCCTGTTATTAATGCGGCGCGCCAAGTGATTATCTTTATTGCGGGTGCGGCAAAGGCTGATATTGTGCGTGATATTAGTAATGATTTGGTGGCGGGGTTGCCGATTCAAGCTGTGGCGCCAATTGGAAATTATTATTGGTATATGGATGAAGCCGCCAACAGCAAGGTATAAATTGTTTTTTTGCCCGATTTTGGCGTTAGATTGTTTTCTGCGATCCTCATGTATTAATCATACACTCCGGTTCTCAAAAACAATCTGCCTTGAACTCGAACAAAAATCCTAATTTATACTCATGCTGTTATACATTTTATTAGAGATATAATATAGATTATGACAACCTACACCCTCGCAGCGGATATCGGCGGTACGAACAGTACTTTTGCGCTGACGGCTGCGTCGGGTGTGGTGACAACGACACGATTTGATAGCCAAGCCTTTGCTGATTTTGATGGGGTGCTGAATGCATTTCTGACTGAAGCGGGGATTAATGGTGGTGATGTGTTGTCTGCTTGTTTTGCGATTGCGGGGCCCGTAACGGGCGAAACGGCGACCGTGACCAATTTACCTTGGATTGTTGAAACGCAGGCGGTATCTCAAACTTTTGATATTCCGCATATACGCTTATGCAATGATTTTGAAGCAGTGGGTTATGGAATTACAGCATTAGGCGATGATGATTTGCTTAGCTTGCAGAAGGGTAAGCCTGATTTAACTGCACCACGCGCCATCATCGGCGCTGGTACGGGATTGGGGCAGGCATTTTTAATTCCACGATTAGACAATGGCATACGGCATTGGCAGGTGTTTCCAACAGAAGGCGGGCATACGGATTTTGCACCGATGACGCCAGCGCAGATACCTTTGTGGGAAAAATTAAACCAGCGATTAGGGCATGTATCATATGAGCGATTAGTGTCGGGTATGGGCTTGGTTGAGATCTACACGTTTTTGTTGGAAGTGGGTGAGATTGTTGAATCAGTTGATTGTCGTGAAGCGATGTTGGCAGGTGATGCAGCAGCAGAAATCAGTCGCTTTGCATTAGAAAAAGGCGATGTACTGGCTTTGGCGGCGTTAGATTGCTTCGTGCGGGTTTATGGCGCGCAGGCAGGTAATTTTGCATTGAGCATTTTGCCGCGTGGTGGGTTATATATCGCAGGTGGGATCGCCGCTAAAAACCAATCTGCTTTTGAAGATGGTCGATTTATGACGGCCTTTTTGGATAAAGGCCGGATGCAGCCTGTGCTAGAACAAATTCCTGTCAACCTCATTTTACGGACAGATGTGGGTTTATTAGGCGCACAAGCATTAGCAAAACAAGTACAATAGAATCATGGAAAAAAATACTGATATTACAGTGGATGTTAAAAGCGAATACATTCCATCCGAATCCAATCCAGAGAAAGCCAAATACCTTTTTTCGTATACGATCACGATTAAAAATCAGGGTGTCTTAGCCGCACGTTTACTTGGGCGTTATTGGAAAATCACAACGCAAGATGGCAAGGTGCAAGAAGTGCGGGGTGATGGCGTGGTTGGGAAGCACCCACATATTCAACCAGCGGGTGAGTTTATCTATACCAGCGCGGCGATTCTCGATACGCCAGTGGGCATGATGCAGGGTGAATATTCAATGATAGCGGATGATGGCGAGCGGTTCGATGTTGATATTCCTGCATTTACATTGGCGATGCCGAACACTTTACACTAGGCGGATATGTTAGATAAATTATTCACCTTCCCACAATATTTATTGCCGCAACACCTGTTATCGCGAGGCATGCATGCGCTGGCAGGGTGTCAGGTTAAATGGGTGAAAAATACATTTATTCGTTTTATCATCAAGGTATACGGCGTGAATACAGATGAAGCTGTGCTTGGCGATGATGTGGAGAATTATAAGAGTTTTAATGCTTTTTTCACCCGTGAATTACAAGAAAACGTACATATAATCGCCAGCGGTGATACGACTGTTGTTTCACCTGTTGATGGGGCGATTAGTCAGCTTGGGCCTATTTCAGCAGGGCGTATTCTGCAGGCAAAAGGCCAAGACTATAGTGTATTGGAATTATTGGGTGGGGATACTGCATTAGCAGCACAATTTAGCCAAGGCCAGTTTGCTACGATTTATTTATCGCCTAAAGACTATCACCGCATTCATATGCCATTAACGGGCACACTGAAACAAATGCGGCATGTGCCTGGCGATCTGTTTTCCGTCAGTCCACGAACTGCCCGTGCTGTGCCACGCTTATTTTCACGCAATGAACGTGTGATTACCGTCTTTGATACAGAAATTGGCCCCATGGTAATGGTATTAGTGGGCGCGATTTTTGTTGGCAGTATGGAAACGGTGTGGGCAGGCAAAATCACACCTCCCTATAGTGGCGAATTGCAGCATTGGGATTATGAAGGCGATGGCGCAGTCACAATTGAAAAAGGCGCTGAAATGGGCCGATTTAATATGGGCTCAACCGTTGTTTTATTGTTGCCAAACGTAGAACAGCCATGGCAAGCAGACTTGCTTGCTGAATCGACCATTCGCTTAGGACAAGCTTTAATCTAAGGTGGTAAATTTTTATTGGCAGAGTAATAAATAATAAACACTAAATATTTTGTTGAATATTTAGTGTGATCGGTTTATAGTGTTTTATATGACTGAAAAAATGATCCGATTACGAATTCTGAAAGCCGCAGAAGCGCGCTTTACCCAGTATGGCTATGGCAAGACAACGATGGCCGAAATTGCCCGTGATTGCGATATGACCGCTGGCAATTTATACCGCTATTTTGAAAATAAACTGGATATTGGATCAGGTATTGCCTCGTTTTATTTTGATGAAGAATATAAAGCACTGGAAAAAATTGTTGATCAAGCTAATGTGTCTGCAGAGCAGAAATTAGAAGAATTTATATTGTATGCATTACGCCATTGCCATGGCTATTTTACAAAAGCCCCTCGTGTTATCGAATTAGTCCAAGAAATGGAAATCAAAAAACCCTGTGTTTGTGATGTTCATCAAGAGGAAAAAATAGGTTTATTAGCAAAACTACTTGCTGAATCAGTAGAAAGTAGTGAATTTAATGTGGCTGATGTGTTAGCTGCAGCATCGGCAATCCACACGGGAATGATGACTTTTCAATATCCCCCCATGATGGCGCGTTACGCCTTAGATAAATTAGAAAATGATGCACAAATGTTATGTGCGTTATTAGTGACTGGATTACGTAAAAAATAAGGAATTTAAGAAATGGCTATTTCAAATACAAGTTTTACAGAACAATATAGTGACTTTATTACGGGCAATCCATGGAAAACATTATTGTTATCACTGATAACAATAATGTTTTTTGCCAGCGGCGGCCGATTCTTGCAATTTACGAATGATTATCGCGCCTTTTTCAGCGAAGACAATCCAGAATTGCAGATGTTTGAGAATGTGCAGAACACCTATAGTAAAACAGATAATGTCATATTTGTGATTGCCCCTAAAAATGGTGATGTGTTTACTACTGAAACACTTTCATTAGTTGAAGAAATAACGGAAGAATTTTGGCAGGTACCTTATTCCAGTCGTGTGGATTCACTCAGCAATTATCAGCACACGGAAGCAGAGGAAGATGATTTAATCGTTGCAGATTTAGTTGAAAATTCGGCTGATTTGTCGCCTGCAGATTTTTCTGCCATTCGTGATATTGCACTTAATGAGCCTTTATTAGTCCATCGATTGGTTTCACCATCAGGTCATGTGACTGCAATTAATGTGACGGTACAATTACCGGGCGAGAAGCTGAGTGAAGTGGTTGAAGTGGTCACTACAGTGCGTACTATGCGCGATAAAATACTCGCTGAGCATCCCGATATTGATGTTTACCTAAGTGGTATTTCCATGTTGGATAATGCCTTTGGTGAATCGTCTCAGAATGACATGAAAACCTTGGTAATGGCTATGTTTCTGGTTGTTGTGATTGCGTTAGGTCTGCTATTGCGATCAATTACAGCAACGGTCTCTACCGTGATTGTCATTATGGGGGCTATTTTATTTGCAATGGGTAGTATGGGCTGGCTGGGGCTGAAAATCACACCGCCATCGGCGTCTGCACCGACAATTATTTTAACCATGGCGGTGGCCGATGCAGTGCATTTATTAGTGACTTTTTTATATAACTTACGGCAAGGCCAGCCTAAACGTGCTGCAATGCGAGATAGTTTGCGGGTTAATTTGCAGCCTATTTTTATTACCAGTATTACGACGGCGATTGGCTTCTTGACCATGAACTTTAGTGATGTACCTCCATTCCATGATTTAGGGAATATTGTTGCGATTGGTGTGATGGTTGCATTCGTAATGTCGGTAACAACATTGCCGGCATTGATGATGGTATTACCGGTTAGGCAGAAAATAGAGAGTGTCTCTCAACAGAAACAACATCCTATGGATAAGTTGGCAGATTTTGTGACGGCAAATCACCGCCGTTTATTGTGGGGAACAGGTGCTTTAGCGCTTGTGTTGATCAGCTTTTTTCCACTCAATAAAATTGATGACCAGTTTGTGGAATATTTTGATGAGACGGTGCAATTTCGCCAAGATACAGACTTCGTAGTAGAAAATCTAAATGGTATTTATGATTTTAAATATTCCTTAAAACAAGGTGAAAGTGGTGGTATTAGCGAACCGCTGTTTTTACAACAGGTCGAGCAATTTTCAAATTGGCTGCGAGTGCAAGATGGGGTGATTCATGTAAATACAATTACAGACACCTTCAAGCGGCTTAATAAAAATATGCATGGCGATGATCCTGCGGAATATCGTTTGCCTGAGTCGCGTGAGTTGGCAGCACAATATCTATTGTTATATGAGTTGTCCTTACCTTACGGCTTAGACCTAAATGATCAGATTGATATTGATAAAAGTGCGACACGGTTAACCGTTACTTTTGAGAACCTTCACACGGAAGAAGTGTTGGCATTTGAGCGGAAAATAGCAGATTGGCTAGGGGCTAATTTACCAGATATGGAATTTGATATTGCTAGCGCCACATTAATGTTTGCGCATATTGGGAGTCGAAATGTACCGAGTATGTTGCTGGGTACAACACTGGCATTGATATTGATTTCGTTCATTTTAGTGTTGGCTTTACGTTCGACTAAATTAGGTTTGATTAGTTTGTTACCCAATCTATTACCAGCAGGAATGGCCTTTGGGATTTGGGGCTTGATGGTCGGTCAGGTGGGGCTTTCTCTATCTGTGGTGACAGGGATGACATTGGGTATTGTAGTGGATGATACTGTGCACTTCTTGAGCAAATACCTGCGTGCCCGGCGGGAGAAAGGGATGGATGCCGTGGAGGCGGTACGTTATGCCTTTAATACCGTGGGCGTGGCGTTATGGGTGACAACATTGGTGTTGGTGGCTGGCTTTATTGTGTTGGCACAATCTCATTTTGCATTGAATGCACATATGGGTATGATGACGGCGATTACGATTGCCATTGCGTTGATAATGGATTTCTTATTCTTACCAGCGTTATTAATTAAATTAGAGGGAAAAAAAGATGCGTAATTTAACGACATTATTATTAGTAGCAGCATTGCTTACACCTGTTGGGTTCGCTGTCGCAGAAACACCAGAAGAAAAAGGGCTGGCGATTGTGACCGAATCAGATAATCGGGATAAAGGCTGGCAAGATAGCCGTGCTGAAATGCGGATGACATTGCGTAATAAACAAGGCAAGGAAAGCGTACGGGTGATCCGTGTCGCCAATTTAGAAATGGATGGCGATGGTGATAAGGGCTTAACTATATTTGATGAGCCTCGTGATATTAAAGGCACGGCCTTTTTAACTTTTTCACATTCTTTGGTGCCTGATGAACAATGGCTTTATTTGCCTGCGCTCAAACGGGTCAAACGGATTGCATCAAAAAACAAATCGGGCCCATTTATGGGTAGTGAATTTGCATTTGAAGATATCAGTTCATTTGAAGTCCCTAAATATACGTATCGTTATCTAAAAGATGAGACGGTTAATGGGCAAGATTGCTTTGTAGTGGAAGCCATTCCACAATATAAACATTCAGGTTATAAACGTATTGAAATGTGGATTGATAAAACAGAATATCGTACCCAGAAAATGGTGTTTTATGACCGCAAAAATAGCTTATTGAAAACCAATATATTGAGTGATTATCACCAATATTTAGATCAATACTGGCGTGCGCACAAAATGTCTATGGAGAATCATATAACGGGTAAATCTACCGTATTAGAGTGGAGCAACTTTGAATTCCGCACAGGCTTAACGGAAAAGGACTTTGAGAAAAATGATCTTAAACGCCAACGCTAAGTTAGTTCGCTTGCTGGGCGGTGTGTTACTCGCATCGCTTGCGTTGCCGAGTGCTGCTTATGAGTTGTCGGGATATAGCGCCATAGAAGGGCGTTATTTTCTGCATGATTCGCCGTTTAGTGCGCCAGAGGATACCGATTTATCATTTGTGCTTGCGCCCGAGTTTTATCATCAATGGGATAGTGGCAATCAGAGTTTATTGATATCGCCTTATGCACGGTTAGACAGTGAAGATAGCGAACGGTCGCATATTGATTTGAGAGAGTTGATTTGGCTTAAAGCGACAGATGATTGGGAATTAAAAGTCGGTATTGGCAAAGTTTTTTGGGGCGTGACTGAGTCACAGCACCTTGTTGATATTGTCAACCAAACGGATTTGGTAGAGAATACTGATACGGAAGATAAACTAGGCCAACCCATGATAAACCTCAGCCTATTTAAGGATTGGGGTACAGTTGACCTATTTATCTTGCCTTATTTCCGAGAGCGTACCTTTGCAGGCAAAGACGGGCGCTTACGAAGCCAGTTTGTGGTGGATACAGATCACGCTGAATATGAATCAGGATCGGAAGAGCGTCATATTGATGCTGCTGTGCGTTGGTCGCATAGCATTGGCGATTGGGATGTGGGTTTGTCCCATTTCTACGGCACCAGTCGTGAACCCTTGTTTGAATTTAATCCTGTTAATTTTAAGCTGACACCCTATTACGAAATTATCCATCAAACAGGTCTAGATATTCAGATGACCACGGAATCATGGTTATGGAAATTAGAAATGATTCGGCGGCATAGCGATTCAGATACATTTACAGCGCTAACAGGCGGCTTTGAATATACTTTTTATGATGTGGCGGAAAGCGGTATTGATGTGGGTTTAATTGCTGAATACCTATTCGATGATCGAGATAATGCTTTATTAACGCCATTTGAGAATGACCTGATGATTGGTACACGCTTAGCATGGAATGATGAACAGTCTACCGAGCTACTCTTTGGCATTATTCAAGATTTAGATACCGATGATAGGATGTGGAATGTTGAAGCCAGCAGGCGGCTAGGAGACCGCTGGAAGGCTTCTTTAGAAGTGAGGTTATTCAGTATTGATCAAAATAATAGCGCGCTTTATTCGATTCGGGATGATGATTATATTCAGCTAGAGTTTGCACGGTATTTCTAGCATGCGTTGTCTTTTCCAAAATGCTGTCATTCCCTCGGAAGAGGGAATCCATTTATAAAGGTAAATAGTATGGAAAGTGGAAAAAGATTAATTCAAATAAATTGCGGTTTATTTTTGTTGTTCGGGTTGGGCTTTGCATGCTTTCCAGCATTGCTTGCTAATACAATAACGGGAAGTGTTCCGGATTCGGCCAGTGCGGTGATTGATTTACGTGCGACTTATGGTGGCCTGGCGTTAGGGTTGGCATTCGTTTTTTGGCAATGTGCTAAAAATGATCATAACGTGGCATTGGGCGTTAAAACAGTTTTAGTCTTAATGGGAGCGCTTGCTTCTATACGCTTACTTGGTATTGTTTTGGATGGTTCGCCGAATATTTTTATATGGTTATTATTTGTCGCCGAAGTAGTAATGGCGAGTGTTGCTTGGTGGGTGTTGAAAAAGTCCTGAGAACAAGTATGCTCCTGTCACTATACTCTGGAAATTTTCAATTTTCCCGTGAGGTAAATGGAGAGAGCAATTGAATAATGGCTGTATGTCACGAAAATTTGGAGGATAAAATTATTATTTCATGCACAGATGACATTATGGGTCATCTTACCGATGATCGATTTGAAGTGAATTCATCAAGGCCAATTTCTATAATTTTTTGATGTCCTTCAACGATAGTAAATAAAAGTGATACAAGGTGTAAAATGAACCAGCTGGCCCCGACCACCGCGAATAAAATCATTTTGGCGGTGGCGACCCTATCGATGGGGGATTGTAAATACATTTCATAAATAAACAGGGCGCCGAATATTAGGATGCCACTTAATAGGCTAACAACCCATTTTGTAATATATATTCTTTGTTTTAATCGTTCAACTTGCCTTGGATCTAATCTTTTCCATATTTTTCTCAGTTCAAGTGTTATTTTTATTAGCCCATATATTATGGTGATAATAGCAGCTAAGTTTTGGATGATATTCATATTTATTTAGTCTATGATTATATGTTTTAATAAAGATGTGGTGGAAATTCGTCTAAACATTATTCCGCCACGCATGGCATGAATTATCAAAGATTTGAGAAACTTCTTCTGGCCCCCATGTGCCGGCTTCATATTTATGTATGAAGTCTTGTTCTTTTGACCATTTCTTGATAATCGGATCAACGGCTTTCCAGGCTAAATCAACTTCATCAGCACGTAAGAATAAAGAACGGTCACCTAAGATGGCATTGAGCAACATGGCTTCATAGGCATCTAATTTGTGTTTTTCATCTTCCACTTCAACGGTTTCTAGGCCGACAGTGTGTGCAGTGATTTCTAGGCCTGGCTTCTTGGCTTGTAACTCAATACGAAGCGTATTATCGGGTTGCAAGCCCATGGTGATCCAGTTGGCATGGCTATCGCCGATATCGGTGCCTTTGAATAACTCTTGAGGTGGTTTTTTAAATCGAATCGCAATGGTTGCTTTTGATTCAGGCATGCATTTACCGGTGCGGAGGTAGAAGGGGACATCACGCCAGCGCCAGTTATCAATATAGAGCTTCATTGCGGCATAGGTTTCGGTGACACTGCCTGCTTTTGACTCATCTTCTTCCATGAGTTCTTCGTGGTAACCTTTTTGTGTTGTGCCGTTTACCGTGCCTGCTACATATTGGCCACGGAAGGCATGGCTATCGACCATGTCTTCTGTCAATGGACGAATTGATTTGAGCACTTTTACCTTTTCATCACGTAATGATTCATCATTGAGATCCGCAGGTGGTTCCATGGCGATCAATGTCATCACTTGCAATAGGTGGCTTTGAATCATATCGCGCATCGCACCAGAACCATCATAATAGCCGGCACGACCGCCAACACCTTGTTGCTCGGCATGGGTGATTTGTACATGGTCGATATAATTACGGTTCCATAACGGCTCTAATAAAAGGTTAGCAAAGCGGAATACAAAGATATTTTGTACGGTGCTTTTGCCGAGATAGTGGTCGATACGGAAGGTTTGATTTTCGGTGAAATTACGACTGAGTACAGTTTCCAGTTCAGCCGCTGATTTTTGATCATAACCAAACGGTTTTTCGACTACGAGATTACGCCAGCCATCCTCTTCTTTATTAAGACCAACGGCGGCAAGTTGATCGCCCACAACACCAAATAAAGACGGGCTGATAGAGAGGTAAAAGACGATATTTTTAGAGAAGCCTTGCACAGGGTCATCAAGCTTGTTTTTAAGATCTTGATAAGAATCAGCATCATTAATATCATTTTTAAAGTAACTTATTTTTGCTAAGAAATTTTCTAATGCAGCAGCATCAACGCCGCCACGTGCCTTTACTGATACATAACCATTGACTTGTTCTTTCCAGTCATCCTGTGCGATTTCTCTACGGCCCATACAGATGATTTTTGTATCATCAGTGAGACGATTTTCAATATTTAAATGGTAGAGTGCTGGCAGTAGTTTCTTTTTAGATAAATCGCCAGTGGCACCAAAGATGATGATAGTACAAGGTTTCATGTTGTCTCCGAATCGAACGAGCAGTCGATAAATTATTACGCTGCTTTAAAGCAAAAGATATAATAGGCGCTAATTGTACTATTTTTAGGAAAATGCCGTGAGAAAAATTCTGTTTGCAAGCAGTGAAATTCACCCTTTAATGAAAACAGGTGGTTTAGCAGATGTGGCGGCGAGCTTACCGATCGCTTTAGATGGAATGGAGCAGGATATTCGTTTGATTATGCCCGCTTATCCTAAATGTTTGGCAGCATTAGAACAGGTTGAAAAAGTTGCGAGTATTAAGCTGGATGGTTTTCATTGGCCGGTTGAGATTTTGCAATCGACCTTGCCGGATACGGATATTACGTTATGGCTGGTGAATTCGCCGACGCATTTTAATCGTGAGGGTAGTCCGTATACTGGGCCGGATGGTGATGAATGGACAGATAATGCAGCGCGTTTTGCTTTATTTTCCCGCGCAGTCGTGTCGGTAGCACTCAATCAGGCCGGTTTTAGTTGGCAGCCTGATGTGGTGCATTGTAATGATTGGCAGACGGGGTTGGTGCCGGCATTATTATCGGGTGAGGTGAATCGGCCTAAGACAGTATTTACGGTGCATAATTTGGCTTATCAGGGTGTGTATTCACAAGAAGCATTTGAGATGCTAGATTTACCTGAACGCTTGTGGAGTAATGTCTCGGGAATTGAATTCTATGGACAGATGTCTTTTATGAAAGGGGGATTGGTGTTTGCTGATCAAATTACGACGGTGAGTCCAACCTATGCCAAAGAAATCCGTACGGCAGAATTTGGTTGTGGCTTAGAAGGATTATTGGCACATCGTGTCGGCGATTTGACCGGTATTTTGAATGGCATTGATATGGCTGAATGGGACCCAGCGCATGACCCGCATATTGCAAAACATTACACTACAAAAACAGTACGATTTAAGGCAAAGAATAAAACGGCAATACAAGCAAAGTTTGGCTTACCAGAAAATGCGGGAACACCTTTATTTGGCTTGGTTAGTCGTTTAGTTTCTCAGAAAGGAATTGATCTCGTATTAACGGCAATGACGGAGTTATTGGCGACGGGTGAAGATATCCAATTGGTCTGCTTAGGCAGTGGTGACGCGGAAGCAGAGCAGGCTTTGCGGGTATTACGCGCGCGCTATCCAGATAAGGTGGGCGTGGAAATTGGTTATAACGAACCTTTGGCGCATCAGATTGAAGCAGGGATTGATCTGTTTTTGATGCCTTCTCGATTTGAACCTTGTGGCTTAAATCAGCTATATAGCCTACGCTATGGCACTCTACCCATTGTGAGGAATACAGGTGGGTTGGCTGATTCGGTAGTCGATGCGACCGACACGAATCGTCAGGCGGAAACAGCGACAGGCTTTAAGTTTGAAGAAAGCACGGCGGCTGATTTGTCAGCGTGTATTATTGGTGCATTAGATTTATATAAACGTCCACGGTTGTGGCGTAAAGTGGTGATCACTGCAATGGAACAAGATTTTAGTTGGGAGAAGAGCGCGAAGCGGTATTTAGCGTTATATGACGCTTTATAAGTCTAAATCAGCAACAATATTGCCAAAGCGATAGCTGCGGGTAAGGCTTGAATAAATAGAATCCGTTTACTCACGGTGATACTGCCATAAATACCAGCAATGATGACGCAGACTAAGAAAAAAGTGAGGATGGCATGCCCTGCGGCGCCTAGCATGAGCCCCCAAATAAGTCCCGCCGCGAGGAAACCATTATAGAGCCCTTGATTGGCGGCGAGATTTTTTGATGCTGCTGCAAATTCTTTGCTGAGATTAAAGGTTTTTCGACCGAAAGGCTTATCCCATAAAAACATTTCGAGCACGAGAAAATAGAGGTGGAGTAAAGCCACTAAAACGATAAGTGCATTGAGGATAAATGTCATGGTGTATTCCTTGCGTTAGGAACCAACATCGTAACATAAGGCGAAATTAGGGTTGTATCTTGAGCAAGGTGGCGCTTTTCAAGAATACATCCGTAGGCACGCCTAAGGCTTGTTTAAGGGCAATATCTTTATCTAGCGGGTTATTGATCTTATCAATTTCTCGCATTTGTTTGAAGGTGAGATTGATTGGGAAATAATAAGGCGAGACCAGCACCATATTAACCAATGGGAAATCGCTGCCATAAATGAGCCGACCAGTTAATCTAGGCTCTTTTAATGCGGTTTCAAGATAACCGAGTTTGTTGACTTGGGTGAGGCTGGAAATATCGGTGTAGAGATTAGGATATTGTTCAAACATCGGTAAGATGCGTTCATAATTGCTTTGGGCTTCAGATTCACCGGTGGTGGCAATATGACCTGCAATCACAGTAACCCCTAGTGATAAGGGTAGGATTAGCCGCTCAGGATCGCCATATTCATCAATGGCGTCATCAAACGAGCGTTCTTGGCCAGTATGGCTGAGTAAAGGCAAATCGAGCGATTTCATTTTTTCATAAAACGGGATGAGTTTTTTATCAGCTGGATCGATATGTTGAATATTGGGGATCCATTTGATCAGTTTGGCGCCTTGCTTTTTAACCGTTTCTAAACGCGCAAGTGCGTCATGGCGATAAGGGTTAATGCTGGCACCAAAATAGAGTTCAGGATAGCGCGCGGTTTCTGCTGCAATATAAGCATTGGGGATATAGACTTGGGTTTTTTCTTTATCCAATTCACCTGCGGCATTGATTACGCCATCCATGGCGAGCACTACAGCGCCATCGACGTTTTCTGAAGCCCGCAGCATTTCTGCTATACGTTGAATAATGATCTGATCGCCTTGCTCGACAATTTCTGCTTGGCTGGCGCCAAATGCATTGAGGTAATAATCAAATTTATAACTATTTTTCAAGGCATCGGATACAAAGCAGCCGCTATCACCATAGCCTAGGCCCGCGGCGTGGATATGCATATCAATAATCGGTGTGGTGGGGAGGGGGTTGGGTAATGGTTTGTCATAACCATGTGGGTAAGGCCAGCCATAACCCCAACGAAATTGGGTTGGCCAATGGGGTGATCCCCCCACGCGGACACCTGCAAGCATCAAATCAGCGATAACGGGTTTACCCACATCGGCGACACATTCTTGCAAGGCCAGATCAGCCGCGAGACGCTGTTGTTTTGTGCCGCCTTGCCAGTAGGCTTTATCGTGTTCTGTGCAACATGATAACCAAAGTGATTGTTGTATGATTGTGCCATCTGGAAAGGCACTGCAGCCATCAGAGGAAAAAGGCTTTATATCGGCCGCATAAGACGTATTAAAGCACATTAACAAGAGAGCTAAAGATATTGTTTTCATTGTTGTTTTAGATTAATCGCTTGGTGAGTGATCAGCATGATTAGTAACACTGCAGCCCCGAAAATATAAAGCCCACTATGCACTTGAATGCTGGCGATAGCACCAAGCTTAACGGTGACAATAATAATCGCCACCACCATTACATCTAACATTGCCCAGCGGCCATAATCATGCATCATTTGTAAGTGGCGTTGGTGGGCTGGGCTTTGCTGTGGTTCGCTGAGGCTGAGGAAGAGAAAGCCAATTTTAATAATTGGCAAGGCAACGCTAAATAGGCCGATGATAAGCGCAATTAAAATCTGGCCATCTGAGAATAATTGACCAATACCACCCATGACTGAGAAGGAATGTTGGCTAAAAAATAGTTTGGTCAGCGTTATCATCGGAGAGACTAAGCCAATCGCTAGTAAGATGCTAGCGAGCAGCAGCAGCCAGCGGAGTATGAATATTTCTTTGCTAGGCTTGCTCTGCCTATTTGACATGGCGCTCATTCACTTTTAACTTTCTCACGTTCAGCTTTTGAAATATAGCGTGGTTTACTTTTATCTGTTTTCTTCTTCGGCTTATCGCCATTTTTCTTTGCACGTTGTAGGCGAGGCTCTAACCCTGCTAGCTTAAAGGTGGGGAGGCGGGTTTCAAGATGATATTCAATACGCTCTAGATTTTTAAGCTCATGAATTTCAACCAAGCTGATCGCCAAACCTTCTTTCTCAGCGCGCGCTGTGCGCCCGATGCGATGAATATAAATATCACCCCGATAAGGCAGATCATAATTGATTACATGGCTCACATCTTCAATATCAAGCCCCCGAGCAGCGACATCGGTTGCCACCATGACTTTAATTTTGCCTTGTTTGAATTTGCGGGTTTTATCCATTCGATCAGATTGTTTGAATTCACCATGTAATACTTGGGCTGAAATATTACGAGACTGCAGCCATTCAGTGAGGATATCAGCACGTTCAATTTTATTGCAAAACACCAATGCACGATCACAATGTTTTTGTTTAAGTATGGTCTCTAACAACTTGTTTTTATGATCGAAACCATCTGCAAGATAAACTTGTTGTGTGATTGTTTCGGCTTGTTTGTTCGATGCGTGAATTTGAATGTGTTCTGGTTCTTTTAAGATTTCTTCAGCGAAAACGGTGATGCCACCACCTTGCAATGTGGCTGAAAACAGGCCCGTTTGAAAACCGCCATCCAGCGCCGCCATAATGTGCAATACATCAGGGCCTTGCCCCATATCTAACATGCGATCTGCCTCATCAACAATGACGAGTTCGACGCTGCTTAGATCAATATCGTTTTCATTGACGAGCTGTAACAAGCGGCCTGGCGTGGCAGTGATAATATCGCAATCACCTTCAAGATATTCAATTTGTTTGGCAGGCGATAAGCCGCCCGTTACGATCACAGGATGGAGCGATAGGCCATAGCCTAGCTGCGTAACAACCTTGTGAATTTGAATCGCTAAGTCACGGGTTGGTGCGAGAATTAACACACGAGGCAAATGTTGTCGTGGTGGTGTATCAATAAAGCCTTGCATAATGGGCAACACAAACGCTGCTGTTTTCCCTGTGCCCGTTGCTGCACAAGCAAGCACATCTTTGCCTTCCAATAAAACAGGAATCGCATGCTCTTGAATCGGAGTGGTTTGGGTGAAACCTTGTTTTTTGACTGCTTTTAGTAGCAGTGGGTCTAGCATTAAATCATCAAATGTCATGGGGTTATTTTACCTTATTCAGGTAGGTTATATTGCAATACGGGTTTGCTATCGGGCGAATGTAGGATAGTTAGGCCTTGTTGGGCGTAATACCAATGGCTGATTTTATTGTTAGGTTCATCAGGATTAGAACTAAGATTACTATAACTGATGTGGTCAGGTTCACCGAAACGGTGGCGTAGGCTAGCTTCATCTAGGTGTATGCTGGGGATATAGGCAATGCTTTGGATAGGGGCGTTAGTGAGCTGGGGAAGATCGTCTGGTTGAGGTTGTGATTTGGTGGCGCCACTGGGTTGCTTTTGTGCTTTGGTGGCATGGGGATGCATGGCTTGCAGGCTGGCAGGATCAACTTGTAGGGTGAGAATTATTTTGCCAGAGAGGCCACCAAAATGGACACTTTTGAAAAAAGCTTCTGCGCGTAGCTCATCATTTTTTTCAAATAGGGCAATATCACCTGCAGCGCGGAAATAGCGCTGGGCATCGGCGAGGGTATTGTGGGTGAGTTGTAGTCCAAAAACACTGGTCGTGCCATCTGGGTGATGGGTGATATCCCAAGGCATAGTGGCGGTTTGTTTGTCGGCAGGAATTTGCATCAGTAAGAAGAAGCCGACAAAGAGAATAATAAGGACGATAGCGATATTGCGCATGGGTGTTTAATGTTACCTAGATTTTATTGTTTTATCCTGCCCTATTTTTCCTTGCGGATATACCTCAGGATAAAAGGGCAGGGTAACGTTTATGTTTAGCCTATTTTACCTGAAGCCAGAAGGTAACGGGACCATTGTTAACCAGACTAACCTGCATATCTGCACCAAACTGACCGGATTGAATATGTTCTGGATACTGCTGATTGGCTTGGCTGAGTAGATAATGGAAAAGCGCGTGGCCGGTTGCTGGATCAGCGGCAGGGGTAAAGCTGGGGCGATTCCCTTTGCGGGTGTCGGCTGGCAAGGTGAATTGCGGTACGAGTAACAGACTACCGTTGATATCTTGTACGGATAGGTTCATTTTGTCATTTTCATCTGCAAAGACACGATAGCTGAGCAGACGATGGAGCAGTTTGTCGGCTTGTGTTTCGGTATCCTTCTTTTCTACACCGACGAGCACGAGTAGGCCTTGTTCTATTTGGCTAAATAGTTTTCCTTCAATGGTGATGCTAGCTTGGGTAACACGTTGGATAAGCCCGATCATGCGCGTTCATTCTCGGTATCTTTTGCTAAATGGCGGGTAGCGGAGACTAGCGCATGAATCACAGCAGGTTCACCCGCAGCATGACCTGAGAGAGGTAGAATTTGTAATGTGGTTTCTGGCCAAGCTTGATGGAGCGCCCACGTTTGTTGCATGGGGCAGACAATATCGTATCTGCCTTGGATAATGGTGGTGGGAATATGACGAATCACCTCAATATTATCCAAAATAGGGGTGTCGCTAATAAAGCATTCATTAAGCGAATAATGCAATTGGATCCGGGCATGGGCAAGCGGACCAGGATCGCGGTCTAGATCGGGGATAAGTTCGTGGTCACGCAGGGTCACAATGGTGCTTTCCCAAGTTTGTAGGTAATGCGCTGCGGCCATACGTTCGACTTCATTATCGCCTGTGAGGCGTTGGTAATAGGCTTGGATGGGGTCGGTTTGTTCATCACGATTGAGATGAGAGAGCAAGCGTTGCCAGGCATCAGGGAATAATTTAGCGGCACCATTTTCGCCATAGGCCCAGTCGATATCCTGTTGTCGGCCGAGGAAGATGCCGCGTAAGATCATGGCGGTGACGCGTTCTGGATAGTGTTGTGCGTAAAGTAGGCCGAGCGTGCTACCCCATGAGCCACCGAAGATGGCCCATTTTTCAATGTTGAGGTGTTGGCGGATGGCTTCTATATCGGCGATAAGGTGTTGTGTTGTGTTGTGGCTGAGTTCACCATGGGGCAATGATTGCCCGCAACCACGTTGATCAAATAAGATAATGCGGTATAAATTGGGATCGAAATAACATCGGTGTGCAGGCCGGCAACCTGAACCAGGGCCACCATGAATAAAGAGGATGGGAATGCCATCTGGGTTGCCACATTCTTCGATATGAATTTGATGGCATCCGCCTTGTGGCAGCGGTTCACGATCCAGCAGATGTGAGGTATAAGGTTGGATATCCGGATATAAAGTTAACATGATGCTTACTATATCATGAGAGGTATAGCATTTAAGGCTGTATTGCGAGAAAATAGGCTATTAGAAAGGATTGATGGGAATAGAATGAATTTACACGAATTTCAAGCCAAACAACTGTTTACGCGCTATGGGATTGCTACGCCGGAAGGTGTGGTGGTCGATACCGTTGCGCAAGCAGCGCAAGCAGCACGTGATCTAGGCGGTGCCCGATGGGTTGTGAAGGCACAAGTGCATGCGGGAGGGCGAGGCAAAGCGGGCGGGGTAAGGCTGGTTGATAATCTGGCGGATGTTGAAAATGCTGCGGATGCAATGTTAGGACAGCAATTGGTGACTGCACAAACAACCGCCGAAGGGTTACCTATTAATCAGCTATGGATTGAGTTGCCATCAGAAATTGAGCGAGAGCTTTATTTGTCAGCGGTGGTGGATCGCAGTACGCAACGTATTGTATTTATGATGTCAGCATCAGGTGGGATGGATATTGAATCGGTAGCAGAAGCCACCCCTGACGCGATCATGACAATTTCGGTTGATTCTGCTGTGGGCTTACAAAGTTACCAATGTCGTGAAGCGGGCTTCTTTTTATCATTAACAGGGCTGGCTTTTAAGCAGTTACAAGGTGTGATGCAAGGTGTTTACCGACTATTTACAGAGCAAGATGCGAGCTTGGTAGAAGTTAATCCACTAGTAGTGACGAAGTCGGGTGGATTGGTCGCCTTGGATGCCAAAATAGAGCTTGATGATAATGCCTTATATCGTCATCCAGATTTGGCGGCGATGTTTGATGCCAGCCAAGAAGATCCGACTGAGGTGGCAGCGAAAGAATTTGACCTAAACTATATTTCATTGGATGGCGATATTGCTTGTATGGTGAATGGTGCGGGCTTGGCGATGGCAACAATGGATTTAATTCAAATGGCGGGTGGCGAGCCAGCAAACTTCTTAGATGTGGGCGGCGGTACAACCGCTGAACGGGTAGCAGAAGCATTCAAATTAATTGTGGCAGATGGCAAGGTGAAATCAATTTTAGTGAATATTTTTGGTGGCATTGTACGCTGTGATTTAATTGCACAAGGCTTGATTCAAGCAACAAAAGAAGTGGGCTTAACGTTGCCGATTGTGGTGCGTTTAGAGGGCACTAATGCAGCAGAGGGAATTGCATTGCTGGCGGAGAGTGGGATGACAAATTTAGTCGCAGCTACATCGTTAACAGAAGCGGCACATCAAGCGGTTTCTGCAGCACAAGGAGCGGGAGTATGAGTATTTTAATTAATCGCGATACGAAAGTGATTTGCCAGGGCTTTACGGGTAAACAAGGAACTTTTCATTCTGAGCAAACGATTGCTTATGGCACACAGTTTGTTGGCGGTGTCACCCCCGGCAAAGGCGGACAAACACATCTAGAACGGCCTGTGTTTAATACCGTACGCGAAGCGGTGGTTGAGACCGGCGCTGATGCGACGATGATTTATGTGCCTGCAGCGTTTGCGGCAGATGCGATTTTAGAAGCGGCAGATGCAGGTATTAAAGTGATTGCCTGTATTACGGAAGGTATTCCGGTACAAGATATGTTGAAGGTGAAATTGGCGCTTAAAAATAGTGATGCTAGACTAATTGGCCCGAACTGCCCAGGCTTGATTACCCCTGATGAATGCAAAATTGGCATTATGCCTGGGTCGATTCATTTGGCAGGTAAGATTGGTATTGTGTCGCGGTCGGGCACCTTGACCTATGAAGCGGTACACCAAACAACTTTAAATGGCTTAGGGCAGAGTACTTGTGTGGGGATTGGCGGCGATCCAATTCACGGTATGGATTTTATTGATTGCCTTGCTTTATTTGAAGCCGATCCGCAAACCGAAGGAATTTTGATGGTGGGTGAGATCGGTGGTCAAGCTGAAGAAGCAGCGGCGGATTATATTCGAGATAAGGTAACGAAACCCGTTGTGGCGTATATTGCGGGTTTGACTGCACCAGCGGGCAAGCGTATGGGGCATGCAGGCGCGATTATCAGTGGTGGACAAGGTACGGCAGAAGCAAAATTAGCGGCGCTTGACGCGGCAGGCGTGCATATTGCGCGCGCACCCACGCAAATGGGCGATGTGATGCTGGCGGCGTTAAAGTGAGCGATATGCTGCGTGTTGTAATGGGTCAAATTAATCCGCTGGTGGGTGATGTGGCGGGTAATGTGGCAATGATTATTGCGGCGGCCAATACGGCGCGCGACACGATGCAAGCTGATCTAGTGGTGTTTCCTGAATTGACGCTAACGGGCTACCCGCCAGAAGATTTATTATTACGGCAGGGCTTATTACGTCGAGTCGAAAAGGGCTTAGCCAAGTTACGCGCGGAGCTAAAAGGGATTGGCGTATTAGTGGGCCATCCTTCAGGCACAGTGAGAGAAGATTTATATAATGCGGCGTCATTGATTGCTGATGGGGAAACGCTGGCAACCTACTATAAATCTTGTTTACCTAATTACAGCGTGTTTGATGAGAAGCGTTATTTTGTGCCAGGTGTTTTGCCATGTGTGGTTGACTATAAAGGTATTAAATTAGGCATTACAATTTGTGAAGATATTTGGTTTGCAGGGCCCGCAGCGGCAGCGGCAGATGCCGGTGCTGAATTATTGCTTAATCTTAATGCGTCGCCATTTAGACAGGGGAAGTGGCAGCTGCGTGAAACGGAAGTGCGGCAACGGGTGACCGAAACAGGCTTACCTATTATCTATGTCAATCTAATGGGCGGGCAAGATGAATTAATTTTTGATGGTTGCTCATTTGCATTAGCTGCGAATGGCGAGAAAGTCGCAAGAGCACCGGCATGGGAAGCGGGTTTGTATGCTGTTGAGGTGCAAAAAGATGCGGCGGGGAAATGTCAGCTATCGGGTGCGACGGTTAAAAAGCATGATGAGTTGAGCATGTTGTATGAAGGACTTGTGGTTGGTTTGCGTGATTATATTCATAAAAATGGTTTTTCAAAGGCTGTTTTAGGGCTGTCTGGAGGCATTGATTCTGCATTAACGTTGGCGTTGGCGGTAGATGCGATTGGTGCCGAAAACGTACAAACAGTGATGATGCCATCGCGCTATACCGCTCAAATTAGTTTGGATGATGCACAAGAAATGGCAGCGGGATTAGGGGTTGATTATCAGATTATATCAATCGAGCCTGTATTCCAACAATTTTTAGAATCATTGTCTGATACCTTCGCGGACACAGAGGTAGATACCACAGAAGAAAATATTCAGGCGCGATGCCGTGGTGTTTTATTGATGGCTTTATCAAATAAAACAGGTGCGATGGTGTTATCAACGGGCAATAAGAGTGAAATGGCGGTGGGTTATTCCACTTTATATGGCGATATGGCTGGTGGTTATGCGCCTTTAAAGGATGTGTATAAAACGTTGGTGTTTGAATTATCAAATTATCGAAACACGCTTTCTCCAATTATCCCTGAACGCATTATTACTCGGCCCCCGTCAGCAGAATTGGCGCCGGACCAATTTGATCATGATAGTTTGCCGCCTTATGAGGTGTTAGATGTATTATTGCAGCAATTTGTGGAAGAAGATTGGTGTTATGAAGAAATGGTGGCTGCTGGCGGCGATCCTACGGTAGTAAGCCGTGTTATTAGCATGGTGAATCGAAATGAATATAAGCGTCGTCAAGCGCCGCCGGGTATTCGTGTAACGGGTCGTGCATTCGGACGGGATAGGCGTTATCCTATTACATCAGGTTATACTGTGAGTGCGGATTTTAATGAATAAGGGAAAACGAGATGAAAAAAATTGAAGCGATTATTAAACCATTCAAACTAGATGATGTACGCGAAGCGTTATCTGAGATCGGCGTAACTGGCTTAACAGCTTCAGAAGTAAAAGGTTTTGGCCGTCAAAAAGGGCATACTGAGTTATACCGTGGTGCAGAATATGTTGTCGATTTCTTGCCTAAAGTGAAACTGGATATTGTGGTGTCAGATTCGGCGGTAGATGGCTGTATTGAAGCAATTATTAAAGCGGCGAACACGGGTAAAATTGGTGATGGCAAGATTTTTGTAACATCAGTAGAACAAGTTATTCGCATTCGGACTGGCGAGCAAGGCGAAGAAGCGATCTAGGCAAAGAAGCGATCTAGGCAATCATCTGGATGTCCTGTAAATCAAGACACTTTAAATTTTGAGGGAGACTACTTGCCCGGAATTAATTTTGTTTGTTCAACATCGGCCACGCCTGGGTGGCCGGGGTAATTCTGCTTAAGCACGTGTAAGGCGTCAGCAGATAAATCATCTATTCCTAATATCTTATAGGCTTTTGCCATGACTAATAGCGCATCGGGAACCGCAGGTGTTCGGGCATAATTCTCAACCACATAGCGCCCTCTATTTGCCGCAGCAAGGTACGCATTTCGGCGCATATAGTATGTTGCGATATTCACTTCATGGCGCGCTAGATTGTTACGCAGATAAACAATGCGTTGCGCCGCATCTTCACTGTATTTGCTTTTAGGGTAACGGGTAACCAACGTTGTAAAGTCTTTTAATGCCGCTCTTGCAGCGCCTGGATCACGTTGACTTTCATCTCGAGGAACAAAACGCTGAACTAAACCAAAGCCACGTTTGAAATTAGCTAACGCACGCAAATAATAAGCATAATCAATATTGGGATTGAGTGGGTAAACGCGTAAAAAGCGATCTAAGGTTGCAATCGCAATGTCTGTTTCTTTTAATTTGTAATTGGCATAGGCAGATTCAAGTAAAGCTTGTTGTGCATAACCACCGAAGGGAAACCGTGTTTCTATTTGATCATAATATTTAATGGCGCTCGCATAGTCAGAAACATTGAGAGATGCTTTCGCTTCAGAATAGATGCGATCTGCCCCCCAAGATTCTTCTGTTTTAATTTCATCTTTAGAGAAGAAAGAACAGCCAGAAAGTGTGAGTGTGGCGAGCAGTAATAATAATTGAAATCGTTTCATTAGCGTAAGGTTACGCGAGCTGGCTGATGATGGAAAGAGGTCAATGATAAAATTTAGGTTATTTTTGGATGAATCCAGTGAAGAGTCTGATAACGCGGTACAATTCCATTACATTTAAGATAGGCAAGAAAAGAAATGAAACCATTGTTTGCGATAATATTAACGGTGTTCCTATGCTGGCAGCCAGCTAGTGCAACGACATTTTACCTTACCGATCCATCATCACGTGTGGTAGGCCATAATTTAATTGTTTATAGCCATTATGAAGATACATTGTTAGATATTGCGCGTCGTTTTGATGTGGGTTATCGGGAAATTATTGCAGCTAATCCAGGCATTGATCCTTGGATCCCAGGAGATCAACGCGAAGTATTAATACCCAACCGCTTTATTTTGCCAGACGCACCTCAAAAAGGAATTGTAATTAACCTTGCTGAAATGCGTTTGTTTTATTATCCAGAGGTGATTGCAGGCGAGCGACAACAAGTGATTACACACCCCATTGGGATAGGTCGAGAAGGATGGGAAACACCGTTAGGCTTAACGCGTATTACGGAAAAGAAAAAAGATCCCACGTGGACCCCGCCGGCCTCGATACTAAAAGAGCATGAAGAAAAGGGAGATCCGCTGCCGCGCGTGGTGCCAGCTGGGCCAGAAAACCCATTGGGTGCTTATGCGATGCGATTGGGTATTCCAGGATATTTACTACATGGCACAAATAAGCCCTTTGGCGTGGGAATGCGGGTGAGCCATGGTTGTATACGGCTATTTCCAGAGGATATCGAACGTTTATTTGATCACGTTTCGGTGAATACGACAGTGAACCTGGTCTATCAACCTTATAAAGCAGCTTGGGAAGATAGCCGGCTCTATCTAGAAGCACATGCAGAGCATAATGGACGGGAACAAATTGATACCCAACCCCACACTTCTATGATAGATACCGTTGCGGCGGCTATGGTGCCCGCACTATCAGATGCGGATTGGCTTTTTATTGGTCAAATAGAAAGAGAGGCTCAAGGTCATGTGCAAGCATTGAATGCGCCACGTATTAAGACGGTAGGCGATGTTTGGTTTTTACATGCGGGTTTAGCAGAAGATGTACGGGAAAAACTAGTACCTGCATTAGCCAGTATGAAATTGGATGAGCGGTTTTGGCCACTGCAACGGCCTGCAAAAGGCGAGGTGCTTATTGGGCCATTTGATTCTCAAAGTATGGCGGCTGAAGTGGCGGCAGAGGTAACACGATTGAGTGGTCTGCCTATTTGGACGGTATCTGTGAGTGAGGCCGCTTTATAAAAAACTAACAATCATAAAAAAAGCCGGGAGAATCTCCCAGCCTTTTTTATCGTAGAACTTAAAGTGTAGAAACTTATTTTTGCATTGTTTTTTCAAACATACGATCAATCTTAGCGCAGCATTCGTCAACTGAGCTTTGAGCTGCATTAGCAGTATCTTGTGCTGAAGATGCAGCACGTAATGCATTAGCAGATTCAAGACGAGCAGTATCAGCAGAGCTTTGGGCTGTTGTTGCAGCATCGAGTGCTTGTTGCACAGACGCTTTTAATGTTGCCATGTCGTCCATTGAAGAAGTTGAAGTTACTTGTTGTGATGCACAAGCAGTTAAGAATACGAGGGGAAGAACCGTCAGGCCTAGTTTTAATGCTTTCATTCGATAAACTCCAGATTTATGCAGTGATTTAAGGATATATTGCAAGGCAATATATAAGCAGGCTACCAAGTATTTATGAGGCTGTCCATTGTTTATTGGTATTTTATACGGGTAGTTTCAGGCGGAAGCAGAGCGGTTTAATATTCAGCGGATAAAATTATACAAAATTAGATTGAATAGAAGGTATAATGGTTTGTTAACCTTGAAATTTAAGCTGAATGTATAGCGTAAGTCGTATGCTTTTAGTTCGCTCTGGAAAATACACATGCACCCACTTTTAAATATCGCGATTCGTGCTGCGCGCGCAGCAGGTAATGTCATTGTCCGTTCAATAGAACATGTTGATCATTTAGAAATTACGACAAAAGGCCGTAATGATTTTGTCAGTGATGTTGACCGATTGGCGGAACAAGAAATTATTGCAACGATTCACAAGGCATATCCAGAGCACGCGATTTTAGCGGAAGAATCTGGTGAAGCAGGGGAGAGTGAAACGGTTTGGATTATTGATCCCTTAGATGGCACAAATAACTTTTTACATGGGTTCCCGCATTTCTGTGTGTCTATCGGTGTAATGGTGCGCGGCAAAATAATGCATGCGGTGGTCTACGACCCGATGCGAGAAGAATTATTTACGGCGTCACGTGGTGCCGGCGCCCAATTAAACGATCGACGCCTACGCGTCAGCAAACGAAAAACATTAGATACTGCACTATTAGCGACAGGATTCCCGTTCAAATACCCAGAGCATACGGAAGCCTATCATACGACATTTAAATCTTTGTTTTCTCAAGTCGAAGATGTTCGTCGTGGTGGCTCGGCTGCCTTAGACTTTGCTTATGTGGCAGCAGGCCGTGTGGATGGTTATTGGGAAATTGGCTTGGCACCATGGGATATGGCCGCAGGTATCTTATTGGTCGAAGAAGCGGGTGGCACGGTCACTGACTTTACTGGGGGCGATAATTATATGGCGCATGGTAATGTTGTTGTTGGTAATTTGCCGATTCAACAAGCGATACTAGATGACCTCTCACCGAACTTAACAAATGAATTAAAAAAGTAAGATTTTTAAATCTTACCTAAATTGAATTTAAGGATATTATTTTGAGCACAGTAGAAAATTTACGAAACATCGCGATTATCGCGCATGTCGATCATGGTAAAACCACCTTGGTTGACCAATTACTCCGTCAATCAGGCACCTTTAGTGCGCATGAAGAAGTGGCTGACCGGGTAATGGATTCGAATGATTTAGAAAAAGAACGTGGTATCACGATTCTATCTAAAAATACTGCCATTCGTTGGAAAGGTTATCGTATCAATATCGTAGATACTCCAGGCCATGCCGACTTTGGTGGTGAGGTGGAGCGTGTGCTGTCAATGGTTGATTCTGTTTTGCTGTTGGTTGATTCGGTTGAAGGCCCCATGCCGCAAACACGATTTGTAACGCAAAAAGCCTTAGCGCAAGGTTTAAAACCCATTGTTGTTATCAATAAAATTGATAAACCAGGAGCGCGCCCTGATTGGGTGCTCGATCAAACCTTTGATTTGATGGCAAACTTAGATGCAACGGATGAGCAGCTTGATTTTGAAGTGCTTTATGCATCAGGATTGAATGGTTTTGCAGGTTTAGAATCGGATGTGCGCGAAGGTGATATGGAGCCATTATTCCAGATGGTGGTTGATAAAGTCGCTGCGCCAGATGTCGATCCCGATGGTCCGTTTAGAATGCAAGTCTCGTCGCTTGATTATAATACCTATGTGGGCGTTATCGGTGTGGGCCGGATTGAACGCGGTCGCGTTAAAACGAATACGCCTGTCACGGTGGTTGATGTCAATGGCAAAACACGCCAAGGCCGTGTGCAGCAAGTGATGGGTTTTATGGGCTTGGAGCGGGAAGAAGTCTCAGAAGCACAAGCGGGCGATATTATTGCTTTCTCAGGGCTTGACCCGTTAAATATCTCGGATACATTATGTGATATCAATAATGTTGAAGCCTTGCCACCGCTATCGATAGACGAGCCAACGGTCACCATGACATTCCAAGTGAACAACTCACCTTTCTGCGGTAAAGAAGGCAAGTTTGTCACTACTCGGCAGATTAAAGAGCGTTTAGATCAAGAGCTGATTCATAATGTGGCGCTTAAGGTAGAGCAAACACCGACTGATCCAGATAAATTTAAAGTATCAGGTCGTGGTGAATTACATTTATCAGTATTGATTGAAACCATGCGCCGTGAAGGATTTGAGTTGGGCGTGTCTCGTCCTGAAGTGATTATCCGTGAAGTGGATGGGGTAAAACAAGAGCCTTATGAAGATGTCACCGTTGATGTTGAAGATCAGCATCAAGGTGCGATTATGGAAAAATTGGGGGAACGTGGAGCGGCATTACGCGATATGGCACCAGATGGTAAAGGGCGGGTGCGCTTAGATTTTGTGATCCCATCGCGTGGATTGATTGGCTTTAGAACTGAATTTCTAACGGCTACTCAAGGTACAGGTTTGATTTACAGCGTATTCGATCACTATGCGCCGGTTAAGGAAGGCACCTTTGGTAAACGGATGAACGGTGTAATGATTGCGAATGGTGTGGGTAAAGCAGTGGGTTTTGCTATTTTTAACTTACAAGAGCGTGGTCGGATGTTTATCGGTCATGGTGATGAAGTCTATGAAGGTATGGTCATTGGAATCCATTCTCGTGATAATGACCTTGTTGTGAACCCTTTGAAAGGTAAACAACTGACTAATGTTCGAGCATCAGGGACAGATGAAGCTATTTCATTAACACCACCAATTCGGATGAGTTTAGAGCAAGCTTTGGAATTTATTGGGGATGATGAATTGGTTGAGGTTACACCCAAAAACTTACGTGTTCGGAAAAAGCTATTATTGGAGCATGAAAGAAAACGTGCTTCTCGTGGCTAGTCAACGCAACATATGGTATAAATGACACTGATTATTACGACAGAAGTCAGATTATGCGGATATTATTACTAATTGCCATTGGCTTAATGATTTATATCATCATTAAGCGATTTTTAGATGCGCGGGCGGGCGCTAATCAGCGCCCGGATGCGATATCAAGTGATAGCACTGGTTTAGTTAAATGTGATTATTGCGGCATACACGTTGTAGAGAATGAGGCCATTCAGTCAGACCGAGACACAGTAGTGTATTACTGCTGTGTTGAACATGAAACTTTAGATATTAAAAAACATGGCTGACCCAGCAGTTTCAGAACAGAATATAGACGAATCTATTGCTTGGCGAGGATTGCGGTTGTATGCAATCTATCGTCTTTTATTGGCGATTGTATTATTTGGCTTATTTTACTTTAAGTCTGGCGCTGCCTTTTTAGCTGCGCATGCACCTATTTTCTATAATGTAACAATACAAGCCTATTGCATCTTTGCGGCGGTATGCCTTGTTATTGCATTATTTAGAGGGTTGCCATTTTATTTCTTCCTCACTGCGCAGCTTATGGTCGATATTGTTGTATTGACAGCATTAATACATTTTAGTGGTGGCCTAGATACAGGTTTAGGGCTTCTATTGAGTATTGTCGTGATGATTGGCAGCCTGTTTTCAACAGGTAAATTATCTTTCTTTTATGCGGCATTGGCGACCATCGCTTTATTTGCAGAAGTGAGCTATGGGCAACTAGAAGCAGCCGGTGATCCAAGCTACTATCGGGCTGGCATACTTGGAGTGATGTTTTTCGCAACGGCATTATTGACGCAAATATTAAGTAAACGCGTGCAACGCAGTGAAAACTTGATGTATCAACATGCATCGGATGCAAGTAAAGTGACCGCACTGAACCAACTGATTGTTGACCGCTTGCAGGTTGGTGTGGTGACCGTCGATAAAAAAGACAATGTCTATTCGATTAATCAATCTGCCCGTACGATGTTGGGCGTGTTGGCGAAGCGTGCGGTTTCAGGCGCACATTTATCTACGCTCGCGCCAAAATTACTTTCCCAATTAACGCAATGGCGTCGCAGTAATGATCAACGGGTATTGTATACATTTGAATCCAAACACAATACAACTCAAATTATGCCGAATATGACTCCTTTAAGTAATGGGGATGTGGTTATTTTTCTAGATGATTTGTCGGTTATGACAGAGCAAGCGCAGCAAATGAAAATGGCTTCCTTAGGTCGGATGGCAGCGAGTATTGCACATGAAATACGCAACCCATTAGGCGCCATTAGCCATGCCACTGAATTATTGGATGAAGCAGGTGATTTTAATGCGGAAAATAAAAACTTATTACAAATAATCGATCGACATTGTGGACGAGTGAACGGGGTGATTGATGCGGTATTACAATTGAGCCGAAATAAGGTACTGAATAAAGAGTCCTTTGTTTTGGCGAGTTGGTTAGAAAAATTTGTAGATGAATTCTGTGAAAGTGAAGGGATTGACCGTGCTTTAATCATACTAACAGTGGGTGCGCCATTAATACAGATCTCTTTCGATAAGGCACAATTAAGGCAGATCATGTGGAATTTATGCAGTAATGCATGGCATTATTCAAATTCAGAAAATGAATCATCACAAGTATTGATTCGCTTACAACAGGTGACGGATAATATTAATGAAGAGAAAGCAACTATTGATGTAATTGATAATGGTCCTGGCGTATCGCCAACGGCATTACCACAATTGTTTGAACCTTTTAATACAGAACGAACGGGTGGTGTAGGCCTTGGCTTGCATCTCGCAAGAGAAATGGCACACGCTAATAGTGCATTATTGTATTATGTTGAGGAAAGTAAGCGCACTTGTTTTAGAGTCACGATTACGCCCGAAATTAAACAGGGATTGAAATGAAAGCAACCGCACTCATTATTGATGATGAACCTGATATTTTAGAGTTGATTGTATTAACGCTAGAGAAGATGGATATCATCTGCACAACGGCAGAGACTGTAGCAGAAGCGAAAAAAGCACTGGCGAGTAAAGTGTTTGATATCTGTTTAACGGATATGCGCTTACCAGATGGGGATGGTTTTGAAATAGTGGAATTAATTCAACGCGATTACCGACAAATCCCCGTTGCCGTTATTACAGCACATGGCAGTGTGGAATTAGCCGTACAAGCCTTAAAAGTGGGTGCGTTTGATTTTGTTTCTAAACCAGTTCGTTTGCGTGTGTTGCGTGATCTTGTAAAGAGCGCGCTGAAGCTAGCGAAAAAAGATACCGAAGCAGAAGTGACAGCGGAATCTTCTCAAGCGGCTGAGCGTTTACTCGGTAAAACAGCTGTGATGCATGACGTGCGGCAAAAGATTGCCAAGCTTGCACGGAGCCAGGCACCTGTTTATATTAGTGGCGAATCGGGCACAGGGAAAGAACTGACAGCACGCCTTATCCATGAGCTGGGCGCCCGAGGTGAAATGCCTTTTATTGCAGTAAACTGTGGTGCCATACCTGCAGAGCTAGTTGAAAGCGAACTGTTTGGTCATGTGAAAGGGGCATTTACGGGCGCTAGCAGCGATAAACAGGGCTTGTTTGAAGCTGCCAATGGGGGGACTCTATTATTAGATGAAGTTGCCGAGCTGCCTATGAGCATGCAAGTGAAATTACTACGTGTGTTGCAAGAAAAATCTATTAGACGAGTAGGTGCGAATGCAGAGGTCAGTATTGATGTACGCGTATTAAGCGCGACACATCATAATTTGGCCGAACGGGTGAAGCAAGGCCAATTTAGAGAAGATCTCTATTACCGGATTAACGTGATTGAATTGCCATTACCCTCGCTCCGTGAGCGACAAGATGATATTCCCATGCTGGCTAATTATATTTTAAAGAATATCACGGCGGTAGGTGGAGAAGATAAGGCGGAATGGGTTATTAGCCCAACGGCGATGTTAGCGCTTAAAAGATATGAGTTCCCAGGAAATATTAGAGAATTAGAAAATATATTAGAGCGTGCACAAACATGGGCAGAAAATCAACAAATCGAAGTAGAAGACCTGATGCTGCCCGTGCCCGGTAAAAAACCAATGGCACAGGTGAACGAAGCTATTGGTGATATTGCAGTAGAAAACGATGTGGGCACTGCGCAATCTGACTTAGCTAGCACAATGGAATCCCAAGAGCGTGAACTTATTATGAATGCACTAGAGGAAACTCGGTGGAATAAAACAGCGGCGGCTAAGAAATTAGGTATCACTTTCCGCGCCTTGCGCTATCGACTTAAAAAATTGGATTTAGAATAACGCCGCATTTTGGTGTGTGGCGAATGCTTGTCTGGTATCTTAAATCGACTTTCTAAACCCGATATATGTTTGTCATCTTAGTGGGGAGCGGTTGGTATACAAAGGGAATACTAAATCATAAACTGACCATTTACGTCACATTTTGACCTGTTGCGGTTATCATGCGCGAAGAGAGACCGATGAATATAATTACTATAAATTTATAGAGATAGAAAAATAATTAAATTATCTTTATTAAACAGTACTTTATGGTTTTTTTTGATATAGTTAACAAAGTTGGCATTAAATCTGCATCATCTAGGGCAGACGACTGCTTTACGTCTACTTACTTAAAATAATATGGAGAAGTAACATGAACACAATGAAGAAAGTACAACAAGGTTTTACATTGATTGAATTAATGATTGTTATCGCGATCATTGGTATTTTGGCTGCGATTGCGTTGCCGCAGTATCAAACTTATATTGCTAAATCACAAGTAACACGTGGAATGGCAGAAGCAGGTGCAATAAAAACAGCGGTTGAAGTATGTATTCTTGAAGGCAAGACTGTTATTGGTAATGGTGTGGGTCAATGTGATCCTCAAGCATCTGCATCAACTATCGTTACTGGTGCTGCGCAAGCGGGTGCTCCAGCTGCGACAGCCGGTATTAACGGTTATTCTCAAGCTAACCTTGCAGCGGCGGGTGTTGCATCTGTTGTGGCAACCTTTGGTAATAGTGCTTCAGCAGTAATTGCAGCAAGCACTTTAACATGGACTCGCGTTCCTGCTTCTGGTACTTGGACTTGTGCAACTACAGTGGCTGCTAACTATACGCCTCGTGGTTGTCCATAAGACAAGCTAGAGTTTGGTTAATCAGTGGGGTCTGACTCCTTTGATTGAGCAAGAATAAAGAAAAGCCCCGGCAATTTTCCGGGGCTTTTTTATGGATGATAAAAAATGAGTTAAAACCCCTGTTTGCTAATAAGAATAGCAGATGTCATTGTTTTTAATAGTTAGTCTATTGATTCACGCAGGGATAGGGATACACACATGAAGATCCAACTTTACCGTCGGTATGCTGTTCTATTTATATGAATTAAAAATGCATCCAATCTTGCAGGATAATATTTTTTTAGAGGAATCAATGAAACAACGGCATGGATTTAATTTGATTGAAGTGACGATTGGGATTGCGGTGATTGCGATTTTGATGGCGCTTGGATTGCCTGAATACCAGAAATATAGGGCAGCGTTACAAGTCGAAGAAATAATGGCAGATTCGGCAGCGCTTAGGCTGATAGTGGATAGTTGTATTGAGCAGGGCCGGCTAAAGCAAGGGGCTGCTGAAGGTGAATGTAATCTCACGATTGGCACACTTAATTTAATTGATAAAGGTGCCGCCGAGATAAATGCTGGGCAGATGTTAACGTCGACGACCAAAATTGTACTGACGTTCAGTAAGCGTGCTTCGATTGTTATTTCAGGTAAAACATTAGAATGGAACCGGTTTAGCAATGGTGAATGGTTGTGCACATTTGATGGTGGCATACAATATGTGCCGACAGATTGTCAATAATTGGACCAAAGTTAATCTGAGCTAGAGCTAAGCATAGCCAATGGCTATCTGAACATTCTCTTCTCTGTGTTTGTATAGGTGATTTGGTTGTCTAGATAAAAAGCTGGAATTTACTTCCAGTGGTAAGTCAGCAATTAAGTCCGGTAAATGGTTTCAATCAGGTGAAAACCAAACTTTGTTTTAATCGGGCCATGCACGGTTAATATGGGCCTTTTAAACACCACATTATCAAATGCTTTTAGCATTTTACCAGGCATGAATTCACCCAGATCACCGCCTTTTTTTGCAGATAATTTACACAGAGAATGTTTTTTAGCGAGGCTGGAAAAGTCTGCACCTTTGGCCAACTGTTGTTTTATTTTCTCAGCTTCTTCCTTGGTTTTTAGCAAAATATGTCGTGCCGATGCGATTGCCATAAGGTTAAGCACTTAATCCTATTTCGCTTAGTCCCATTTCAAGGCGGCACCTGTTTGATATTCTGTGACTTTGGTTTCAAAGAAGTTCTTTTCTTTACGCATATTAGCTTGTTCATCTAGCCATGGCAATGCCATTTCAGCGCCAGGGAAGGGCGCTTTATGTTTAAGCTGTTTGGCGCGACGGTTGGCGATAAAGCGGAATTGTTCCATATGGGATTCGAGTGAATAACCTAGAATTGGATCTTTTAGGATATAACTGGCATAGATTGCTTCAGCCACTTCTGATTCTTCCCACATTTGCTGAATCTTAACGGGATCGAGCACCAAGTTTTCTTCTTTGATTATTTGGTTAACAACGCGGATACCAAAAGAAGCATGTAGCACTTCATCTCGCATAATATATTGCAACTGCTCAGCAGTGCCTTTCATCAGACCGCGACGCTGCAGGGCGAAGATAGGGCTAAATCCATTATAGAACCAGCAGCCTTCAAAAATCCCACCAAAGAAGGTATAGGCCATCACGAATTCTTCGAGTTCATCGCGATTAGTCAGATCCATATCGCTACGCAATACGGATTCAAGCCGTCTGTTGGCAAGATTAATTTTTTGATGAATTTCAGGCACCACGCGATAGCGGTTATAAATTTCACTTTGATCAAGGCCGATGGTTTCGATGCAATGTTGGTAGGTCCAGGTATGTAATGCTTCTTCATAGACTTGGCGCGCTTGGTAAATTTGCAATTCAGGCGCAGTCATTTTTTCCATTACAGCAAGGCCAATATTCCGCATTGCAAGGATATCAGAGGTGGTCAGGTAAGCCATGACATTCGTGTAAACATGCTTTTCTTCTAGTGTGAGCTTATGGTTAAAATCATGCAGATCTTGCGTCATATTAATATCTAACGGCGTCCAATGATTTTTATTGGCGTTCATAAAATATTCCCATGCCCAAGGATATTTAAAGGGTGCGAGTTGGTTCACATCCGTACCACCATTGACAACACGTTTATCGTTGACATTAACGGGTTTGATATCGTGTTCTTTTTCAAACGGCGTCAGAGGTGCAGTTTGCGGCGTAGTCCCTGATACAGGTGCTGTACCAGGCATATCCCCAGTTTCGGATAATACTATTTCCGCTGGGTTCGGGGCTGCTGTTTGTGTTGCCGTGGGGTCGGCAAATGGATTATCCCAATTTAGACCAGACATTATTGGCAGGCCTCACAATCTGGCTCGAGGATGGAACAGGCTTGAGGCGCTTCAACCCCTGCACCCATAGTGATTTCATCCAAATTTGAACTGCTTTCAGCCGCTTCGATTACCGGAACCGGGGCAACGCTGGTTTTTTCTTGCCCAGTGGCGCCTTGTGAGCGGAGATAATACGTTGTTTTTAGACCTTTTAACCAAGCAAGTTTATAGATGTTATCCATTTTTTTGCCAGAGGGTTCGGCCATATAGAGATTGAGGCTTTGGCCTTGATCAATCCATTTTTGGCGACGCGAGGCGGCTTCAATCAGCCAGCGGGTATCCATTTCAAAGGCCGTAGCATAAAGGGCTTTAAGATCATCTGGGATGCGGGTAATAGATTGTAGGCTGCCATCAAAATATTTGAGATCGTTAATCATCACATCATCCCACAAGCCTTGCTGTTTAAGATCATTCACCATATAAGGGTTGATCACGGTAAATTCACCTGATAGATTCGATTTCACAAATAAGTTTTGATAAGTAGGTTCAATCGATTGGCTAACACCACAGATATTCGCAATGGTTGCGGTGGGCGCGATGGCCATGGTGTTAGAGTTACGCATGCCTTGCTCTTTAATGATAGCACGCAAGGCATCCCAATCAAGTGTTGTACTGGTATCTTGTTGCAGGTAAGCACCACGGGTCTCTTTCAGAAGTTGAATTGAATCAACGGGCATAATCCCTTGATCCCATAGGCTGCCTTCATAGGTGCTATAGGTACCTTGTTCTGCTGCCAAATTAGAAGAGGCTTTAATCGCAAAATAACTGACGGCTTCCATTGAGGTGTCCGCAAATTTGACCGCGTCATCCGAGCTATAAGGGATGCGTTGTGCATATAAAGCATCTTGGAACCCCATAATACCGAGGCCGACAGGACGGTGGCGCAAGTTAGATTTTCGCGCTTGCGGCACACTGTAATAGTTATAGTCGACCACATTATCAAGCATCCGCATTGCCGTATTAATTGTCCGCTCAAGTTTCTCCATATCCAAGCCTGCTTCGGTGGTATGTTGCGCTAAGTTGACCGATCCCAGATTACAGACTGCAATTTCATCATCTGAGGTGTTCAACGTGATTTCAGTACAGAGATTAGAGCTATGCACAATCCCAACATGTTGTTGTGGAGAGCGTAAATTACACGGATCTTTAAAGGTCATCCAAGGATGGCCTGTTTCAAACAACATACCGAGCATTTTCCGCCACAGATCAACGGCAGGCATTTGGCGACTATTACGCATTTCGCCGTTGGCGGATTTTTCTTCATAAGCGACATAGGCGGTTTCAAATTCAGCGCCTGTCAGATCATGTAAATCAGGCGTTTCTTCTGGAGAGAATAAGGTCCATTGATCTTCTTCAACGACTCGCTTCATAAATAAATCTGGGATCCAGTTAGCCGTATTCATATCATGGGTACGGCGACGGTCATCACCAGTGTTTTTACGTAAGTCTAGGAAGTCTTCAATATCAATATGCCATGTTTCAAGGTAGGCACAGACGGCACCTTTCCGCTTACCACCTTGGTTGACGGCAACAGCGGTATCGTTGGCTACTTTTAAGAAAGGCACGACACCTTGAGATTTACCATTGGTCCCTTTGATATGGGCATTCATGCCGCGGACACGAGTCCAATCATTACCGAGGCCACCCGCATATTTTGAGAGCAAGGCGTTATCTCGCATGGCACTATAAATACCACCCAAATTATCAGGCACGGAGGTGAGATAACATGATGACAACTGAGGTCGCAAGGTGCCTGAATTAAAGAGGGTAGGCGTACTACTCATAAAGTCGAATGAAGAGAGCAGACGATAGAATTCAATGGCCCGATCTTCACGATTAACTTCATTAATTGCCAAGCCCATCGCCACGCGCATAAAGAATGCTTGTGGTAATTCAAATCGAATATCATCTTTATGAATGAAATAACGGTCAAAGAGGGTTTGCAGGCCAAGATAATTAAATTTGAAGTCGCGTTCGGCATCGAGTTCGTTAGCGAGGCGCTCTAAATCATATTCTGCTAATTGTGGTGCTAATAATTCATGTTCCACGGCTAATTGGATGTAGGCAGGAAAATAACTGGCATAGCGTTCTGCCATTTCATGTTGGGTAGCTTGCTCTGAACGTTTGCTGACAAAGCTTAATGCTTCATGGCGAATACTATCCATCAACAAGCGTGCGGCTACATAGCTATATTCGGGATCTTTATCAATGAAGGTACGCGCAGACATGACCAATGCTTTTTCAACATCTCGTTCATTAATACCATCAAAGATATTACGTTGCATATCTTTCATTATGGCTGCTTTATCAATAGCGGTCATGCCTTCACAGGCTTCATCAACTAAATTTTCTAAGCGTGCTAGATTAATCGGTGTTTTATTACCATCTGCATCGGTAACCATAATGCCCGCATTGGTTTCAGCTGCTTCTGGATTGGCTGCTTGTTCTTCTGCTCTGGCGGACGCCTGTTGTTCGCGATAAATAACATAGGCGCGTGCGGCTTTATGCTCGCCTGATCGCATTAACATCAATTCAACTTGATCTTGAATATCTTCAATATGGACGGTATCACCCTCATCAAGACGGCGTGTAAGATTAGAGATGATTTGTTCTGTTAAGGCGGCAACCGTTTCATGGATACGTTGGCTGGTTGCTGCATTATTGCCCTCGACAGCTAAAAAGGCTTTTGTCATTGCAACTGCAATTTTGCTGGGGTCAAATGGTGTGAGTTTGCCATTGCGGCGGATAACACTATATTGCCCTGATATAAGCGTGGAGGATGGGCTAGGGATATTGTCAATAAAAGAAGGAATGTCAATGAGCGGTTCAACGGTATCGTTACTAGTATTAGCAGCAGGGGAAGGCGTATTTTCTTGGCTCATAATCAATTCTCTCTAGGTGTTATTATTTGTCTAAACCACTATATCTTGTGGTTTCTAAACTGTTAACCACAAGATAGAGGGTTTGTTGCGAAATGGCAAGTGGAAAAATGTGATCAAGCTGTGGATAACTTGGGGAGAAAACGGGGCAGGTCAATCAGGCCAATAGATAGCGCGAAAATATATAAATTTAGATTGTTTATTTGTGAAAATAGGTCTGTTTTGTAAGGGTTATTGGATACATTTTTGGGAGGCCTTGCTGTAGCTTATTCTACCTGTGATCGGATCGCCTCAAGCACCTCTGGGATATGATTTTTCACTTTTACCTTTGACCAAATAGTGCGCAAAACACCTTTTTTGTCGATTAAAAAAGTACTGCGAACAATACCCATATATTCACGTCCATATAATTTTTTAAGTTTGATAACGTCGAATAAGCCACAGGCTATTTCATCCTTATCGGAAAGCAGGTGGAATGGGAAGGCATGTTTTATACGGAAATTGGTATGGACTTTAACGCTATCGCGGGAAATCCCAAAAATCACCGTATCTAATGCGGTGAATTCGGCAAAATGGTCGCGAAATGCCTTTCCTTCTTGTGTGCAGCCGGGGGTGTTGTCTTTTGGATAGAAATAAATAATGACATTTTTCCCACGGTAGTCATCAAGCTGAAAGTCTTTGTTATCAGTGCTAGGCAGGGAAAAGTCAGGGATGATTTCATTCAATTCGACAGTCGTCATTATTATTATCCTGTTTTTTGATATTTTAAGGTGCTTAAAAATAGCCTATCATATCGCATTGTTTGATAGATAGTTTTAGGAGGCTTGCGGTCATGTTGACTGGGAGTATGGTTGCATTAGCAACCCCAATGCATTCAAATGGTAGTATTGATAATACACGGTTACGTGCGTTAGTTGAATTCCATATTGAAGCGGGCACAGATGCCATTGTGGCGGTCGGGACAACAGGTGAATCTGCAACATTGAATGTGGCGGAGCATTGTGATGTTATTCGTCAAGTGGTAGCGCATGTTGCAGGACGGGTGCCTGTGATTGCAGGTACAGGCGCAAATTCAACCAGTGAAGCGATTGCATTAACGCGTAGCGCGAAAGAGGCAGGCGCAGATATGGCCTTGCTGGTGACACCTTATTATAATAGGCCCACGCAAGAAGGTTTATATCTGCATTATAAAGCCGCGGCTGAGGCAGTTGATTTGCCGCAAATCTTATATAACGTGCCTTGCCGTACAGCATGCGATTTATTGCCAGAAACAGCGGCAAGACTAGCCAGAATTTCGAATATTATTGGGATTAAAGAAGCAACCGGTGATTTATCACGTGTTGCAGTCTTACGCGAATTATGCGGTGAAGATTTTGCGCTCTATACAGGCGATGATTCGAATACCGTTGATTTCATTCTCCAAGGTGGACAGGGTGCCATTTCTGTGACTGCGAATGTGGCGCCTGCGAAGATGCATGCAATGTGCGTAGCAGCGCTTGCTGGAGATGAGAAAACGGCGCGCGAGATTGATGTAGATCTTGCTTTGTTACATAAAGATTTATTTATTGAAGCCAATCCTATTCCTGTAAAATGGGCGTTAAATGAAATGGGCTTAATCTCGGATGGCATTCGTTTGCCGATGACGGTATTATCAACACAATATCAATCAACTGTACGTGATGCCTTAATGGCGGCTGGCGTACTTAAATAAGATGGAATAAAAATGAAAAAAATTCTTGTTGGCAGTCTATTGACGTTATTGCTATCCGGCTGTGGTTTTGTCTCAAACTTAGATTCAGTGGTGCCGGATAACCGTGATAAATATCGTAAAGCTGAAACGATGCCAGCATTGGATGTGCCTCCAGATTTAAGCAGCACACGGATTAATGATGAGATTGGTGGAAGCACTGATTCAGCCAGCTATTCTGAATTTGAAGAAGTTGAAAATAATCCGCTTGCAACACGTTATGGTGTAGAAGGGCAAGCGAAACCTTCGTTAGCTGGCGAAGGCAATGCGCGCCACTTAGTGGTGCCAGGCGATCGTATGTTGACATGGTCTCGCACATTAGATTTCTGGGCAGAAACCGCCGTATCAGTCGCGCGTGAAGATCAACGTATTGGCTTGATGGATACGAGTCCTGATGCAGAAGGCTACGCCTATCGTTTACGTATGGAACGAGGCGCCACAACAAAATCATCAGAAATTTATTTATCTGGCCAAGGTGCAAATGAAGACAGTCAGAAAAATGAAGTAATGCTACGAAAATTGGCTGATTATTTAGGGGTGTTATATCAAACAGATCAGAAACAAGCTGCAGCGCAACGTCCTGTTCAAAAAGCAACAGCGACTTCTGTTGCATCAACAACACGCTTAGAATTGGTTGATCATCCTGCCGGTGGTCGAGCATTAATGGTCGGTGAGGATTTTGCAACGGTTTGGAAAAAAGTAGGCCGAGTATTAGATAGTCGAGGCTTTGCAGTGGAGGATCGTAATCGTGGTCAAGGTACGTATTTCATGCGCTATATTGATCCTTTGACGGAACGCAAGAAATCAGGCTTATTGAAGAAACTCGCTTTTTGGCGAGATGATGTTGATAATAACCCAGAAGAATTTTCTTATGTTAAGCTCATTTCAGCTGCAGCTGAAACGCGCATTGTGATTTTAGATGCAGATGAAAAGGTAGATGGTTCTGAACGTGCGAGTCGTTTATTACAGTTATTGAAAGAACAGCTCGCACAATAATTTTAGGCTGGCACCAGAAATTAGGATTTTTGATTGAGACCAAGGCGGATTGTTTTCGAGCACCGCAATGTATAGATAATACATGAGGAGCGGAGAAAATAATTCAACGTAGGTATCAGGCAAAAAGACAATTTATGGAGGTTGCTTATGCGATTTGCTTCACTGGGAAGTGGTAGCCGAGGCAATGCTACGCTTATTTCTAAAGGCAACACCTGTTTATTGATAGATTGTGGTTTCTCTGCGCGAGAAGTGGAAAAAAGATTACAAAAATTTAATCTTACGCCCGCCGATCTGACTGCCATTTTAATCACCCATGAACATAGTGACCATATTGGTGGTGTACGGGTATTAGCAAAAAAACACCGACTTCCTATTTGGGCAACCGCGGGCACCGCAGGAAACTTGGCTGAAGATGTGCAAGATCTTGTGCGCACCGTGCAATATCATACGACATTTACATTAGGCGAGGATGAAGATACGATTACAGTCTATCCTTTTCCTGTGCCGCATGATGCACGCGAACCTAGTCAATTTGTATTTGAGGATGGGGAATATCGCTTAGGTTTGCTCACGGATACGGGTATGATTACACCGATTATAGAAAAGGCTTTAACGGCTTGTGATGCATTAATGTTGGAAGCTAATCACGATATAGAGATGCTGGCACAAAGTGTGTACCCCGATTATTTAAAGCAACGTGTGGGTGGACAATATGGCCACCTAAATAATAAACAAGCCGCTAAATTATTAGAAAAAATTGATACTTCTCAACTGCAATATTTAGTTGTGATGCATGTGAGCGAAAAAAACAATACAGCCGAATTGGCAACAGAATCGTGCGTGCAGGCAATGGGGTGCGATGCAGACTTCATTACAATTGCGGCACAGAATGAAGGTTTTGATTGGCGACAGTTAACAAGAGAATAAGAATGGAAAAAAGAAACGAATTATTTGCAGGCAAAGCAAAAAGTGTTTATACCACTGATGATCCTGATTTAGTTATTTTGAGTTTTAGAGATGATACCTCTGCGTTTGATGGCGAAAAAATTGAGCAATTACAACGTAAAGGTGAAGTGAATAATAAATTTAATGCATTTATTATGCGTTATCTTGAAGCTGCGGGTATTCAGACGCATTTTGAAGGCTTATTAAGCCATAATGAGGTTCTCGTTAAGAAACTCGATATGATGCCAGTAGAGTGTGTGGTGCGTAATCGTGCAGCCGGTAGTTTATGTCGACGCTTAGGCGTGGAAGAATCTATGGTATTAGAACCACCTATATTTGAATTCTTTTTGAAAAATGATCCACTGCATGATCCGATGATTAATGAATATCATATTGAAACGTTTGGTTGGGCAACGGCAGAAGCCGTTGTGGAGATGAAAATACTTACTTTTAAGATCAATGCACTGCTTAGTAAACTCTTTGCAGATGCAGGCATGATTCTAGTAGATTACAAGTTAGAATATGGCTTATTTAAAGGTGAAGTAATATTGGGCGATGAATTTAGCCCCGATGGTTGCCGTTTATGGGATGCCGCTACGGGTAAAAAACTAGATAAAGATCGTTTTCGTCAGGGATTGGGCGGGGTGATTGAGGCCTATGAAGAAGTCGCGCGACGAATTGGTGTGCCGTTATAGAAAGGCCCAATTTGCTGTTTGTATGTAGCCGAAATCAATGGCGAAGTCCAACTGCTGAGAAAATATTTAGGCAGAAAGGGTATCAAACACGCTCAGCAGGTACGAGTCCGAGTGCTAGAAAAACAATATCTATGAATGATGTGAATTGGGCGGATATTATCTTTGTGATGGAGAAAAAGCATAAAAATAGGCTAACTGCTAAATTTGGTCAGCAGTTAGATGGCAAAAAAACACCTATTTTAGAGATACCAGATGAATATCAATTTATGGCGCCGGATTTGATAAGCCATCTTGAAGACACGATCATGCCATTTCTGGACGTGGAAGAATAAGAGACAAAAAAATACCCGCGTGAAAGCGGGTGTTTTTTTTGTCTCTGTATAGTCTTAAGAATTAAGACATGATCAGCCCATAAGCGACCAAGGCAACCCAAAAAGCGGCAAATGCAAAGATAATAAATGTGAAGTTTTCAATAATAAATTTTTCCATTTTTCTTACCTCGTTAAGTAGATGAGTGTGTGTCAAATGACATAACTCTAATATACCAGTAAAGCAAACCTTATGCTAGCTTGTCATCGGCCACATGATAGTGTGGATCTTCGATTACGTTGACTTCGATCAAGTCTCCTGCATTTGTCAGCAATTGGCGACATTCTTCGCTGAGATGTTTTAAGTGTAAGGTCTTGCCCGCTTTAATATAACGTTCAGCCAAATTATCAATCGCTTCAATTGCAGAGTGATCATAGACGCGTGAATTTTTGAATTCTAGGATAACGTCATCTGGATCGGCTTTGGGATCAAATAAATCACAGAAGTTACGCACTGAGCCAAAAAATAGTGGGCCATTGAGTTCATGAACACGTGAACCGGCTTCATTGGTATAGCTATTGATATTAAGGTGTTTCGCATGTTGCCAAGCAAACATCAATGCCGATACAATGACGCCGACAATTACTGCTATTGCCAGATCAGAGATAACTGTTACGCCCGCTACCAGCGCGACCACAAATACATCCGCCGCGGGAATTTTGCCAATTAAGCGGAAGCTTGCCCATTCAAACGTACCGAGCACCACCATAAACATCACGCCAGTTAGCGCGGCAAGCGGAATCAATTCGATTAAGCCAGAAGCGAATAGGATGAAGAATAAGAGGAAGAGCGCAGCAGAAATCCCCGATAAACGACCACGACCGCCGGAATTAATATTGATCATGCTCTGCCCAATCATCGCACAACCGCCCATCCCCCCAAAGAAGCCCGTCACGGTGTTGGCAATGCCTTGACCGATACATTCTTTATTAGGTCGACCATTGGTTTCGGTGATTTCATCAATTAAGGTCAGCGTTAATAATGATTCAATCAGGCCAATTGCGGCGAGAATTAAGGCATAAGGTGCAATGATATATAAGGTTTCAAAATTTACCGGCACCATTGGAATATGAATAGAGGGGAAACCGCCTGCAATCGACGCCAAATCACCGACAGAGCGCATATCAAGGTCTAATCCAAGCACGATAAGGGTAACGGTAATAATCGCAACCAGAGAAGCGGGTATGGCTTGCGTGAGCTTAGGGAGGAAGTGGCTAATCGCCATCGTGAGCGCAACAAATCCTAGCATCATCCAAAGGGCACTGCCGGCCATCCATTGGCTTGTGCCATCAACCGTTTCTTTAAACATGGGTACTTGCGCGAGGAAGATAACAATCGCCAGTCCGTTCACGAAGCCGAGCATGACGGGGTGGGGCACCATCCGAATAAACTTACCGAGTTTGAATATTCCCGCTAATATTTGGAATATACCCATCAGAACCACAGTCGCAAATAGATACTCGACACCATGATCAGCCACCAATGCCACCATTACAACTGCCAGCGCACCGGTTGCACCAGAAATCATCCCTGGGCGGCCACCTATAGCGGCGGTAATCAAGCCAACTAAAAAAGCCGCATAAAGGCCGACTAGCGGTTGAACGCCTGCGACAAAGGCAAAAGCAACGGCTTCGGGTACTAAAGCAAGCGCAACAGTGAGCCCTGATAAAACATCATTTTTGATATTTTGAGGACGGCGTTTGAGTAAAGCTGTAAACATGGGGAATCCTTGGGAATAAATATGCTGAAAAATAAAAAGGGCCTGTTCCTAGTGGAGCAAGCCCTGTTTTATTTGGTACCGAGAGTCGGAATCGAACCGACACTTCCGAAGAAACTGGATTTTGAATCCAGCGCGTCTACCAGTTCCGCCATCCCGGCATTCAAGCGCGCCATTATACGATGTTGGGCTAGTTTAGGAAAGTATTATTTATGTATTGCTCAGTGATTATGGCAGAATTCACACAGGGTATAATGGTGTTATCAATAATCAATATGGAGCGATAATGACAACAGTACAATATCGTGTATACATTGGATTGTTATTACTCTGCGCTGCCTTGGCATTGTTTCCTTTTGAGGGCGTAGTGGGCCAACAACTCACGGATATGCTCAAAACAACACTCGCTGTTTATGCTGTGGCAAGAGGGCTTAACGCTGTTATTTCAATGGCACAAGGCACAGAACTGGCAATTGAACCAATGGGAGTGGGGATTACCTTGACACCTGGCGAAGCGCTTGATCCCTTGAATGACTTGATTGAACAAGTTTCCACGGTACTATTATTTGCGGCGGCCTCTTTAGGCGCTCAGAAAATCATGTTGGGGATGGGCGATGTAGCCTTCTTTCGTTGGTTATTGCTGGGTTTATCGCTGATTGGGCTGGTTATGTTTCTGAGCAAACGCATGCCGCCTCGGTTATTTTTGAATATTGTATTAGTGTTGACCTTATTACGCTGTGTCGTGCCGATTGTGGCCTTTGTTTCACATTATATGCAAGATAATTTAGCGGATGATAGGCAGCAGGCTGTATCGGTGTTAGTTGATACCCAACATAATGTGGCTGCGATTAATAAATCATCGGATGAAAAGCAAAGCTGGTATGAAGGGATTAAAGAAAGCCTCGATATCACGGCAAGAATTGAAATAGTAGAACAAAAAGCAGAGCAGGCAATTGAATCGGCTATTCGGGTTCTAGCGGAATTTGTTTTGGTGTTTATTATCCTACCGATCTTATTGGCGATGACATTGCTCGCGTTATTTAAACGATTACTGAGGTAGCAATTTGGAGATAACACGATTCACGGTGGGCGCATTGCAAGTGAACACCTATTTATTGCAAGATGAAGCAACAGGGCAGTGTGCTATCTTGGATACAGGCGAAAGCGATGAATTGGTAACGCGCATACAAGCATTGGAACCTGCACCTGATATTCGGATGATTCTCCTCACCCATGGCCATTTAGATCATGCAGGTGGTTTGCCTTATCTGCAAGCGGCCTTTGATGTGCCGACGTATTTACCGCGATTAGAAAAACCCTTGTTTAATACCTTGCCGCAGCAAGGCGATTGGTTTAATAACCCAGCAATGAATTGTGAATGTGGGCGTATCGATCATTGGGTTGATGATGGCGGTAGCATTCAATTAGGCGACACAACCCTAAAGTTCATCTCAACACCGAGCCACACACCAGGTCAGGGTTGTTATTATGATACACAGGATATCTTTGTTGGCGATACCATTTTTGCTGGCAGCGTGGGGCGAACAGATTTACCGCTGGGCAACCCTGCTTTGATGGAGGCGAGTTTACGTAAGCTAATGACCTTGCCGCATGCCTTGCGTGTACACAGTGGACATGGACGGCTAACAACTTTGGCGGATGAATTACAAAACAATCCCCACTTACAATTTTTAAGAGAAGGCTAGAAGAATAATATGGCAGCAATCAACAATCTTATTGCAGGATTTCAACGTTTTAAAGATCAATATTTTGGTGATGATAGCCGGCTCTATGCAGGCTTTAAAGATGGCCAACCCGCAAAAACATTGATGATTTCATGCTGTGATTCACGAGTTGATCCTGCGATCCTAACGGATTGTTCTCCGGGAGATTTATTCACGATTCGCAATGTGGCGAATCTGGTGCCACCTTATGAAAAGGATGGTAATTATCATGGCACAAGTGCTGCCTTAGAATACGCCACTAATATATTGAAAGTAGAAAATATTGTGGTGATGGGACATGCCAGCTGCGGGGGTATAAAAGCCTTGTGGGAGCATGAAGATGAAGTTGATGCGGGTACAGAATTTATCCATCCTTGGGTCTCTATTGCCGATGAGGCGAGAGCTAAAATAAAAGCGGAAATGACCGATGCTTCGGAGACAGACCAACTGCGCGCCTGTGAACATGCTGCAATATTAGTCTCGCTTGATAATTTATTAACGTTTGCGTGTGTACGCCAGAAAATTGAAGCTGGGGAGTTGAGTATTCATGGTTGGTATTTTGATATGCATCGTGGTGAATTATTGAGCTTCAAACCAGAAGACGGGATGTTTAGTCCAGTTGAAATTTAGTTGTTTTTCCAAGTTTACTGAAAGGGAGTGCATCTGAATGGAAAAAATAGATTATAAAAAAGGGCTAAAACATTTATACAGACCTTCAATAAAAGAAGTTACAACAGTAGAAGTCCCCGTAATGAACTTTCTTATGGTTGATGGAGAAGGAGACCCTAATACATCACAATCTTTCCAAGATGCTATCGATGCTCTATATCCACTTTCGTATACACTAAAATTTATGATTAAAAGAGGGGAAATAGGAATTGACTACGGGGTTTTGCCACTTGAAGGATTGTGGTGGGCCGATGATATGTCCTCATTTAGTGTAGAAAACAAAGCGGGTTGGAAATGGACATTAATGATTATGCAACCAGAATTAGTTACAAAAGAAATGGTTCTAGAGGCTATTGAAAGTGTTAAAGAAAAGAAAAACCCAATATCTTTGCCATTGGTAAGGTTTGAAGCTTTTGAGGAAGGAAAGGTTTCACAAATAATGCATATTGGCCCATTTTCAGAAGAAGGCCCAACAGTTGAAAAAATACATTCCTTCATTGAAAAAGAAGGTAGCCAAAGAATGGGTAAGCATCATGAAATTTATCTAAGTGATATTAGAAGGGCAGCACCAGAAAATTGGAAGACTATTATTAGGCAGCCGATGTCATGAAAAACACAATCAATTGCTTGCGATATCTTTGGTGATTTGGATTTTTTATAGTTTGTTCTACGAATCTTTTTAACGTATAGTACCGCCTTGCTTTAGGTGTCGTTGCGCTTGCGTAACGGTGAAACGGGAAGTTGGTGAAAAACCAACACTGCCCCCGCAACGGTAAGTATCCCTTGGTGGATATGAGTCCGGAGACCGGCCTAGGGTGTTCACACCAATATCTTGATATTGGCCTCTATTTTTACAAGATCGCGGGTGAGCTGATCTTTAGGAGCATTCACATGACAACACAAAACGTGTTTGGCGTTAATTCACTACGTCACAAAATTAAATTTATTTCTTTATTTATTGCCACAGTGGCATCGTCTGCCAGCTATGCTGATTCATCGTTAGCACCGGTAACGGTAACGGCTAACCGGATTGTGTCAGAAAGTGTTGCTGCGTCAACAACGGTGATCACTCGCGATGATATTGATCGTTTACAAATCACCAGTTTGCCAGAATTATTATCGCGCCAACAAGGCATTAGTATTGTCACACAGGGCGGCGCGGGCGAGCTCAGTAGTTTATTTATGCGGGGTACGGAATCAGACCATGTGTTAGTGTTGGTTGATGGTGTACGTTGGCAATCTGCAACAGCGGGTGCGGCGGCATTGCAACATTTCCCGGTTGATCAAATTGAACGGATTGAAATTGTCCGTGGGCCACGTTCTGGCTTATATGGTGCAGAAGCGATAGGGGGCGTGATTCAAATCTTTACCCGCCAAGGCGACACAGGATTTCACCCAACTGCCCGTATTGGCTATGGTTCTGATAATACTAAAGAAGTCAGTATCGGCATCAGTGGTGGTTCGGAAAATACCCATTATAATGTGAGCGTTGCACATCAAGAAACCGATGGGATTAATGCCCTACTGAATAATAATCCAGATAAAGATGGCTATCAAAATCAAAGTATTTCAGCCAATATTAGCCACACATTTTCAGAACGCTTTAAGGTTGGTTTGAGTGCTTTATATGCGGAAGGTGAAAATGAATACGATGGTTTTGAATTTGATCCAACAAATTTCAGCAATTATGACGATGACACGGTGCAACAAATTATCAGTGCCAACGCCGCATTTGTAGTGACCTCAAATTGGATGATAGATTTCAAGCTGGGCGAAAGCCGTGATAAATCGGATAATTTTCAAAATGGCTTGAAAAGCAGCACATTTAATACCAAACATCAGTTTGCATCATTGCAAAACACCGTCTCATTCGCAGGCAATCAAACGATTGTTTTAGGCTTTGATTATGATGACGACGAGGTGGAGAGCACAACCGTATTCACAGAAAAATCACGTGATAATAAAGCCGGGTTTGTGAGTTGGTTAGGTGATTTTGAAGGCGTGAATGCCGGTATCAGCGGTCGGTATGATGATAATGAGCAGTTTGGTGGTCATAGTACGGGTAATGCAGAAATCGGCCTGCGCATCACAGATGCAATTCGTTTGGTCGGTAGCTTTGGTACAGGCTTTAAAGCGCCGACATTTAACGATCTTTATTTCCCAGAATCATTTGGTTTCCAAGGCAATCCAGATTTAGATCCAGAAACAGTACGCGCTCATGAAATTGGCTTAGAAGGTGATATGGCCTGGGGGCAATGGTCAGCACGTTATTACCATAATGATATTGATAATTTGATTACGATCAAATCAGATTTTTCAACAGTTGAAAATGTAAATAAAGCGCGGATCCGAGGCATTGAATTGGCTGCCTCGGCTTCAATCTTGGATTGGGATATTGCAGCAAATGTATCATTTCTTGATCCTAAAAATAGAGAATCAGATACGCTGCTAGCACGTCGGGCGCGTCAAATGGCGAATGTTTCTATCGATCGCAGTTGGGGTACATTCAGCGCAGGCGCAAGCTGGAAGCTGCAAGGCCATAGTTATAATAATGTAGCGAACACGCAGCGGTTGGCTGGTTTTGGGCTAGTAGATTTACGAGCACGTTATCAGGTCGCACCTGCTTGGGCAGTGGAAGCACGCCTGCAAAACCTATTTGATAAAGACTATTTCACTGCCTTAGATTTCTCAGGGAATGGTTATCAATCTTTAGATCGAACGGGCATGATCTCAATCGTCTATCAGCCTTAGGACAAGGAAAAAACATGGGAGCCCTCTCCAGGTTGGGTGAGGTGATTCTAAATATGATTCTCCTCACCCAGCCCTCCCCAGCAAGGGAGGGCTATTATAAATGATTGCAGTCTGCTTAAATACAGAGGAAAATACCCCGTTTAGAAGCACTCTGGAAGTATAAGACAGACCATGACGCAATTTGATGATAAAGCTTTTGCAACACGCGCAGTACGCACGGGACAACAACGCACCCATGAGGGAGAACATTCGGAAGCCATATTCCTTACCTCAAGCTATGTGTTTGATAGCGCCGAGCATGCGGCTGCGCGATTTGCAGGCGATGAAGTGGGAAATATTTATTCTCGTTTCACCAATCCGACTGTGCGTAATTTTGAAGAGCGCCTCGCAACCTTAGAAGGCGGTGAAGTCGCCGTGGGCACCTCATCCGGCATGTCTGCCATTCTAGCCACCTTTATGGGTTTACTGGCGGCTGGCGATCATGTGGTGTCTTCTCGCAGTATCTTTGGTACGACTCGGGTATTGTTTGATAAATATCTTTCTAAATTTGGTATTGAAACGGATTTTGTTGCGCTCACTGAAATTGCGGCATGGGAAGCGGCGATTAAACCGAACACCAAGGCCTTATTTTTAGAAACCCCTTCAAATCCTTTGAATGAGATTGCGGATATTGCTGCATTAGCTGTATTAGCGAAGGCGCATGATTGTGTGTTGATCGTGGATAATTGTTTTTGCACGCCTGCCTTGCAACAGCCGTTGGCATTAGGGGCGGATATTGTTGTGCATTCTGCAACGAAGTATATTGATGGACAAGGTCGTGCCGTCGGTGGGGCAGTGGTCGGCAGTGCAGAATTAGTCGGTGAAGCAGTGTATGGCTTTTTGCGTACGGCAGGGCCGACGATGAGCCCCTTCAACGCGTGGATATTCTTGAAAGGCTTAGAAACGCTTGATATTCGGATGAAAGCACATTCTGCTACGGCATTAGAATTGGCGAGATGGTTAGAGCAACAACCACAAGTATCAAAAGTATTTTATGTTGGGCTGCCCAGTCATCCACAATATGAATTGGCTAAACAACAGCAATCTGGCTTTGGCGGCATTATTGCCTTTGAAGTGACAGGTGGGCGTTCGGCTGCTTGGCAGGTAGTGGATGCCACTACATGGCTATCGATTACGGCTAACTTGGGTGATACTAAAACCACCATTACTCACCCAGAAACCACCACGCATGGTCGTTTAACGGAAGAAGAACGCGATCTCGCTGGGATCAGCGATGGTTTATTGCGGATTTCAGTTGGGCTAGAAGATGTGGCGGATATTAAAGCTGAATTACAGCTTGGGTTTGATCTGCTTTAGAAAAAATTAAGCTAACGTGGATAGTCGTTTTATTTATGATGCTGGCTTGTGAAATTCAATTACGTTGCCGTCTGGATCTCTAATGAAAAAGAAATTTGCGCCTTCAAATTCCACTTTTTCTGTAATTTCAATTCCTTGAGACTGAAGCTGTTTTTCTACTGATTCACTATCTGTGATTTCCAAGGCAATATGAGTGTAGCCGGTATGTTTTTCAGGGGTGTCCATTAGTATATTTGTCGGTGATGCATTTTCAGAAGTGTTTAGTATGAAGTTGATATTGACTCCAGAAGGGTGATCCATGATAGCTACTGGCTCCGGGCCGATAGGCCCAGCAATAAATATGAACCCAAGTTTTTTATAAAAGGTCCGAGAAATTTCCAAATCTCTGATTCTAATCCCTACATGATTAATTCTAGTAATTTCTTTCATGTCACCCCCTTGATATTAGAACCCTGATAAGTTTGTCTGATGTATAACGATCTAGCGCAGCGGAGGGCCCAAGTGAGCTGAGCGAACGCTTGAACGCTTTGTTATGCATTTTCGAGTTTATCCCATAAATTGGTTACTTCTATTATTTCATGAGGAGATAAGAGCTTTTTTGGATTATTGTCCAGTAGAAATGCAAACATATTGTTTAATACAACATATGAATGGTCAATGGAGTTTCCCTTCATCATAAATATCGACATTAGGAAAGTTGCCATGCACCTCGTCGAATTCACTTAATGAAAAACTATAAAGATTCTCATCATTTGATATAGCATTCCTAAATTTAACCATTAATAATTGAATGAGACTAATCTCGTATGATGAATATATTTCTGGATTCATATTTTATGCCTAACGGCTGCCGGCAATAATAGGAATTATTGTCATAAGTTTAATTAAAGTTATAACGAGAACCACAATTCTCGGTATTGTCGTTAAAGCACCAAACCGAGAACTAAAGTCACTGTGTTTTAACTATAAATCTTCTCAATATCCGCTTTATGATGTGCCATCACCTGCGGACGTTTAATCTTCATGGTGGGCGTCATTAAGCCTGCATCAACTTCCCAGGCATCCAGTGTGAGGGCGACTTTACGAATTCTGGCATAGGCGGGGAAATCATGGAGTAAATCGCGGAGCATTTTGGTGATATTGGCATGCACTTCTTTATTATTGAGGCTTTCAGTATCAAAAGGGTCACAGCCATGCTTTTTGGCAAAGCTGACCCATTTTTCTTGATTGAGTACGAGTAGGGCAGCAAGGAAGTTTTCGCCTTCGCCGATAACCAGCGCTTGTTCAAATAAAGAATCAAGCAAGATGGCATTTTCAATGTCGCCTGGTGGCACTTTTTCGCCATTAGACAGGACTAAAATATCTTTAATTCGGCCTGTTATGTGGATTCTACCATCTTCAATTTTGGCTTGGTCGCCGGTATGTAACCAACCGCGAGAGTCGATGACTTGTGCGGTGGCTTTATGGTTATTCCAATAGCCGAGCATATTGCCGGGGCCACGAACGAGCAATTCATCATTATCGCCAATCATCACGCCAACACCGGGTAAGGCAGGGCCAACACTGGTGGGATCATTATTCGTAGGCGTATTCACACTGACCATGGGGCTGGTTTCAGTTAAACCATAGCCTTGTAATAAACAGAAGCCAAGGCCAATAAACATTTTGGCAACGGGTACGGGTAGGGCGGCGCCGCCACTGATGATAATACGTAAATTACCCCCCAATTTATCTTGTACTTTTTTACCGACAAGCTTATTGAGCAGCGGATTAAGCAATAAACCGGGGCGCCAGCCTGCTTGTTTTTGATCGTATTGAAATTGTGTCCAGCCCGTTTTCATCGCGGTGTGGAATAGGGTTTTCTTGAGGTTTGATCCTGCGGTCATTTGATCTTGTAGGCGCACGTAAATGCGTTCAAAAATACGGGGTACGGCGATCATAATAGACGGCTTAACATTTGATAAGTCCGTTGAAAGCTGGGCGATACCACGTGCATAGGCAACACATGCGCCTGCCATCATGGGCAGATAATAACCTGCCGTGCGTTCTAATGTGTGTGAAAGCGGTAAGAATGACAGAAAGGTGTCATCTTCATTAATATCATTGACTAAGCTAAGCGATATCGCCGCAACAGACAGCATATTATGATGGCTAAGCATCACACCTTTAGGTCGCCCGGTGGTGCCAGAGGTGTAAATAATAGAGGCTAATTTATGAGGATCAGTATCCCATTCTTGTAAATCACCCCAATTTTCGGGCAGCCAATGATTAGAAAAGACAGCAGGGTCTGATAAGCCCGCCGCATCACCGTCACCTAGAATAATCACACGTTTTAAGGCATGGTCTTCGGTAATACTCGGTTGTAATTTTTTCCATTGCCCTGCCGTTTGTAAAAATACTAATTTAACATCGGCATCATTCAGAATATAGGCAACATTATCGGGTCTATCATCTGGATAGAGCGGCACGACGATCAAGCCCAGCCCTAAGGCGGCTTGATCGAAGAATACCCATTCTTTGCTGTTTTTGAGATTCAACGCAACCGTATCACCCGGCTCTAGGCCTTCTTGCATAAGCGCTTGTTGCCAACGGGCAACTTGGGTGGCAGTTTCTTGCCAGGTGATGTCAACCCACGATTCATTATCGCTATCATAGCTGCGATAAGCAGGATTATTGGGTGTACGGCTTACGCGTTCTTGGAATAGACCATACAGTGTGCCTGCTTGTTCGAGTGCAATCGTATCTTGTGCTGCCATCAGGAATCTCCGTTTAGCGTTTAAATATTATAGAAATTCCCAACGTGCTTGCAGGCCTAGAATATCAACATCGGCCTCATATTCGCCTTGGAGGTTATAGCCATTATCATCTGTTTCATTGATTTCAGGATCTTTAACAAAAACATGACTATAGCCTGCATCTACCGTTAAGTGCTTGCTGACACGGTAGCTAGCACCAACAGATAACCAGTTACGTGTGTTATCTGGAATACGTGCTGTACGGCGCTCTGGGCTAGGAACCGGTGTTTCTTCATAGGCATAGCCTACGCGGAACGTCCATTTGGGGCTGTGTTCATAGATTGCACCAATACCATAGCGCATTGAATTTTCCCAATCTTCTGGTTTAGTGCTGTTTAGAATCCCGGCAGATTCAATTTTGAGCTCTTTAAAGCGACTCCAACGCACCCAAGTTGCATCCGCCACAATGGCAAGTTTATCGCTTGCTTGATGATGCATGGCGAGAGAGAGATTTTCAGGCACAGTAACATCACCTGATATTTTTTCTTTTGTTACTTGTACACCTGCACCAGTTGTGAGCTTGCCATCACCTCTGAGCGTGTGTGATATTTTAGAGCGGTAAGCGAGACCCCAGCGGGTATATTCCGTCGCTTGGAAGGTTGCCCCTAAGTTATAACCCCAGCTCCAATCATCGGCAGTGAGCTTGACCTTACCATCAGCGGCTTGTGGGAAACCGGCTGTGGCACCCAAATCTGCTGCTTGGGTAAGTTCTAAATCAATATATTGTGCGTTAATGCCCGCGCCTACAGACCATTTATCGTTGACCTTAAAACCAATGCTCGGGTTGATGTTAACAGTGAGTAGATCGGATTTGATAGCATGATAACGGCCCACCCAATCATTGTCATATTCAGTGACTAGACCAAAGGGTGCATTCACACCGAGGCCCAGCACTGCGCGATCATTTAGGCGATAGGCCAAATAAAGATTAGGCACAATTCCAATTTCGTCTGTTTCATCATCGCCGCCTACCAAGGGCTGGCCAGAGAAGCCACCAGCGCCACCAAAGTTAGGTACCGCGGAACCTTCATTATTAAATTTGGCACGTGAGAATATGGCGTTGACGCCTTGGTTGATTTGGCTATTAGTGAGTTGTGTTAAACCTGCTGGATTATAGAAAACAGTGCTGGCATCTTCGGCCACTGCCGCGCCACCTGCGAATGCACGACCTAAACCAGTGATACTTTGTTCAGCAACCGCGTAACCTGCTGCATAACTGCTTGCACTGAATGCTATTGCACTGACGATGCCGCCAAGGAGCAATGCACTTTTCTTAATTTGTTTTGCCATCGAATCTCTCTCCAAATTCTTTAAACCAAAGGTGCCATAAAACATGGCATAAAGGTTAAAAGTAACCCATGAACTAAAAAGGTGCAAGTCTTAGCAGGGGTGTATTGTCATTATGGCAAGGTAAAGAGCAGCTTAGATGCGTTGAAACAACAGGTCCCATACGCCATGACCAAGCCGGTGCCCACGTTGTTCAAACTTAGTGAATGGGCGGTAGTCAGGGCGTGGAATGAATTGACCCGTTTCCGCACAATTTTGGAAATCTGTATTTTGTGAGACATCAATTAACATGTGTTCTGCATAATGTTCCCAGTCCGTAGCAAGATGAAAATAGCCGTGTTTTGCAATCTTTCTAGCAAGCAATGCGATAAATTCAGGTTGAACAATACGCCGTTTATGGTGTCTTTTTTTATGCCATGGATCGGGGAAATAGAGTTGTACGCGGCTCAGGGAGTTATCTGCAATTTGTTTATTTAATAATTCAACCGCATCCATGCACGCGACGCGCAAATTAGTAATCTGATGTTTTGCTATTAAATTAAGCAGGTGGCCCACACCAGGGCGATGTACTTCGATACCTAAATAATCTTGTTCAGGGTGCGCGATGGCCATTTTTGCTAGGCTATCACCATTACCAAAACCGATTTCAATCACTTTTGGTGCATCGCGACCAAATAGCGCATTCAAATCAATAAGGGCTCCTTCATCCACCCCAAAATCACCCCATAGGGTATCCAAAGCGCGTTGTTGTGCTGTCGTTAATCGTCCTTCGCGCTTAACGAAGCTGCGAATAGTGCGTAAAGGTTTGCTATCATTCAAGGGATAAGGCGCTCTTTGGGGCATATGGTTAGTGGTTAGAGGGTGATCATACGCAATTACGCCAAAGCAATCAAAACAAGTGCGTACAAATTAGATAGGTGAATTCTTGGAACAAGATAAAATTATTAAGTCCGTTAGGCATTGGGTGGAAACTGTGGTGGTGGGGTTGAATTTATGCCCTTTTGCTAAAAAGGAATTAGTGAATAACCGTGTGCGGTTTGTGGTTAGCGAAGCGGAAAATGAAGCGGATTTATTGATGGCTTTGCAAACGGAACTAAATATTCTCGAGCAAGATCATGAGATTGAGACAACGTTATTGATTCATCCTAAGGTATTGCAAGATTTCTACGATTACAATGAATTTTTGGATGCAGCGGATGGTCTATTGATAGAGATGGAACGCGATGGGATTATTCAGGTGGCGAGTTTTCATCCAGATTATCAGTTTGCAGAAACGGATCCAGATGATGTGGAAAATTATACGAATCGCTCACCTTATCCCTTATTGCATTTGATTCGGGAAGCAAGCTTGGAAAAAGCGATTGCGCATTATCCTGATGCAGATAAGATCCCAGCGCGGAATATGGCCTTATTAAGAGAACTGGGTTTGGATAAAATACGCGCTTTATTTACGGATGAGTTATGACAGGCACGGTTAAAATGATTTTAATTGCTGAGCAAGCGGGCGACACGCTCCTGCCAATTCAATCTGCAATGTTAAGAGTAGGGAAGGGCATTGTGGGCGATCGCTATTACTCAGGGCAGGGTGAGTTTTCCAAGAAACATGAAGGATCACCTGCGCTTGAAGTGTCATTGATTGAGCAAGAAGAAATAGACCAGTTCGAGCGCGTTACGGGATTGGGTTATACGGCGGCAGATTTTCGTCGAAATATTGTGACCGAACATATCCGGTTGAATGATTTAGTGGGTAAAGAATTTTATATTGGCAAGGTGAAGTTAAAGGGCATTAAATTATGTGAGCCTTGTGCTTATTTGGCGGCGAGATTGGGCGAACAAGTAATGACGAAACTATTGCATAAAGCGGGGTTGCGGGCACAAGTATTAGTGGGTGGTGACATCCAAATATTAGATTCAATAAGAGAACGTTAAAATGGCATCGTGTTGTGATTCAGAAGCGCCTAAACCGGCAGAACCTATTGTAAGCAGTAGTTGCTGTGGGGGCGAAACGGAAACGGTAGTAGCAGAGCCTATTATCGTCGGAAGTAGCTGTTGTGATAGCGACTTACCGACTGCAAAACGGCGGTTTGATTGGTTGCTCTGGGGCACTTTATTTTTGGTGACAGTGGCTTATTTGATTGATTTAGTCGGTTTGCCTATTTCTGGTGCGATAGCGGAGATGACATCGGCTGTGCGTAGCTTAATGGACAGTATGTGGATTGGTTTAGGCTTAGGCATGTTTTTTGTGGGTGTGTTGGGGCGGGTGCCGCGAGAATTTGTGTCTGGTGTGTTAGGGCGAGGCGATAGCGCAGGTGGGATTGTGCGGGCAACGTTTGCGGGGGTGTTATTAGATTTATGTAGTCATGGCATTTTATTGGTTGCGATGCGTTTATATCAACGCGGCGCAAGCTTAGGCCAAGTGATGGCCTTTTTAATTGCAAGCCCGTGGAATTCATTGTCGCTCACCGTTATTTTGATTGCCCTAATTGGCTGGCAATGGACGTTATTATTTGTTGCTTGTTCGATGTTTATTGGCATTGTGAGTGGATTGATTTTTAATGTGTTAGTGAAATCAGGTCGTTTGCCTGCGAACCCCAATATTGTTGATATGGCAGGCTTTGAGTTTTGGCCTGAAGCCAAATCTCGCTGGCAAGCGACAAAATTTGATTTAGCGTGGTGGAAAGGCATGCTGTGGGAAGGCTTAAAAGATTCACGGATGATTGTGCGCTGGCTATTACTGGGTGTGTTGTTGGCAGCGGCCATTCGAACCTTTGTCTCTATCGAGCATTTTCAAACCTATTTTGGTGCGACATTGGCGGGGTTAGGGATGACACTAGTGGTGGCGACAGTGTTAGAAATTTGCTCTGAAGGATCAACGCCTATTGCAGCGGACTTACTGACGCGGGCGCAGGCACCGGGTAATAGTTTTGCCTTTTTGATGACAGGTGTGGCGACGGATTATACAGAAATAATATCTTTAAAAGAAACCACAAAATCTTGGAAAATAGCCTTATTTTTGCCCTTGGTGACCGTGCCACAAGTGATTGTTTTTGCATGGGTAATGAACCTAGCGGGTGCTTAGGAATACTATTGAATAGTGAAATTCACAGGCGCGAGCCACGCTGACGTAGTATTATATAAGGTCTACTAGCGTGCACAGTTACGTATTAAAGTGCTGAACATTTAGCACGATAAATAAGAAATCTCGGAGAGAATGGCAGATGGCGCATCCTGTATTAGAACAAGTTACGAATGACATTATTGAACGCAGCAAGGAAATGCGTGCGATCTATTTAGCGCGGGTGGATGCGGCAGTTGAAGAAGGCCCTTATCGTTCTCAGTTAGCATGTGGCAATTTGGTGCATGGTTTTGCGGCGTGTGCGCTCGGCGAGAAAACTGATTTATCGGGAAATGTGAAGGCCAATGTCGGCATTATCTCATCTTATAACGATATGCTTTCAGCGCATCAGCCATATAAAGATTATCCGGATATCATTAAAGCAGCCGCGGCGAAAGCAGGCGGGATCGCACAGTTTGCAGGTGGTGTACCTGCGATGTGTGATGGCGTAACCCAAGGTCAACCGGGCATGGAATTATCGTTATTTAGCCGTGATGTGATTGCGATGTCGTCGGCGATCGGCTTGAGCCATAATATGTTTGATGCCGCTTTATTTTTAGGCGTGTGTGACAAAATCGTACCCGGTCTATTAATTTCAGCATTAAGCTTTGGTCATTTGCCAGCGGTATTCGTGCCAGGTGGTCCAATGCCTAGCGGTTTGCCGAATAAAGAAAAAGTACGGATCCGTCAGCTTTATGCTGAAGGCAAAGTGGGTCGCGATGCCTTATTAAAAGCAGAATCCGAGTCTTATCATAGCGCGGGCACGTGTACGTTCTACGGCACAGCGAATAGTAACCAGATGATGGTTGAAATGATGGGCCTACATTTACCCGGCAGCTCATTCATCAATCCCGGTACGCCATTGCGTAAAGCGCTAACCGAAAGCGCTACTGAGCAAGTATTGAAATACACAGCGCTAGGCGATGATTTCCGTCCTATCGGTTATATGATTGATGAAAAAGCGATTATCAATGCGATTATTGGTTTAATGGCAACGGGTGGTTCGACGAATCACACCATGCATTTAATCGCAATTGCGCGGGCAGCAGGCATTATCGTTAACTGGGATGATTTCGATAAATTAACCCGTATTATTCCCTTATTAACCCGAATTTATCCGAATGGCGACGCTGATATTAACCACTTCCAAGCAGCCGGTGGTATGGGCGTGTTAATTGGTGAGCTATTGAAACATGGTTTAATGCACGAAGACATTATGACGGTTGCATCAACGCGCGGCATGAATAGTTACACCGAAGAGCCTAAACTCGTTGACGATAAATTGATCTGGGAAGAAGGGCCGGAAGATTCGCTAGATACGAATGTGATTGGTACGGTTAAAAAACCATTTTCAACCAGTGGTGGTTTGCATTTGATTCACGGTAATTTAGGCCGTGGTATGTCTAAGATCTCTGCGGTTGCCGAGGAGCATCAAGTGGTTGAAGCGCCTGCAATGGTGTTTGATGATCAAGATGATGTCGTTGAAGCATTTAAACGTGGCGAAATGGAAAAAGATTTGATCGTCGTATTGCGCTTCCAAGGGCCAAAAGCGAATGGGATGCCAGAATTACATAAACTCACGCCATTATTAGGTTCGTTGCAAGATAAAGGCTTTAAAGTCGCGATTGTGACCGATGGTCGTATGTCGGGCGCGTCAGGCAAGATACCTTCTGCGATTCATATGTGCCCAGAATGTGAAGTCGGTGGGCCGCTTACGAGAGTTCGGACTGGCGACATGATCCAGTTAAACACACAAACAGGCCGTTTGAATATTCAAATTGACGCGGATACGTTTGAGAACCGCACACAATGTATCAAAGGCAGTACAGACCATCATTATGGTATGGGGCGTGAGCTGTTTGATAGCTTCCGTAGAGGCGTTTCTTCAGCAGAAACGGGGGCAATCAATATGTTTAATAATGATGAGCTGTAAGCGAATCATTCTGAATTAATAAACTTAAATTTTGGAAAAAATATAATGAGCAAAACAATTAAAGAAATAATGAATTCATCACCGATTGTACCCGTGATGGTAATTAATAATGTTGAACATGCAGTGCCGTTAGCGAAAGCATTGGTAGCGGGTGGGATTACAACATTAGAAATCACACTGCGTACGGATGCGGCACTAGAATCTATTACCCGTATTAAAGCAGAAGTGCCAGAGGCGGTTGTGGGTGCGGGTACGATTATCAATATCGTGACCTTAAATAAAGCGATTGCGGCCGGTGCTGAATTTATTGTTAGCCCTGGCACAACAGATAAAATGATTGATGCAGCATTGGCAACAGGCGTGCCGTTATTGCCGGGTATTGCGAACCCAAGCGATGCGATGCGTTTATTAGAAAAAGGCATCACAGAAATGAAATTCTTCCCGGCAGAAGCAGCAGGCGGTATCCCGATGCTGAAATCAATTGGCGCGCCGATTCCGCAAATCACATTCTGCCCAACAGGCGGTGTGAACCAGAAGAACGTACGCGACTACTACAGCCTACCAAACGTAGCATGTGTAGGCGGCTCATGGATGTGTGCGGCTAATTTAGTTGATGCTGAAAACTGGGATGAAATCACCCGTTTATCTGCTGAGGCGATTAAGTTGGCGACTGGTTAAATTAGAGTTAATGGCAAAAACGGGTGCTTTTTTAGCTGTTTTTCAGTGGTTTTCTA
>CAZRAY010000007.1:0-52990 GCA_964598235.1 uncultured Piscirickettsiaceae bacterium
TACGTCCTAGATGAATGATTGTTCTCGACAGAACCCGGCTTATGGCCGTCTCAATTTTTTTGCTCTAGGTTAAGCAACCATTGCTTTCTATGTAGGCCGCCGCCATACCCCACTAAACTACCATCAGAACCAATCACACGGTGGCAAGGAATGATAATACTGACACGATTATGACCATTTGCGGAGGCAACAGCGCGTATTGCTTTTGCATTGCCAATGGCAATAGCTTGTTGTTTATAGGTGCGTGTTTGTCCATACGGAATATCTTGTAATATTTTCCACACTGATTTTTGAAAGTCTGTTCCGGGTGTGTCTAGTGCGACAGTGAAGTGCTTTCTTTGCCCTGAAAAATATTCATTCAGTTCAGATTGCACTTGTTTTAGATGCGGGTTGTTCCCCGGCAGAATAACGGCATTTAATCTTTTACAAAGGTCTTTAAATTCGGTTTCTAACATGCGTCGATCGGTAAAATCTAATAGACATATTCCCGATTCTGTTGCACATGAAAACATAGGGCCAAGCGGTGTAGTGAATCGAATGATGTTGATAATATTTTTGTTTGTGTTGTTTGCAGAATCACCAAAAATAGAACGATAACTTTCATTAAAACCACTGAGCGAGTCATAACCACTTTCGAATGCAGAATCTGTGACTGTTTTTCCTTTTTTGATGCTATTAAAGGCGGTATTGATACGCAACATTCTTTGATACGAGTGGAAGGTGACATTATAGTGTGCTTTAAACCATCGCCTAATGTGTGATGGTTCGATTCCACGCGCTCTTAAATCTTGATCTTTGATCCTCAAATAGGGTTGTTCATGCAATTCTTTAATAATTTGTTTCACATAATCGGGAGTCGATTCTTCTTGTTCCATTGGTTTGCAAATTTTACATGGGCGAAATCCATTTTGTAGCGCCTGTTGAACAGTGTTATAAAAAATAACATTTTCAGGTTTAGGCCGTCTTGCACGACAAGAGGGGCGACAGAATATACCCGTTGTTTTAACCGCCGTAATAAAGATACCCTCATATTGGGTGTTTTTGCTACTGACGATGTCATATTTTTCTTGAAACGTTAATATTGTTTTCATGAATTATTCTTAATCTCTCAGCTCTGAGAATACATGACCTTTCTCTGCCATGGGTGTATGACATTTGAAACAAGCGTTACCGCCATCGGAAACAATACGCGTGATATGGCTATTACCTTCAAAACCTTCAAATCCCCAGCCACCTGTTTGAGAAAACTTTTCCGTATCTTTATGCATAACTGCAATGAGTTTCCTTGGCCCTTCTTGAATTGTTTTGTCTTTTTCAACTGCTTCTAAAAGATCAAAAACGAATCTGGCACCCTCGGAATAATACCCATTTTTGAGTCCTTGCATTGCTTTATCGTCGGCATAGATATGATGGAACCCTTTGAAAGCATCTTCGTAGGGATGACCAGATTGTATCAACATGCTTTTCACATGTTCCCATGAGCGATAACCTTCTGGATAGGGAACCTTCGTAAGCTCAGTATCTTTGTCTGCATACGCTATTGCGAGTGTAGATAAAATGATGCTGATCGCGAGGGTTGGTTTTAATAGTGTCATGATATATCTCCATTAGTGAATAAAATGCTGTTGCAGAAATAGAGTTTAGGCGGACTAATGAGGCGTTGCTACCGAAAACTTAACAAGTATGTTTTAGCTTGTTTGTGGCTATTTCCGCAGTATCCCCTTTATTTTTCATTTCTGGAAAATAAATCCCACATTATTTTTTATGGTGGTAAACAAGCCATTTTGTCTAGAATTCACTTTAACTTGTGAAGGCATTCTTTTGATAAAAAAGCAGTCCTGCTTGTCGCATGAATCGTTGTTTTTCTCCCACTTTGGATCGTTAGCTAAGTCATTGAGCAATAAAGGTGATTTTATTGTTTTAAGGACTTGACGATGGCGATCTACACCCTTAGTATGTGAATTGTGGGTAAAAGTGGATCAAAGTAGATCAAACAATTTTGAGGATGACAACGTGTTTCGAGGTGTAGCAACTTTCAATTTGGATGCAAAAGGACGAATGGCGATTCCCGCTAAGTTTCGTCGGCATTTGGATGTGTGTTGTGAAGGCCGTTTGGTGGTGACAGTTGATCATTCTGATCATTGCTTGCAGCTTTATCCTTTGCCTGAATGGGAAGCGGTGGAACAGAAATTAGCCGAGCTACCTAGCTTAAACCCGCAAGTGCGCCGTTTAAAGCGGATGCTATTGGGCTATGCCACGGAATGCGAAATGGATGCCAATGGCCGGATTTTATTGCCTGCGAAATTACGTGAGTTTGCAGACATTACCAAAAGCACGGTGATGATAGGCCAAGGTAATAAATTTGAATTATGGAATGAAGCAACATGGAACACGCTGATGGATGCATGTTTGGCAGAAGATTTTGGTGATATTTTACCCGCTGAATTAGAAAACCTCTCCATTTAGGACGCATGATGACGCAGACGTTACCACAACAATCAGCACATTTACCGGTCTTGATAAACGAGGCGATCGCTGGATTGGCGGTGAAAGAATCAGGCCTCTATATAGATGGTACCTTTGGTCGTGGGGGGCACGCGCGGGCGGTTTTATCGCTGCTTTCTGAATCAGGACAACTATTAGGCTTAGATAAAGACCCAGAGGCGATTGCAACGGGTGAGGCATTAGCGGTGGAAGATAGCCGATTTTCAGTTGCACAATGTTCTTTTGCTGAGATGACTGCTGAGATTACTGCACGTGGTTGGGCGGGTGAGGTGGATGGCATTTTATTGGATTTAGGGGTGTCATCGCCACAATTAGATGTGGCAGAACGCGGTTTTAGTTTTCAAAAAGATGGGCCACTTGATATGCGGATGGATCCGACATCGGGTATGAGCGCTGCGGAATGGTTGGCAACAGCGGATGAAGCCGATATCGCAAATATCATTAAAACATTGGGTGAAGAGCGTTATGGTAAGCGGATTGCTCGAGCGATTGTTGAGCAACGCGAAATCGCGCCACTGACGACAACCCGTGAGTTGGCAATCTTAGTCGATAAGGCGAGCCCTTCGCGTGAAAAACATAAACATCCTGCAACGCGGACTTTTCAGGCAATTCGCATTCATATTAATAATGAGTTGGATGATATTCGCGAAGGATTGATTCAGGCTTTGGATATGCTGGCGGTCGGTGGTCGGCTAGTGGTGATCAGTTTTCATTCTTTGGAAGATCGCATTGTGAAGCGTTATTTTCGGGATGAAGCGCTGGGCGATGATATGCCCGCCCATTTCCCCATTCGGGCAGATGAATTGAATCCGAGGGTGAAGCTTATCGGGAAAGCAATTAAGGCATCCGATGCAGAATTGGCGATGAATCCACGGGCACGTAGTGCCGTGTTACGGATTGTGGAGAAATTGGCATGATGCATGCAATTGCGATGTTGATTAAAAGCCAATTACCGATGCTAGTGATGTTGTTAGCGGTATTAGCCTCTGCGGTGGCCGTATTTTATACCAAACATAGCAGCCGTAAATCCTTTGTTGTATTACAAAATTTACAACATACGCGTGATAAGTTGAACGAAGAATGGGGACGCCTATTGATCGAGCAAAGCACCTGGTCTGGCCCTGCACGGGTAGAGCAAGAAGCGAGACATCGTTTACAAATGCAATTGCCTACAACCGGTAGTATTGAGGTGATCAAATAATGGCGCGCGCTCAAAAAAATCGTGCGAATACAACGATTAGCCCTTGGCGTTTGCGAGTGGTGCGGGCGGTGTTTTTAGCGGTATTAGCAGGTTTGGCGGGAAAATTATTCTTGCTGCAGATTGTGAATATGTCTTTTTTGCAAGAAAAAGCGAGCCAACGCCATGTGCGATATGTCTCCGTGCCTGCCCATCGTGGGATGATTTTGGATCGTCGAGGTGAACCACTCGCTATCAGCACACCGGTGCCGTCTGTTTTTGCTAATCCACGGATGATGGATTCAAATGATCCCAAATTGAAACAGTTGGCTTATTTATTAAAGCTAGATTACAAAGCGACACAGCGCAAAATTAAAGCAAGAAGCAGCAGTAGTTTTTTATATTTAAAACGACGGGTGATGCCCGATATTGCGAAACAGGTGATGGCGCTGGATATTAAGGGCGTGTCTTTACAACGGGAATATAAACGTTATTACCCAACAGGTGAAGTCGTTTCGCATTTGATTGGGTTTACCAATGTTGATGATGTTGGCCAGGAAGGTTTGGAATTAACCTTTGACGATCGTTTACAAGGCGAGCTGGGTAAAAAACGCATGATTCGGGATCGAAAAGGGGCGTTCATTGAAGGTGGCGAAACGATTAAGGTTGATCGGCCAGGTGAAAATTTGAATTTAAGCCTCGATTTACGGATTCAATACCTTGCCTATCAGTCTTTAAAAGCAGCGGTGGAAAAGCATAAAGCAAGATCGGGTTCGGCGGTGGTATTGGATGTGCGTACGGGTGAGGTGCTGGCGATGGTGAATCAGCCTTCGTTTAATCCGAATAACCGCCGTGGGGTGAAGTTGGATGTGTTTCGAAATCGTGCGGTAACCAATTTATATGAACCTGGTTCGACGGTGAAACCTTTTACGGTGACAGCGGCGTTGGACTCAGGCAAATTTACAACGGAAACCATTATTGATACCAGCCCGGGTTCATTCCAAGTGGCGAAGGGTTTTACGGTTAAAGATACGCATGATTATGGTGCGGTGAATTTAGCGACATTGATTCAGAAATCGAGCAATGTGGGCGCCAGCAAAATTGCGATGGAATTGGCACCAGAAGAATTATGGGATGTGTTTTCTAAATTTGGATTGGGCCATAAAACAGATGGCAATTTTCCGGGTGAAGCAACAGGCAGACTGCCGAATCAAAAAACATGGCGGAAACTAGAGCGGGCATCTTTATCCTATGGTTATGCGTTGACCTTAACGCCATTGCAGCTAGCACGGGCTTATATGGTGATTGCAAATGATGGTAAGTTGCAGCCAGTTCGTTTTATGAAATCAGATAATGTACCTGTCGGCAAGCAAGTATTTGAACCTGAATTGATGACGACGATTCGTGAAATGATGGAAGGGGTGGTGCAAGCTGGCGGTACGGCGACGCGTGCGGCAGTGCCTTTCTATAGCGTGGCAGGAAAAACGGGCACGGCAAAGCGGCATATTGCCAGTGGTTATCAAGATGGCCATTATATTGCGTCGTTTGCAGGGATGATTCCAGCGAAAGATCCACGATTAGTAATGGTGGTGATGATCGATGATCCGCGTGGTGGCACCTATTTTGGTGGCACGGTGGCGGCACCGGTATTTTCTGAGGTAATGACGGGTGCGATGCGTTTATTGAATATTGCACCGGATGCTGTGCCTGAGCCTGTCATGCAGGTGGCAGCACAATGAGTGTGTTATTAAACTCTTTGCTCGTTGGCTTTATGGCGCAGCCGGTGGATATGGAACTTGTTGTGTCGAGCATGAGTTTGGATAGCCGAACTGTGCAACAAAATGGCTTGTTTTTAGCGCTCGCAACAGATCCAGAAATGCGATCGCAGCATATTGAAATGGCATTGACGGCACAAGTGAGTGCGATTGTATTTGATAGGGATATCCCGCTGAACTCAACGGAAATGGCACAAATCACAACGCAGAATGTGGCTGTCTTTGCGGTATCGAATTTACAGCAAAAAACCAGTGAGATTGCGGCTCGATTTTATGGGCATCCCTCGTTGGCATTAACAGTGATTGCAGTGACGGGCACCAATGGTAAAACATCGGTCAGTCAGTTTATTGCCCAGATATTATCGCAGTCTGGCATCGATTGCGGTGTGATTGGCACGTTGGGCGCAGGACGATTAGGTGATATGCATACAACGGGCATGACAACGCCTGATCCGGTGAGCTTACAGAAAGAATTATTAGCGCTAGCCCAGCAAGGTGCATCACATGTTGTTATTGAGGCATCGTCTCATGCATTGGCACAAGGGCGTCTTAATAGTGTGGCGGTTGATTGTGCTGTGTTGACCAATTTGAGCCGAGATCATTTAGATTACCACCATGATATGGCGGATTATGCTGCGGCAAAAAGACGGTTATTTGAATTAGACAACGTGCGACATGCAGTGTTAAATATTGCAGATGAATTTGGTGTTTCATTAGCGACGATGTTGTCTGGAAAAACATCGGTTAATAGTGTGACCTACTCTAGCCAATCCAATGCCGATATCGATACAAGCCAGATACAAACAAGCACGGCGGGTGTGCAGTTTAATATCGCTACACCCTGGGGCAATGCGCGGGTAAAAAGCAGTCTATTAGGTCGATTTAATGTTGATAATTTATTGGCAGCATTAGCGAGTGTGGTGTCATTAGGCTTGCCATTCGAGAATGCGGTGGCGGCATTAGCGGCCTGCGAACCCGCAGCGGGTCGGATGCAGCGTTATGGTGGTGAACATAATCAGCCATTAGTGATTGTTGATTATGCACATACCCCGGCTGCCTTGCAGCAAGCCTTGCAGTCACTGCGCGCGCATTTACCTATTGGCGGTCAACTTTGTTGTGTGTTTGGTTGTGGTGGCGAACGGGATCAGGGGAAACGACCTCAGATGGGCAAGATTGCTCAAGCTGAAGCGGATAAGGTCGTGGTGACCGATGATAATCCGCGAGGTGATGACAATCTAGCCATTATCCAAGAGATTTTGGGAGGCATGTCAAATACAGCCGACGTTAGCACCCAATCTGACCGCAAAATTGCGATTACAGAGGCGGTGTTAGTCGCGGGCCAAAATGACATTGTCTTAGTCGCGGGAAAGGGGCATGAGGATTATCAAGAAATCGCAGGCACGCGTTTGCATTTTGATGATGCCGCTGTCGTGCAATCTGCTTTAGCAGCGAGGGTGGCGGCATGAGTATGCAATTATCGCTTTCTCAAATAGCCAATTTATTAATGCTACCTAATCCAATGGAGAAGGAACTGCTTGTAACGGGTGCGGTAATTGATAGCCGTCAGATACAGGCTGGGAATTTATTTGTGGCCTTGGCAGGTGAACGGGTCAATGGGCATGATTATATTGCAAAAGCGCGTGAGGCGGGGGCGAGCGTTGCCTTAGTATCTCAGCAACAGCCGGATGCATTACCACAATTGGTGGTTGATGATGTGGTGGCTGCTTTTGGCAAAATCGCACATTTTTGGCGGACACAATGTTCCGCTAAATTAATAGCAATCACGGGGAGCAATGGTAAAACCACGGTGAAAGAAATGGTGGCCGCTATTTTAAGGCAGTGTGGCAATGTGGTGGCAACGCAGGGTAATTTGAATAATGAGCTCGGTGTACCGCTGACACTATGTCGTTTGGCTACGGATACGGATTATGCTGTCATTGAAATGGGCGCGAGTCACGTAGGTGAAATTGCACGGTTAACAGCGATGGCACAACCTCAAGTGGCGTTGATTAATAATGTGGCTGCGGCGCATTTGGAAGGGTTTGGTAGTGTTGAGGCGATTGCCACTGCAAAAGGCGAAATTTTCTCAGGGCTAACGTTAGATGGTACGGGAATTTTCAATGCAGACATGGCGTTTGTGCCTCAGTGGGAAGCACTCTTGACCGACCGGCATATCCAATCTTTCTCAGTGAAGGGTCCCGCCGATTTAACGGCTAATGATTTACAGGTAGGTGGCGCAGGGAGTCATTTTATGGTGCAGATCAATAATGCATTTCACGCTATCGAGTTGCCTTTATTGGGGCAACATAATGTGTCGAATGCGTTAGCCGCGATTGCCGTGGCGACGGCCTTGGATGTGCCTGTTTCGGCGATTGAAAAAGGATTGGGAACGGTCAATCCTGCACCCCATCGCTTGCAAGCACGTGCAGGGGTCAATGGCGCACAACTCCTAGATGATAGCTATAACGCTAATCCTGCTTCTTTTGAGCAGGCGTTAGCTGTGTTACAAGATTTGGTAGGCATGCATTGGGTGGCGCTAGGTGATTTTGGGGAATTGGGTGAAGAGACAATTTCATTACATACTCAATTAGGCGAAGCCGCTAAAGCAGCGGGTGTTAGCCGCTTATTTACAGTGGGCGACGATAGCCAATATGCCAGTACGGCCTTCGGGACTGGCGCAACCCACTTCACAGATCAAACTGCACTACAGCAACATTTAGCAACGGTATTACACCCAGAGGTGACCTTACTCATTAAAGGCTCACGTTTTATGGCATTGGATAGGCTAGCAGATACGCTGGCTATAACAGCACAGGAAGGATAAAAAATGTTACTCATACTCAGTGATTATTTAAGCCAGTTTTATCCTGGATTTGCGGTGTTTCAATATCTCACCTTACGCGCCATTTTAGGGGTGATGACGGCATTGGCGATTTCGTTGATTATTGGTCCCTATATGATTCGGCATTTAAGTTTTAAGCAAGTTGGTCAAGTGGTGCGAGATGATGGCCCAGAATCACATTTGAGTAAAGCGGGTACACCGACGATGGGCGGTGCCTTGATTTTAGCCTCGATTACCGTGAGCACTTTATTGTGGACAGATTTATCTAACCGTCATGTGTGGGTCGCTTTACTGGTGATGCTGGCCTTTGGGGTGATTGGTTTTGTTGATGACTATATTAAATTAGTGCGCCAAGATCCGAAGGGATTGATTAGTCGATATAAATATTTTTGGCAATCGGTTGTCGGTCTGGCCGCCGCAGTTTTCTTATATAAAACGGCCATGAGTCCTGTAGAAACAACCCTGATTGTGCCTTTCTTCAAAGATATCGCTATCCCATTAGGGGCGGCCTATATGTTGATGACGTATTTGGTGATTGTCGGTACCAGCAATGCGGTGAATTTAACGGATGGCTTAGATGGCCTTGCGATTATGCCGACGGTGATGGTGGCGGGTGCGTTAGGTTTGTTTGCTTATCTATCAGGACATACGGAATTTGCCCGTTATTTATCGATTCCCTATATTGCTGGTGTGGGTGAGCTGACGGTGTTTTGCACCACTATGGTTGGCGCTGGCTTGGGGTTTTTATGGTTTAACACCTATCCGGCTCAAGTGTTTATGGGTGATGTGGGTGCCTTAGCTTTGGGCGCAGCATTAGGTGTTGTTGCTGTTTTGATTCGACAAGAGTTGGTCTTGATGATTATGGGTGGGGTATTCGTGGTGGAGACCTTATCTGTGGTGATTCAAGTTGCGTCATTTAAGTTGCGTGGTAAACGTGTATTTCGGATGGCGCCCATTCACCATCATTATGAACTAAAAGGGTGGCCGGAACCGAGAATCATTGTGCGTTTTTGGATCATTACCGTTTTCTTAGTGCTGGTTGGTTTAGCGAGTCTTAAAATACGATGACAACAACGCTACCCACCACTGACGTTAAACCGCATTACCTTGTCCTTGGACTGGGTGATACGGGACTATCTTGTGTCCGTTTTTTACGGGCGCAGGATGCGCAGGTGAGTGTGATGGATACGCGTGAGGCACCGCCTGCATTAGCAACATTACAACACGCATTTCCTGAGGTGGCGGTGACGTTGGGTGGCTTGGATAAAGCGGTCATATTGCACAGTACGATTTTGGTATTAAGCCCTGGCATTGATCCAAGATGTGTAGAAATTGTAGCAGCACGGGAAAATGGCATTGAAATAATCGGCGACATTGAATTGTTTGCTCGCCATGCCAAGGCACCAATTATCGCGATTACGGGATCCAATGGTAAAAGCACAGTGACGACTTTATTAGCCGATATGGCGATTGCATCAGGCAAACAAGTCGCTGTGGGCGGTAACTTAGGCTTGCCAGCATTAGATCTATTGGCAGCGCCGATCCCCGATTTTTATATTTTAGAATTGTCTAGTTTCCAGCTAGAAACGGTTGTATCTCTCAATGCACATGCTGCGGTGGTACTTAACGTGAGTCCTGATCATCTAGATCGATATGACGCTGAGGCAGACTACCAGGCTGCGAAAGCACGTATCTATGCAGGCGATGGGGTGATGGTGTTAAATGCCGATGATGTGGCAGTGTGCGATTTAGCGATAGCCGACCGCAACATGGTTTACTTTAGTCTGGCAGAGGTTACAGGAGATGACTTCGGCTTAATTCTGCAGTCAGGACAACGCTGGTTGGCACAAGGTGACCAAGCATTGATGGCCACGATAGCGTTACCGATGGCGGGCACGCATAATATTGAAAATGCATTAGCCGCCTTGGCATTAGGAACAGCAATGGGTTTAGAGATACCTGCCATGCTTAATGCAATACGCGCTTATCCGGGTTTACCACACCGGTGTCGTTTGGTGGCAGAGGTGGCAGGGATACGTTGGTTTAATGATTCTAAGGCGACGAATGTAGGTGCCTGTTTGGCCGCTATTACCGGTTTGGCATCTAGTGGCCCGATTATCCTAATTGCAGGTGGTGTCGGCAAAGATCAGGATTTCTCGGCACTCACCCCAGTCTTAGAAAAATCAGTTCGGGCGGTGATTTTATTAGGTGAAGATGCTGATTTACTGGCAGCAGTGGTGCCGGCTACGGTGATTCAACAGCAGGCAGAAAACATGCCGATGGCAGTGCAAATGGCAAAACAATTGGCACACGTGGGCGACAGCGTATTACTCTCGCCAGCTTGTGCTAGTTTTGATATGTTTACGAGCTATGCTGCACGTGGCGATGCTTTTGAGCAAGTTGTTTTAGCGGAGGTGGCATAAGGTGTTGACCTCGCTTTCACTCCGTTCACCGATGAACCTAGATCGTGGCACGTTATTTTCAGTCGCTGCTTTAGCATTGCTGGGTTGGATCATGGTTGGCTCCGCTTCAATTGCGGTGGCCGAAAATAATACTGGCCAACCGTTTTTCTATTTTATGCGCCAAGGTTTATTTTTGTTGATGGGCATCGGAGTGATTACTGCGATGTTGATGGTGCGCATTAGCGTGTGGGAAAAAAGTGCTATTTGGTTATTGGTGCTTGGTTTATTACTGCTATTATCGCTGATGATTCCAGGGGTTGGCATGACGGTGAAGGGGAGTACGCGCTGGATCCCTATTGGCCCCTTTAATTTACAAGTGGGTGAATTGATCAAGTTGTTTTCCATCATTTACTTAGCAGATTATTTAGCCCGCCATCAAAAAGTCATGTCACATGTGTTTTTCAAGTCAGTCGCACCGTTGTTTCTGATTGCGATTGCTGCAGTGTTGTTATTACAGCAGCCTGACATGGGTACGGTCGTTGTTATTTTTGCGACAGCAGTGGGTATGTTATTCATTGGTGGCGCGCGTTTGGATGCGTTTATTGGGCTCATATTAGTGATGATAATTGCCTTCGCAGCGATGATTTGGGTGGCACCTTATCGTTGGGATCGGGTGACGGCAATTTTTGATCCTTGGGCAGACCCGTATGGCGGCAGTTATCAAGTGACACAAGCATTGATGGCGTTTGGTCGAGGTGAAATTTTGGGTGTGGGATTAGGCAGCAGTATTCAGAAGTTATTGTATTTGCCAGAGGCGCATACGGATTTTATTTTTGCGGTGTTGGGTGAGGAATTAGGATTGGTGGGGGGCGTTATCGTTATTGCCTTATATGGTCTTTTAATCCGAAGTGCATTAGCAATTGGCCAAGCGGCAGCACAGCAAGAACGCTATTTTTCAGCACAACTTGCCTATGGTATTGGTATTTGGTTGGGCCTACAAGCCTGCATCAATATGGGGGTAAACATGGGCATGTTACCTACAAAAGGATTGACCTTACCGCTAATAAGTTATGGCGGGAGTAGTTTACTGATTACCTGTATGGCGATTGGTTTGTTATTGCGGGTTGATCAAGAAACCCGTTTTCCTGAAAAAGCAACGGCAAGAGGCGCATCATGACCACGATATTAATTATGGCAGGCGGTACAGGTGGACATGTATTTCCTGCATTAGCAGTGGCAGATGAATTACGCAATCGTGGTGTGACCGTGGAATGGATGGGAACGGCAGCAGGCATTGAAGCCGAAAAAGTACCCGCAGCAAACTATCCCTTGACGACGATCAGCGTGCAAGGGCTTCGTGGTAAAGGCGTGTTGGGTTGGGTATTGGCTCCTTTTCGGTTGACTAAGGCAGTATGGGAATCGCACCGTGCAATACGTAAAATAAAACCTGATGTCGTGTTGGGGTTTGGTGGCTTTGCATCTGGTCCAGGTGGCGTAGCTGCTTGGTTAAGTAGAAAACCGCTCATCATTCATGAGCAAAATACGGTGCCAGGATTAACCAATCGATTACTGGCTAAAGTAGCGAAAAAAACAATGACGGGTTTTGAAGAGACTTTTCCGGAAAAGGTAAAAGCAGAGTGGGTGGGTAATCCCGTTCGTGATGCGATTGCGTCAGTTGAAGCGCCCGAAACAAGATTGACTAATCGGCAAGGCTCTATCCATTTACTAATATTGGGCGGCAGTTTGGGGGCGCGTGCACTCAATCACAGTGTGCCTAAAGCATTAGCATTATTACCCGCTGCGCATCGACCAGAAATATGGCATCAATGTGGTACACGCAATGAAGAAACTTGCCAGCAGGCTTATGAGGCGGCAGCGGTAACAGCAACCGTATTGCCCTTTATTGACGACATGGCTGCCGCCTACGAATGGGCGGATATTGTCGTGTGTCGGGCAGGCGCGTTAACGATTGCTGAATTAGCGGCAGTGGGCGTGGGTTCAATTTTGGTGCCTTTTCCGCATGCAGTAGATGATCACCAAACACATAATGCCCGGGGTTTAGAGCGAATAGGGGCTGCCGTGCTGCTTACTGAGAAAATTGTCATGACAGAAAACATGGCAATGGTGTTGCGTGATGTGTTGCGTGATAAGGCGACGATACTGAGAATGGCGACAGCAGCAAAAACACTCTACAAAGCAGGTGCGGCGCAGCGGATTGCAGCAGTATGTTGCGAACTTGCACCAAAAATAAATGAGGTCACTGATGCATAAGTTGACCTCAGCGATGCAAAGTCGCATTAAACACATACATTTTATTGGAATAGGCGGTGTCGGCATGGGCGGCATTGCGGAAGTTATGCTGAATTTGGGTTATCGCGTGTCGGGATCGGATTTACGAGAAAACGCCCTTATTCAGCATTTACAACAATGTGGTGCATCAGTGATGATTGGTCATGATGCTGCACATTTAAAGGGGGCGGATGTGGTGGTTACCAGCACGGCCGTAGCGGTAGAGAATGTGGAACTACAAGCGGCGCGTGAGCAGCGTATCCCTGTGGTGCCCCGTGCCGAGATGCTTGCTGAATTAATGCGTTTTAGTTATGGGATTGCGGTTGCAGGCACACATGGTAAAACAACTACAACGAGCTTGATTGCTGCGCTCTTGAGTGAAGGTGAATTGGACCCGACCTTTGTGATTGGCGGCAAACTCAATAGTGCGGGCAGTAATGCACGATTAGGTCAAGGTGAATATTTGGTGGCCGAAGCAGATGAAAGTGATGCCTCATTCTTATACTTGCAACCGATGATTGCGGTGGTGACCAATATTGATGAAGATCATATGGAGACCTATGATAATGACTTCAACAAACTGAAAGCGACGTTTATTGAGTTTTTACACCATCTGCCATTTTATGGTCAAGCAGTGATGTGCTTGGATAATGAGACGATTCGCGATATCTTGCCAGAATTGACACGCCCTGTACTCACCTATGGCACAGCCGAAGATGCGGATTTCCAATTATGTAATCTAACGCAGTCTCAAGGGCTAAGCCATTTTGAAATACACGATAAAACAACCGCGTGTCGCTTTCCTATTACACTCAATTTGCCCGGTGAGCATAATGCTTTGAATGCAACAGCTGCGTTGGCTGTGGCGCGCGGACTTGGCGTGTCAGTTGAATCATGTCAACGTGCACTACAACAGTTTTCAGGGATTGCCCGCCGCTTCCATATTATGGGTGAAATAAGCGTAGCGAACGTGGGCGATGTGTTGCTAGTGGATGATTATGGCCATCACCCCACAGAAATTATTGCCACATTAGATGCGGTTCGTGCCAGTTGGCCTGAACGACGGTTGGTGGTGGTATTCCAACCGCATCGATATACCCGGACACGGGATTTATTTGAAGATTTCGCCCATGTGCTTTCATCGGTTGATGCCTTAATTATCTTATCTGTTTATGCGGCAGGAGAAGAAAAAATACCGAATGCAGATGCACGCAGCTTATGTCGTGCCATCCGACTTCGTGGCCAAGTTGAACCTGTGTTTGCAGAAGATGCTGCCGATCTTTATGCGGTCTTGCCAAGTGTGCTGCAGGCTGGCGATGTGTTGGTGACCTTGGGTGCAGGTGATATAGGTGCGATGGCGCAAGCCTTGCCCAATGCATTAGCAGGTGGCCAAATATGAATTTGACGGGGCTACAAGGTGTTTTCAGGGAAAATGAATTCTTATCAGATTATACGTCATGGCGCGTGGGCGGCAAGGTGAAGCAATGGTATCGTCCGGCGGATGATGCTGATTTAGCTTTATTCCTATCCCGTTTACCTGCGGCCGAACCCTTATTGTGGATTGGTTTAGGCAGTAACTTGCTCGTGCGTGATGGTGGCTTTGAGGGTACGGTGATTTCAACGGTCGGTACATTGCAAGACTTAACCATCGATGGATGTACGGTTACAGCAGGTGCAGGGGTAACGTGTAATAAGTTGGCCAAACAATGTGCGAAAGCAGGTTTGGCAGGCACGGCATTTTTAGCAGGCATACCCGGTACGTTAGGTGGCGCATTGGCAATGAATGCGGGCGCAAATGGTTTGGATACATGGACACATGTTGCCCAAGCGAGAACAGTTGATCGCGCAGGTAAATTGCATGTCCGTGACGCCAGTGAGTTTGATGTAGCTTATCGTCATGTAGGTTTGCCGGCAGAAGAATGGTTCGTTGGCGCCACCTTAACCTTATTACGTGGTGATGCGGAAACAGAACTGACTGAAATAAAAGCATTGTTGAAGCGACGCAATGCCAGCCAGCCAACAACGCAACCTTGTGCGGGCTCGGTTTTCCGTAATCCTGAAGGTGATTTTTCAGGTCGTTTGGTGGAAGAAATCGGCTTAAAAGGCAAACGAATCGGGGGTGCTAGTGTCTCTGAGAAACATGCGAACTTTATTGTCAACGATGGCAGTGCAACGGCAGCGGATATTGAGGGATTGATTACCTGGGTGCAAGCAGAAGTGGAACAAAAACAAGGGGTGCGCTTAATCCCTGAAGTGCATATTGTGGGAGAGGCGCTATGAGCCCACACAGTTTTGGTCGGATCGCGGTATTGATGGGGGGATGCTCAGCAGAGCGTGAGATTTCATTGCAAAGTGGTCAAGCTGTTTTGGCAGCCTTACTCGCACAAGACGTGAATGCGGTTGCAGTGGATACTGCGCATAACGTAACAACGCAATTGCAATCTGGGCAGTTTGATGGTGCAGTGGTGATGCTGCATGGGCGCGGTGGTGAAGACGGTGAAATTCAAGGGGTATTAACGGCTTTAGACATTCCGTTTACAGGCAGCGATATGATGGGGGCAGCCTTATCGATCAACAAGCAAATCAGCAAACAACTTTGGTTAGCACAAGGGTTACCGACACCAGACTTTGAGCAAGTGACAACACAAACTAACCCTGAAGATCTGGTTGCCCGCCTAGGCTTGCCATTGGTGATTAAACCGGTGCAAGAAGGTTCGAGCATTGGTATGAGCAAAGTGAACGCAGTGGATGAGGTGATGGCTGCGATTCAAACAGCTTGTCAATTTGATAACGAAGTGATTGCGGAAAAATGGATTACAGGTGCGGAATATACGGTGGCTATTTTAGGCGAACAAGCCTTACCCGTGATTCGCTTAACCACACCGAGAGAATTCTACGATTTTGAGGCGAAATATACAGAGAACACAACAGAATATGCCTGTCCTTGCGGGCTAAGTGCCGCGGATGAAGCACTCTGCCAAGCGTTAGCATTGAAAGCATTCAATGGTTTGCGGATGCGAGGCTGGGGCCGGGTTGATGTGATGCGTGATACGGCAGGTGATTTTTATTTGCTAGAAGCGAATAGTGTGCCAGGGATGACAGATCATAGTTTGGTACCGATGGCTGCAAAAGCGGCTGGGATTGATTTTGAATCCTTAGTGGGCCGTTTATTGGTATTGATGCAGGAGGGCGACAGGGATGGTCAGTAAACGAGGCGCTACACGCACAATGAAAAAAGAAGTCGTTCGTACGCCTTTGCCTTGGGCTGCGATTCGTGCATGGTTGGGCAGAATACTCGTGCTTGCTATTGGCCTAGCGTGTGCTGTCGGTGTGAGTGCGTATTCACGCCAACATGACATGTTACCGATTCATCATGTGAAAGTGGTGGGTGAGTTTGTTTATGCAGATAAACAGGCGTTAATTGAAGCGATCCGGCCATATGCGAGTGGCGGTTTAATGTCTGTGGATGTGAAGTTGCTCAGTGAGGCAGGAGAAGCGCTGCCTTGGGTGGCAAGAGTAGAAACAAAACGTGTGTGGCCAGATACCGTCTCTTTGCATGTGTATGAACAAGAAGTATTAGCGAGATGGGGCGATGAGCAGGTGATTAATATTACAGGTGAGGTGTTCACCCCCGTTAAAAATTCTTTACCAATGGATTTGGTGATATTAGATGGCCCTGAAGAGGTACGGCAGTTGATTAGTCAGCAAGTCAGCATGCTAAGCGCGAGTTTTGCCGAGGTGGGATTAACCTTACAACGTCTAGAAATGAATAAGCGTAGAGCGAGTGAAATGACGTTTAGTAATGGCATGAAACTGATTGTAGGGCAAGGACACACCGTGCAGCGGATTCAACGATTTAAGCGGGTGTATAAAAAAGTATTGCAGCAATATGCAGCAGAGATTATCGCAGTGGATATGCGCTATTCAAATGGCATGGCGGTAGCATGGAAGAATGGACAAAAACCTAATTTACATGGGGCAGTTTGATGGCTAAAAAAGATGATAAAGAACTAATCGTAGGCTTAGATATTGGGACTTCTAAGGTGGTGGCGATTGTGGCTGCAATTGAACCTGATGCAACTGATCCAGATAAAAGATTAGAGATAATTGGTTTGGGGAGCTGCCCTGCGCGAGGAATGAAGCGAGGGGTGGTAGTGAATATTGAATCTACGGTGCAATCCATCCAACGCGCCGTTGAAGAGGCAGAATTGATGGCAGGCTGCCAAATTCATTCTGTTTATGCGGGCATTGCAGGTAGTCATATCCAAAGCCTAAATTCATCAGGCACGGTGGCGATCAGAGACCAAGAAGTATCTCAGAGTGATATTGACCGGGTGTTAGATGGTGCTAAAGCTATGCCCTTACCTGCTGATCACCAGTTATTGCATGCCTTAGCCCAAGAATATGTGATCGATCAACAAGAAGGTATTCGTGAACCCATTGGTATGTCAGGCGTGCGATTGGAGGCAAAAGTACATTTGATTACGGGTGCGGTGAGTGCAGTACAAAATATCAGCAAGTGTATTAAACGCTGCGGCTTGGGTGTCGATGGCATTATCTTGGAACAAGTCGCCTCAAGTTATTCCGTGTTATCACAAGATGAAAAAGATTTAGGGGTGTGCATTGTTGATATTGGTGGTGGCACGACAGATATTGCCGTGTTCATCGATGGCGCTATAAAGCATACCGCCGTGATACCGATTGCAGGCGATCAGATGACCAACGATATTACGATTGTATTACGCACACCGAGACAATATGCAGAAGAAATAAAAATGAAATATGCCAGTGCACTGAGTCAGTTGGTGCGTGAAGATGAAGTGATTGAAGTGCCCAGTGTGGGTGATCGCCCGCCACGGCAAATGTCGCGGCAACGATTGGCTGCGGCAATGGAATCACGTTACGAAGAATTGTTTGAATTAGTACAAGCAGAATTGCGCCGCAGTGGTTATGAAGAGCTATTAGCAGCGGGGGTGGTATTGACGGGCGGCAGCTCGAAAATGGAAGGTGTTATTGAGTTGGCAGAGGAAGTATTTCACCTGCCAGTAAGATTAGGACTACCACAACATGTGGGTGGTTTAGTTGAAGTAGTGCGCAATCCGATCCATGCAACGGGCGTGGGTTTATTATTGTTTGGATATCAAGAAGAAGTGGCAGAGTTGGCAGAGAACGGTAGGGCAAGGGTTGGCAGTGGGCAGAGTATTTTGGCGAGAATGAAAAGTTGGTTTCAGGGCAATTTTTAATTGTTTAACGTGGCGAAAACGCTATAATTTATATAGGTGATGAGGAGCAGTAAAATGACATTTGATTTGATTGATACATATGCAGAAAATGCGGTAATTAAAGTGATTGGTGTCGGTGGTGGTGGTGGTAATGCACTGGACCATATGGTCAACAGCGATATCGAGGGGGTTGATTTCATTTGTGCGAACACAGATGTGCAAGCACTACGAAAAAGTGCAGCGACCACCCAGCTACAATTAGGTACAGAAATCACCAAAGGTTTAGGTGCTGGCGCGAATCCAGATGTAGGTCGGCAAGCCGCATTAGAAGATCGTGAGCGCATCATGGAAGTAATCGAAGGTGCAGATATGGTCTTCATCACAGCGGGTATGGGTGGCGGCACAGGCACTGGTGCAGCACCTGTTGTGGCGCAAGTCGCGAAAGAAATGGGAATCTTAACCGTTGCCGTTGTGACCAAGCCTTTTCCTTTTGAGGGTCGAAAACGGGCAGCCATTGCAGATACAGGACTAGAATCACTCACTCAGTATGTTGATTCCTTAATTACCATTCCAAATGCACGTTTGGGCGAAGTTTTAGGTAAAGATGCAACCATGTTAGATGCTTTCAAAGCAGCCAATGATGTCTTGCTAGGTGCGGTACAGGGCATTGCTGATTTGATTACACGTGAAGGGATGATCAATGTTGATTTCGCGGATGTACGCACTGTGATGTCAGAAATGGGCATGGCGATGATGGGTACAGGTCGTGCATCAGGTGAAAACCGGGCTTATGAAGCGGCGAAACGTGCCGTGGCCAGCCCGTTATTGGATGATGTGAATTTGAAAGGTGCACGTGGCGTCTTAATCAATGTCACTGCGGGATATGATGTCACGATCGGTGAGTTTGAAGAAGTTGGCGATATTATCAAAGAGTTTGCTTCTGATGATGCAACGGTTGTCGTGGGTACCGTGATTGATCCTGAAATGACAGACGAAATCAAAGTTACCGTGGTGGCAACCGGCCTCGGTAGCCCACAAGCGTTAGCCAATAATGTGCCAGCAGGGAAACCAACGATTGGCTTGGTTAAGAAAGCAGGATTGTCGACAGTGGATGCGATTGAAGAAGTAGCACCAGCGGCGCCAGAAACAATTCAGGCGACGGAAGCGGCCAAGCCAAAACCAGCCTCATTATCTGAAATTGATCTGGAAACCTTCGATATCCCCTCTTTCCTACGCCGCCAGGCAGACTAATATTTTTTAGGAAAGTAATGTTCGACTAGTGGGGAATTAAGCAGAGAGCCTGTTTTGATTATGACTGAGTGCGTATCAGTTTTAGGACGAGCAGGACTCAATTTGATGGCATTTTTGAACAGATTAACAGTTTGTAGTATTATGGTGGTCTGCCTGTCGGACTAGGTTGTGTTTTGAAGCGATAACTTCAGCAGCTGTATTCGATAGGAAGGAGAGAGTAAGACCCTTGTTTTAAAAATAATAAAAGGAATCAGAATAATGCAAACTAAACCATTAATGACAAAAACAGCGATAGCCGTTGCTTTCGCATTGTCTGCGGGTTGTGCAAGCCAGCAAACAGCGCCAGCAGACCAAACCGCACCGGCTTCCCAAACAGCGCCAACGTCACAAACGGCACCGGCTTCCCAAACAGCGCCAGCCTCACAAACAGCACCAGCGTCACAACAAGGTGCGTCGCAGCAAGTTGTACCAGAAACTGAAGCGGTTATGGATGCAAGCATGGACGATACACGTTCAGCAGCATTGGATAACCGTGAAGCGGCATTAAACCAGCGCGAAGCTGATCTTGCAGGCGCTTCATGTAGCGCTTCAACACCATCGGCATCATGTACTGATATGCCTACAACAGGCAGTAATACATTATTACCTCCGGCCAAAGCAGGTGAATGTTATGCACGTGTTTGGGTGCCTGCGGCTTATCGCACGGTATCTGAAAAAATAGTGGCGACAGAAGCATCAGAGCGAATCGAAGTTGTTCCTGCTGTCTACGAATGGGGAACTGAAACAGTTGAAGTTAGTTCTGCATCTAGCAAATTGGTAACGACGCCTGCGGTCTACGGCACTGAGTCAGAAACCATTTTAGTGAGCGATGCTAGCACAACATGGAAGCGTTCATTAGGTAAAAACGCAGCATTAGCAGGTTCAGGCTTATTAGAATTTGCAAGTGCACATGGTGCAGATTTAGATTCTGCAACACCTGGTATGTGTTTCCATGAACACACGATTCCAGCAACATTCAAAACTGAATCAGACCAAGTGCTTGTGAGTGAAGCATCAGAATCTGTTGCAGTTGTACCCGCAACCTACCGTACGGTTCAAAAAACAATCACGGTAAGTGAAGCATCAACTAAAATTGTTCAAGTGCCTGCAAGCTATAAAACAGTAAGTGAAAAGATCTTAGTAAAAGCAGCACACACTGTCTGGAAAAAAGGCACCGGCCCTATCCAGCGTATTGATTCTGCAACGGGCGAAATCATGTGTTTGATTGAAGTGCCAGCGGAGTATAAAACAGTGACTAGACAAGTTGTGGATACACCGGCAACAACTAAAACTGTGAATATTCCAGCGGTAACGAAAACAATTAGTGTGCGCGAAGAAGCCACGGCAGCAGCAGAAAGTCGTACGCCAATCGCTGCCAAATATAAAACGGTTACTCGTCGCGTAAAAGCATCTGAAGCGGCTGTAACTTGGCATGAAATTCATAACAAAGAGCACCCAACAGCAACACGTACGGGCCAGCAAGTTTGTTTGACTGAAACGCCAGCGGTTTATAAAACGATAAGCAGACGTGTTGTGACAACAGCGGCGTCTTCTCATGAAGTGGTTATTCCATCAGTAAGCAAAACGGTTAAAGTACAACGTTTAGCAACACCTGCGTCAGAACGTCGTATTGCAATTCCAGAAACCTATAAAACAGTTTCTCGCCAAGAATTGGTGAAAGACGGTTATATGCAGTGGCGTTCAATTCTTTGTGAAACGAACACAACACGTGCACGTATTTCTCACATTCAACGTGCATTAAAAACGGCTGGTTATAATCCAGGTCCGATTGATGGTGTGATTGGTTCTGCAACAATGCGTGCTGTGAATGCGTTCCAAAAATCAAAAGGCTTGCCTGTTGATAAATACCTTAATGTTGAAACAATTAAAGCATTAGGTGTATCTGTAAAATAAGGTTGATTACTTTTATAAAGTAATAACTTAAGCTAAATAAAAAACCCGCCTATTGGCGGGTTTTTTATGGCTGATAGTTAGTCAGAAATGTGAGTATATGACTACTTTAGTTTAAATGGAGAGAAGAGTAACTTAGCTTGGTTCTGTGAGACCAGTGATTAATTGCTGTTGTACTTGTTGCAGTTGCTCAGCGGAGAGCACGGAGTGGTCGTAGTTGCTAATAAAGAATACATTCTCCACTTGATCGCCTAGCGAGGTAAGCTTCGCATTAATAAGATGAATCTTATTGTGTAAGAAGACTTGCGCGATAACAGATAAGAGCCCAGGCCTATTATGCGTTTTTAACTCAAGAATGCTATGTGTCTTTGCTTGATTCATCTGGATATCAGGCCGGGTCTCAAAAAGTTTGACTGTGCGTGGAATAAAGCTGGGTTGATAGGTTTCCATTGCTGTTTTTTCCATCAGATGTTGACGTAACGTATCTTTGATCTGTCGCTCATTCTCTGACGATTGATCACCATCAAAAAGGATAATAAAAGTACTAATAGCATGGCCCGATTGTGTTTCATTTATTTTGGCATCAAGTACATCAAGCTGCAGGGCTTCTAGGCCAGATATAATCGTGGCAAATAGACCTGGCTTGTCAGGCGCAGAAATAAATAATTCTAAGGTACCATCTTGCTCACCATGTGGTCGTAAGCAAATATGAATATCTCGATTAGGGTGGCTAAGTTTTTGGTCGATCTGCCAAGTAATTTCATCTACAGTGTGCCGTAAGAAATAATCATCCTCTGTATGATGCCAAGCTTGGTCTATTTGCGCGTCTTGCCAGCCGTGTTGTTGTAACGCATGTCGTACTTCTTTGCGGGTAGTTTCAACTCTGTCGTCAATTGCAGGGATAATGACTTGCGCTTGTGAAAGGTATTTTTTTGTATTGTAGTAAAGCTGGCGCAGCAGTGAATCTCGCCAGTTGTTCCATAAATTGCCATTCGTTGCCCGGATATCGGCAACGGTGAGTAAATAAAGATAATTAAGACGATCGAGTGTACCAATTATAGTTGAGAATTCGCTAATCACCTCTGGATCATTGGTATCTTTACGTTGTGCGGTGGCAGACATCGTTAAATGTTGACCCACCAACCAAGCAACGAGTTCTGAGTCATATTCGCTAAGATCATGCTGTTTACAAAATGCTAATGCATCGGGAATACCCAATTGACTATGATCACCGCCTCGGCCTTTTGCAATGTCATGAAACAAACCAGCGAGGTATAGCAATTCGGGCTTCGGTAGCTCATAGAATACTTTGGAGCATAGCGGAAATTCATTTGCAAATTCAGAGCAAGAAAATCTGCGTAAATTGCGCACTAAGAAAAGAGTATGTTCATCTACGGTGTATGCATGAAACATATCATGCTGCATTTGGCCTACAATTATGCCGAAATCAGGTAAATAAGCACCCAATATACCGAGTTGGTTCATCCGCCTTAATTCATGTGTAATGCCTTGAGGTTGCCGAATGATTTCCATGAATAATGTTCGGCATTTTATATCGACCCGGAAATTATCATTAATTAAATGGATATGTGCATGTAGCTGACGGATCGTTTTTGCACGTACACCCTTTATTTCAGGATGTTGTTGTAAGACTAAAAATAATTCCAACATGGCATAGGGATAAAAGGCAAAAATAGATGGATTGCTGGTGGCGAGGTAATCATTATGAATATGAAACCGGTTATTAATTACGGTGATTTCTCGTGGTGTGTCTGCTAGGATAATTGCTTCTTCGAATAACTGTAATAATAAATTATTCATTTGGCCAACCCGGCGGGCGCAGAGGTAATAATCCTTCATAAACTGTTCAACGGCCATCCGCGCATCGGTATCTTGGTAACCAAATTGGCTTGCAAGGGCACGTTGATGGTCTATTTGTAAGCGTTCTTCTTTCCGGCCAGCACGATGGTGTAAGGCAAAGCGGATCTTCCAGAGAAAAGCCTCTGATTCAGTTAATGTCTGGTATTCTCGTTCCGCGAGAAAACCTTCGACCAATAAGCCATGAAAATCGTTTACAGAAAAATGTTGTTGTGCCACCCAACTAATTACTTGTAGATCTCGTAAACCACCAGGCGATTCTTTAATATTAGGTTCGAGACTATTGGCTGTATCATTATATTTTTGATGGCGATTTATTTGCTCATCACGTTTTGCGCGGTAGAAACGTGCCGCGTCCCATGTTTTACTGTTTACCGTGAGCTGTTGTAATTGCTCAAATAAGTTGGCATCACCACATAGGTAACGCGTTTCTAATAAATTAGTGGCAATGGTGATATCGTTTTCTGCTTGTTCTCGGCATTCCACTAAATTCCGCACACTGTGGCCGATCTCAAGTCCTATATCCCAGAGTTGGGTGAGAAGATTGCTTAGACTCTCGGGGGGGGATTGGCTGATGGAGTCATCAAGTAATAATAATAAATCGATATCAGAGTAAGGATGTAATTCACCACGGCCATAGCCACCCACTGCGATTAAGCAGGCAGGGAAGTTGTCATCGTGTTCTTGAGACCAGAGGTGTTGTAGGGCTTGATCAACATATTGGGCGCGGGCGTGGACCAAATCGACGACATCCACCTCTCTCTCAAATTGTTGTAATAAATAGGTTTGGCCTTGTGTGAGCGCATCGCGTAGTACGGATACATTATGATGTCGATGTGGCGCAATATTAGCCACCTCCCAAAGTGATGTTTTGAGCATCTAAATAATCTCATCTTGGCGCAGGGTGAGAATATCATGGCCGGTATCAGTTACTAAAATAGTGTGCTCCCATTGTGCTGAGAGTGAACGATCCTTGGTGACCACCGTCCACTTGTCAGGCAATTGTTTAATATGCCGTTTCCCCGCATTAATCATCGGCTCAATCGTGAAACACATACCAGTCTCTAATGTCAGTCCTGTTCCCCGTGTGCCATAATGCAGCACCTGAGGCTCTTCATGAAATACTTTCCCAATGCCGTGACCACAATATTCTTCGACAATTGAAAAGCCATTGCTTTCACCATGTTTTTGAATAGCATAACCAATATCACCTAGTTGAATCCCAGGTTTGACTAAATCGATGCCAATTAACATACATTCACGCGCCACGTTAGATAAGCGTTTTGCCAAGATAGACGTGTCGCCAACATGAAACATTTCGCTGGTATCTCCATGATAACCCTCTTTGATAACCGTAATATCAATGTTAATAATATCGCCGTCTTTTAATTTTTTTGCGCCGGGAATACCATGACAAATAACATGGTTAACAGAGGTGCAAATAGATTTAGGGAAGCCGTGGTAGTTAAGTGGTGCGGGAATCGCTTGTTGTTCGTTAACAATATAATTATGGCAAATTGTATCTAATTCGTCCGTTGTAATACCGGCTTTAACATGCGGTGCAATCATCGTCAGCACTTCGCCTGCGAGCTGCCCAGCAATGCGCATTTTTTCGATTTCATCTGCAGATTTAATACTGACAGCCATATTAAGGTTTCCTTAAAAGATTAAACTCGTATGGGGTAGTGTGCCGTAAAATAGTAGAAACGACCAGAAAATAATCATAGGGAATGGGGCCGCCGAACAGATAAATATTTAATATGATTGCTTTAGATTCCATCTTGCCTGTATAATACGCCAGCCTTTCGAGGCAATTCGCACATGCGCCGTCACAGGTTCCGGGGTGCTAATCATCAATAGAAAACGATGATAGGTCGGGGCTTGGGGAGCATGGAGGACTAACCCCAAACTTTAAAAGGTTTTTAATTATGGCTAAAGTATCAATGCGCCAAATGCTAGAAGCAGGCGTACATTTCGGACATCAAACACGTTTCTGGAACCCAAAAATGGGTCCGTATATTTTCGGGAAACGTAACAATATTCATATCATTAACTTAGAGCATAGCTTGCCTATGTTTAATGACGCGCTTAATTTCGTTGGCAGCTTAGCATCGAAAAAAGGTCGCATCTTATTTGTGGGCACGAAACGTGCAGCACAAGACATCATCAGTGAAGAAGCCATCCGTGCAAATATGCCGTTTGTAAATCGTCGCTGGTTGGGCGGTATGATGACAAACTATCAAACCGTTAAAAAATCAATCCAACGCTTAAAAGATCTCGATATATTGATTGAATCAGGCAAGCTAGAAGGCTTGAAGAAAAAAGAAGCGTTAACCTTAACGCGTGAACACGCTAAGCTAGAAAATAGCTTGGGTGGAATTAAAGAAATGGGTAGCTTACCTGATGCCTTATTTGTTATCGATGTGGATTATGAAAGCATTGCTATTTTAGAAGCAAATAAACTCGGTATTCCTGTTATCGCAGTTGTCGATAGTAACTGTAGTCCTGATGGCGTAGATTACGTTGTACCAGGTAATGATGACTCAATGCGTGCGATTCGCCTTTATGTCAGCAGTATTGCTGATGCAGCAATTGAAGGCCGTGCCGCCGCTGCAACAACAGCGGATGAAGAAGCGGTTGCAGCAGCAGAAGCGCCTGCTAAAGAAGAAGCAGTAGAAGTGGTTGTTAAAAAAGCGCCAGCTAAGAAAGCACCAACTAAAGAAGAAGCGAAGCCTGCGGCAAAAGCAGCACCAGCTGAAAAACCAGTTAAGAAGCCAGCCGCTAAGAAAACAGCACCTGCTAAAAAATCAGATAAAGATGATTTGAAAAAAATCTCAGGCGTAGGCCCTGTGCTTGAAGGTAAATTGAATGACCTTGGTATTACTAGCTTCCAACAAATTGTTGAGTTCTCACCTGAACGCATCGAAGAAGTGGATGCGGAACTAAATTTTAAAGGTCGCATCACACGTGAAGATTGGGTGGGTCAAGCCACTATTCTCGCAGCAGGTGGTGAAACTGAGTTTAGTAAAAAGAAATAAGTAAAATCAATTAATACAAATACAGGCCTGCTTTTGCAGGCCTGTATTTTTTATTTTAAGGTAAAGAAAAATGGCAATTACAGCAGCATTAGTAAAAGAACTTCGTGAGCGCACAGGTTCAGGCATGATGGAATGCAAAAAAGCATTAACAGAAGTAAACGGTGATATTGAAGCCGCCGTTGAAGCCATGCGTAAATCTGGCTTAGCAAAAGCAGATAAAAAATCAGACCGTATTGCAGCAGAAGGGTTGATTGCAATTCAAGTGAGCGACTGTGGTAAACGTGGCGTTATCCTCGAAGTGAACTCAGAAACAGATTTTGTTGCAAAAGCAGAAGATTTTATTGCGTTTGTTGATGATTTAGCTAAATTGACTTTAGCAGAAAGCCCCGCAGATGTGGCGGCACTCTCAGCATTGCCGATGAATGGTGGTGAAAGTGTTGAAGTCACGCGCCAAGCATTAGTGGCAAAAATTGGTGAAAACATTCAAATTCGTCGTTTTTCACTGACTGAAGCAGAAGGTGTTGTTGGTGCATATCGTCATGGTGATCGTATTGGCGCTATCGTTAGCCTAACAGCAGGTGATGCGACTTTAGCGAAAGATGTGGCAATGCATATTGCAGCGAGCCGCCCACAAGCGGTATCAGCAGCAGATTTGCCGAAAGCATTATTAGATAAAGAACGCGATATCGTGGCGACGCAAGCTAAAGATAGCGGCAAACCAGAAGCAATTATTGAGAAGATGGTTGAAGGTCGTATGGCTAAATTTGTGAATGAAATTAGCTTGCTAGGCCAATCATTCGTGAAAGACCCAGATCTAACGATTGAAGCCTTAGTGAAAAAATCAGATGCCAGCGTTACTGGCTTTACTTTCTATGAAGTGGGCGAGGGGATTGAGAAAGCAGAAGATAATTTTGCAGAAGAAGTGATGGCGCAACTTAAAGGTTAAAAGGATACTTTACTATTTTTAGCTGAAAATATTTGCATGCCGCAAGGTATGTGCGTTAAACAAAACCCGCTTTATGCGGGTTTTGTTTTATCTGTAGACTATAAAAATAGTGCAGGATGCGATAAAATCTCGTCAGTTAACTACCAATCCAACTTATAAGGAACATCGCCATGGAAGCAAAACCTAAGTATCAGAGAATCTTACTGAAACTAAGTGGTGAGGCGTTGATGGGCGATGGGGATTATGGTATTCAGCCAGAGGTGATTTCTCAATTCGCGCGTGAGATAGCGAAGCTCAGTGAAGAAGGGGTGCAAATCGGTATTGTGATTGGCGGTGGTAATATATTCCGCGGTGCAGGGCTCGCTGCGGGTGGGATTGATCGGGTGAGCGGTGACCATATGGGCATGTTGGCAACCGTTATTAACGCACTGGCGCTGCAAGATGCGCTGGAGAAGGCAGGCCGTTTTTGTCGAGTGATGTCGGCATTGGCAATTAATGATGTGTGTGAAGATTATTTACGCCGTCGTGCCGTGCGACATTTGGAGAAAGGTCGTGTGGTGATTTTTGCGGCGGGCACGGGTAATCCTTTTTTCACGACGGATACGGCGGCGAGTTTACGCGCAGTTGAGATCGGTGCAGAATTATTGCTTAAAGCAACCAAAGTGGATGGGGTGTATTCCGCTGATCCGATGACGAACCCTAATGCCATACGTTATGATACGCTGACTTTTGATAAAGTGATTGATCAGCGTTTAGCGGTGATGGATATGACGGCGATGGTGATGTGTCAGGAACATAGTATGCCATTGCGGGTATTTGATGTGAAACAAGAAGGTAATTTAAGAAGAATTCTATATGGTGCTGATGATATCGGCACACTTATCCAGTAAAACCTTACCAAAACGAAAAATCTATTTTATACACAGGTTTTCATTAAGATTTAAGAAGGGTATAAATCATGATCGAAGAAATCAAAAAAGACGCAGCAAGCCGGATGACTAAAAGCACCGAGTCGCTTACACAGGCTTTGGCTAAAATTCGGGCAGGGCGAGCGCATCCGAGTTTGTTGGATCAGGTGATGGTGCCTTATTATGGCTCTGACGTGCCATTGAGTCAGGTGGCGAATGTGGGGGTCGAGGATTCTCGCACCTTGACGGTTACCCCTTGGGAAAAGCCAATGTTGGCGGTGATTGAGAAAGCGATCATGACGTCTGACTTAGGCGTTAACCCTGCGAGTGCAGGATTGATTATTCGGGTACCTATTCCTGCTTTGACGGAAGAACGCCGAAAAGACATGGTGAAGCTAGTGCGCGCGGAAGCGGAGAATGGCCGTATTGCTATCCGTAATGTGCGGCGTGATGCTAATGGCTCAGCGAAAGACTTGCAGAAAGAAAAAGAAATTTCAGAAGATGAATTGCGTGGTGCGGAAGAGGCGATTCAGAAGCTAACGGATGCAGCGATTAAACGTGTTGATGAGATGCTGGCCGAGAAAGAAAAAGATTTGATGGTCGTTTAGCAGCGACGATGTAACGTGGCAGATATAGATTCCTCTCAACCAAAACATATTGCGATTATTATGGATGGCAATGGCCGCTGGGCAAAGCAACGTCGGCAGCCACGCTTTATGGGGCATCGTGCGGGTGTGAAGGCGGTTGAGAACATTGTGAAGGTATGCGCTGAAAATGGGACAGCGGTGCTGAGTCTCTTTGCTTTTAGCAGCGAGAATTGGCGACGTCCTGAAAAAGAAGTCAGCTTATTAATGGATTTATTTAAATTGGCTTTGAAACAACAAGCGAAGCGCTTACATAAGAATAATATTCGGCTACGTATTATTGGCGATATGAGCCAATTTTCAGCCGGCCTACAAAAACAAATCGCAGATGCACAAAGCTTAACTCAAGATAATACAGGTATGACTTTAGTCATCGCTGCCAACTATGGTGGACGCTGGGATATGACGCAAACTGTTCAAGCTTTAGCTGCAGATGTCAAAGCAGGTATGATACAAGTAGACGATATTACCGAGCAGATGATTAGCGAGCGGCTATCGATTGCTGATTTACCTGAACCAGATTTGTTCATTCGTACAGGTGGCGAACAGCGGATCAGTAACTTTCTATTATGGCAGTTGGCTTATACCGAATTTTACTTTACCGATACATTATGGCCTGATTTTGATGACGCGATATTGGCGGAGGCGACAGCATCTTTTACGGCGCGCGAGCGTCGCTTTGGTCGTACATCAGAACAACTACAAGAGGATTCAGGGGATGCTTAAGCAGCGTATATTAACGGCATTAGTACTTATCCCTCTGGTCGTGGCAAGCCTATTACTATTGCCAACATCCATTTTAGTTTTTATTTTTGCTGCGATTATTGGATTGGCAGGATGGGAATGGTTGACGATGATTGGCTTGGTTAACACTCAGCGGTGCATTGCGCTGGCGGGGTTAGTCGGTATTTATCTATTAGGTGCGTGGCTCAGTTTGGCGGGTAGTGCTTTGTTAATAGGGGGTGTTTTTTGGTTGTTGGTGGCAGGTTTTGTGATGAAATATGCGCATGCAGCGTTGCCTGAAACCGTGTCTTATATTTTGCGTCGACCATCTGATGGGCTCATTACGGCGGGATTAGTCTTGCTGCCTTTTGGTTGGACAGCATTATTGTTGCATGGGAGTTCAGCATTAGGGGGCAAGCAGTTGTTGTTTGTATTAGTCTTGGTTTGGCTAGCAGATACGGGTGGCTATTTTGCTGGCAAACGCTGGGGTAGTCAGAAATTAGCGACTGCGATTAGCCCCAATAAAACGTGGCAGGGCGTGTATGGTGGATTGGTGCTTGGCGGCGTGTGGGCCTTATTGGCATATGCTTGGGGTTGGGCTGGTGAATTGAGTTTTATACCTTGGCTTATATTATCGATGCTGACTTTATTATGGTCAGTCATTGGTGATTTATTCGAGAGTGTGTTTAAGCGCTTGCATGGGATTAAAGACAGCGGTAATTTATTACCTGGGCATGGTGGGATTCTAGATCGGATTGATAGTTTAACCGCAGCGGTGCCGGTCTTCGTTGTAGGGCTGTATTTATTAGGCGGATTGGTGAATCAACAGGCAGGTGGATTCTAAATGCAGGGCGTGACGTTACTAGGTTCAACGGGTTCTATTGGTATTAGTACACTGAATGTGTTGGCACAGCATCCAGAGAAATACGAGGTGTATGCCTTAACTGCAAATAAATCTGTTGATGTATTGTTTGAGCAATGTGTGGCATTCAACCCTACAATTGCGGTCATGTTAGATCCGCAAGCGGCAGATGCGCTAAAAGGAAGATTGAAAGCAGCGGGCAGCAATACACAGGTTGAAACAGGTACGGATGCGTTAGAAACGGTTGCCGCGGCCGCGGAAGCAAAATATGTGATGGCGGCGATTGTGGGTGCGGCAGGTTTATTGCCGACCTTGGCAGCAGCACGTGCAGGCAAGCATATTCTATTAGCCAATAAAGAAGCTTTGGTGATGAGTGGCCAATTATTCATGGCAGAAGTGGCGGCGAATGGTGCTACTTTATTACCCGTAGACAGTGAGCATAATGCCATTTGGCAGTGTTTGCCGATGGTAAAAGAGCAGCATAACTATCAGGGGAAAGGCGTTAGGAAAATTATCTTAACGGCGTCAGGTGGCCCTTTTCGAGATTATGGGAAATCAGATTTAGCGGGTGTGACGCCCGAGCAGGCCTGTGCTCATCCAAATTGGTCGATGGGGCAAAAAATATCGGTTGATTCAGCCACAATGATGAACAAAGGTCTTGAGGTGATTGAGGCGCACTGGTTATTTGGTCTTGAAAGCGAACAGATTGAAGTATTGCTGCATCGCCAAAGTATTATTCATTCGATGGTAGATTATGTTGATGGTTCTGTTTTGGCGCAGTTAGGTAATCCTGATATGCGCACACCAATTGCCAATGCCTTGGCATGGCCTGAGCGGATTGCGTCGGGTGTGGCACCGTTAGATCTTGCAGCGATAGGGAGGCTTGATTTCTCTGTGGCAGATTTTGACCATTTCCCTTGTTTGGCGTTAGCTTATCGTGCTTTAAATGCAGGCGGAACGAGCACCGCTATTTTGAATGCGGCGAATGAAGAAGCGGTGGCTGCATTTTTAGATGGACGATTGAAATTCACAGGAATTGCTGAGGTAATTTCTCAGGTATTAGAGATGATTACACCTCAGGTAGGAACAAGCTTAGACGAAATCTTGTCAGATGATGCGCAGGCACGTACTGCTGCGCGTCAGTTAATTGAGAGAATCAATCTTTAAAATATGCAGTCACTTTTCTTTTTTATTATTGCTTTATCACTGTTGGTTGTGATCCATGAATATGGTCATTTTTGGGTGGCGAGGCGGTGTGGTGTAAAAGTATTACGATTTTCAGTCGGCTTTGGTAAGGCGTTGTGGTCTCGTATTGGCCGGGATGGGACAGAATATGTATTGGCGGCAATTCCACTGGGTGGTTATGTGAAAATGCTGGATGAACGTGAGGCGGAGGTGCCTGTTGAGTTACAAGCACACGCCTTTAATCGACAATCATTAGGTGCGCGAACAGCGATTGTATTAGCGGGGCCGGTTGCAAATCTATTATTTGCAATATTAGCGTATTGGCTATTTTTCACGATGGGCCTTCCGGGTGTTAAGCCTGTTATTGGCGAAGTGTCGCCGAATTCTGCGGCATCTTATGCACATTTACAGGTGGCGGATAATATTCTCGCTGTTAATGGCGGGCAAACGCCAACTTGGGTAAGTGTTGGCAAAGCATTGCGACATATAGCAGATAAGGGTGGTGACGCGATACTGCATCTAGACGGTGGCGAACAGCGCATATTGGCGGTACCTGAGTCAGGACTGGAAGTCAGCCCTCGGCAGTTATTTTCGCAGTTAGGCTTTATGCCAAGGCAATTGGATTTAATCCCTGTTATTGGCGAACTCAGCAAGGAGGGTGCTGCAAAACGCGATGGATTACAAACGGGTGATATTATTTTGGCAGCAGACGGTGTTGAGATTGAGAGTTGGCAGCAATGGGTGGGCTTAATCCGTGCGAAGCCGGAACAAACAAGCATGATCCGAGTGCTGCGAGGAGGAGAAGAACGAGAGATATCACTGACCCCCGCACGGGTTACCGTAGAAGGAATCGAAATAGGGCAGATTGGTGCAGGCGTCGATAGTCGTCGCACTCCGATTCCGGAAGCTTGGCAGGCAAAATGGCAATATGGGCCCGTTGCGGCAATCAAACAGGCTGTATTTGAAACATGGGATTTTTCCAGTAAAACCTTACTAGGTATTGTTGGGATGCTTCGGGGAAAAATATCGAGTGATAATGTCGGCGGGCCAATTGCCATAGCGCAATTTGTGGGCGCTTCTGCGGCACAAGGGTTTGTTACCTTTCTGGCATCATTAGCGATGATTAGCATTTCATTAGGCGTTTTAAACTTGTTACCTATTCCGATGTTAGATGGTGGTCATTTGGCTTTTTATAGTGTGGAATGGATACGGGGTAAACCCTTATCAGATAAGGTACAATTTGCTGCTCAGAAAGTAGGTTTATTTATTTTACTAATGGTGATGTTCTTGGCTTTTTCAAATGATTTCTCAAGAGTGGTTGGTCTATGAGGCTGCAACAGGTAAACTATGACGAAGATACAAAAATAATAATGGCGCAACGTTAATGAAAAAAATAGTGATTGGCTGCATGATGTTCATACTTTCTGGCATTGTGTTTGCAGAAGTGTTTGTGATTAAAGATATCCGAGTAGAGGGGTTGCAACGGATTTCTGCGGGCACAGTGTTTAATTTATTGCCTGTAAAAGTGGGTGATAAGTTGAATGACAAATATGCCCAAAACATTATTCGCGCCTTATATAAGTCGAAATATTTTGACGATGTTCAACTAGAAGAAATTGATGACGTATTGGTGATCACTGTGAAAGAGCGACCCGCTATTTCGAGTATTGAGATTGTCGGCAATAAAGATATTGATAATAATGAACTACTAAAATCATTAGGACAGATTGGATTTGCAGAAGGGCAGGTGTTTGAACAGGCGATGCTTGATAGTGTCACCTTGAAGTTGGAACGCGAATACTATAATCGCGGAAAATATGGTGTTGATATTACATCAGAAATAACCCCTTTGGCACGAAATCGAGTCGGCATCCGAATTGCAGTCGTTGAAGGAGAAATAGCCACGATTAATAAGATCAATATTGTCGGTAATACGCATTATCGTGAAAAGGACTTACTGGCAGAATTTGAATCCACCACAGGCGATTTGTTATCGGCATTCACCCATAATGATCAATATTCCAAACAAAAACTAGCTGCCGATTTGGAATCATTGCGATCTTACTATTTAGATCGCGGCTTTGTGGATTTTGATGTGGAATCAACACAAGTATCCATTACACCAGATAAGAAAAAGATGTTTATTACCATCAATATTTCTGAAGGTGAGCGTTATCAGGTGAGCGAAGTGCGGCTTGCAGGAAACTTGATTGTGCCAGAAGAAGAATTATTTGAATCAGTTACGGTGAGCAAAGATGCTGTTTTCTCACGAAAGGAGTTAACCGCAACAACTAAAAAAATCACTGATAGGATTGGTGATGAAGGCTATGCTTTTGCCAATGTGAATGCGATCCCTGATATTGATAGAGAAAACCATCTTGTGAAACTCACCTTTTTTGTTGATCCGGGACGACGCGCCTATGTACGGCGGATTAATATTTCAGGGAATAGTAAGACGCGAGACGAGGTGCTGCGACGCCAGTTTAGACAGCAAGAGTCTGCATGGATGTCGACTAAGAAAGTGGCAGAATCACGTGCCAAAGTGAGGCGCTTGGGCTATTTTAGCGCAGTAGATGTGGAAACGGTGCCCGTACCAGGTACCTCAGATCAAGTTGATTTAAATTTTAATGTTGTAGAACAATCATCAGGCAACTTTTCTGTCGGCTTTGGTTTTTCGCAAGAAGAAGGTTTCTTGTTTAATTCCAATGTGACACAGAAGAACTTTTTAGGCAGTGGCAAGCATTTACGATTTGGGTTTAATAATAGTCGTGTGAATACGGTATACAGTCTTGGGATGACCAATCCGTTCTCAACCATTGATGGAATCAGTCAAAGTTTTGATGGTTTTTTCCGGAAAACTGATGCGCGGGAAGCGAATTTAGCAACCTTTAACACAGATGTATGGGGCACAAATTATCGATTCGGGGTGCCTATTTCGGAAGACAATCGGATTTCTCTCGGCTTTGGTTATGAGAATACAGCTTTAACGTTGAGTGAAACTGTTCCTGTACAGCGATATAAAGATTTTGTGGCGGCAGAAGGCGATCATTTTGATGCCTTTACAATAGATTTGGCATGGAGCAGTGATACACGAGATAGTGCTATCCTACCGACGAAAGGAATGAGGCAATCGATCTCGGCAGAAATAGCCGTTCCGGGCGGTGATCTGCAATACTACAAAATACGCTATAACAATAGTTGGTTCCATCCGATTGGGAACTCATTGGTTTTTGCACTAAAAACAAAGCTAGGATTTGGCGATAGCTACGGGAGCACGACAGAGTTTCCATTTTTCCAGAATTTTTATGCGGGTGGCATTCGGAATGTGCGTGGTTATGAAGCGAACACGTTGGGTGTGAAAGAAAACGAGCGCGCTTTAGGCGGGAACTTCTTAGTGACGGGTGGTGCCGAATTAATATTCCCCATTCCTTTTGTGAAGAAAGCCTTACGCTCATTCCGACTAAGTGCTTTTGTTGATGTGGGTAATGTGTTTGATGTTGATGAAGATTTTGACTCAGATTTATTGCGATATTCTGCGGGATTGTCGGCAATATGGTTGTCGCCATTTGGTGCATTGTCATTTAGTGTGGCAGAGCCATTTAATGAGCAACCGGGCGATTTCACGGAAACTTTCCAGTTTTCGTTGGGAACAACGTTTTAAATAAGGTAGCGTGTTGTTAAAGATAAAGCGTTACAATTGAGTTTATTTTAAAGTAAGGAGTTAGTAAGTGAATAAGGTGAAATATGCGGGATTGTTTTTGGGTTTAGCATTAACAATGGCGTCGGCGGCAACTGTGCAGGCGGCGGAACTGAAAATTGGTGTGGTGAATGCGGCAAAAGTGCTGGACCAATCACCCCAAAAAGCGAGTGCTTTGGCGCGTTTAGAGAAAGAGTTTTCAGGGCGTAGCAAAGGTTTAGAGAGTAAAGCGAAAGCATTGTTGGCAAGACAAAATAAATTAAAAAATGACAGCGCTACGTTGAGTGCAAAAGAATTACAGAATAAAGAACGTGCTTTAATTAGCTCACAGCGTGATTTAAAACGATTACAAGATGAATTTAGTGAAGATTTGGCGATTCGTCGTAATGAAGAATTACGGAAGTTAGAAGAAAGAATTGCGAAAACAATTATTGAATTAGCGAAAGCTGAAAATTATGACTTAATGTTGTATCAAGGTGTTATTTTCGCTAAGGACACGGTTGATGTCACCCCTAAAGTACTAGCGAAGTTAAAATCAGCACCATAAATTTTAAAGTGTGGAACTTAGCGCAACTAGCAGAAAAAACAGGTGGCATCGTGCAAGGCGATGCCGCCTACCAAGTAGAGGCTGTGGGAACGTTACATGCAGCGACAGCAACAGAGGTTTCATTTTTAACAAATCTAAAATATAAAAAATATTTGGCAGAGACAAAAGCAGGCGCCGTTATCGTTGATGCGGATGCGGCCCCTTTTGTGCAAGGCAATGCGATTATCGTCCCCAACCCGCATGTGGCCTATGCAAAAATTGCAAGCTTACTGCATCCTTCAGTTAAGCCACCATTAGAAATTCACCCAACCGCATATGTTAGCCCTAATAGCGATTGTGCGGACAATGTTAGTATTGGTCCGCAAGCCGTGATTGAAGCCAATGTCACGCTCGCTGAAGGCGTTATTATTGGGGCGGGTTGTGTGGTGCAGCAAGGCAGCCAAATTGGGCGTGACTCCCAATTGATGGCTAATGTGACGCTATACCACGATACGGTTATCGGTGAACGTGTCTTAATCCATTCTGGTGCAGTGATTGGTGCGGATGGGTTTGGATTTGCTGATGATGAGGGTGAGTGGGTTAAAGTACCTCAATTAGGGTCGGTGCAAATTGGTGATGATGCCGAAATTGGTGCTAATACGTGTGTTGACCGTGGTGCAATTGAAGACACGATTATTGAACACGGCGTTAAACTCGATAACCAAATTCAGATCGCTCACAATGTTGTGATTGGTGCGCATACTGTCATGGCAGGCACCAGTGGTGTGGCGGGTAGCACAGAGGTTGGAAAGCATTGCGTTATCGGTGGTGGTGTTGCAATTAGTGGGCATTTGAAGGTTGCCGATGGCGTTATTTTTACGGGTATGACCATGGTGACCAAATCTATCAAAGATGCTGGTATTTATTCTTCTGGTATTCCTGTTGAGCCGACTAAGGAGTGGCACCGTAACACGGTACGTTATCGGCAATCTGATAAATTATTCGATCGGGTGAGGCGATTGGAAAACAAAATAAACAAGTAAGATTGATAGCATTAAGTGTATCCAAACTAAATGGCGCGGTATAATGGACTTACCAATCTTGCTTGCCTAAGGAATTCAGTTTGAATACTATCGATATACACGAAATCCAAACATTACTACCGCATCGTTATCCACTATTGTTAATTGATCGCGTGATTGATTTTACGCCTGGAGAACACTTGGTTGGGATTAAAAATGTTACTTTTAATGAGCCTCATTTTACAGGTCACTTCCCGCAGCGCGTAATTATGCCAGGCGTTTTGATTTTGGAAGCATTGGCTCAAGCAACAGGTCTACTGGCATTTAAAACGACAAAGGATTTACAAGGAGACAAATCCTTATACTATCTGGCCAGTATTGATAAGGCTCGCTTTAAACGTCCTGTTGAGCCAGGTGATCAACTTCGTTTAGAAGTCACATTAGTAAAACATAAACGTAATTTATGGAAGTTTTTTGGTGAAGCAACCGTAGATGGTCTGTTAATTGTGAGTGCCGAGATTATGTGTACGGATCAACCAATTCCTTCATGATTCATCCAATGGCTATAGTTGATTCTGGTGCAATACTGGCAGATGATGTTAGTGTAGGCGCGTATTCGATTATAGGGGCAAACGTAGTAATTGGTTCAGGATGTGTGATTGGACCGCATGTTGTGATTAACGGCCCCACCACGATGGGGCAGAATAATAAGGTTTATCAGTTTTCATCTATTGGCGAAGCGCCTCAAGATAAAAAATACGGTGATGATGAACCTACAACACTAGAAATTGGTGATGATAATGTAATTCGGGAGCATGTCACGATTAACCGCGGCACGGTGCAAGGCGGCGGTGTGACAAAAGTGGGCAATGATAATTGGATCATGGCATATGTCCATATTGCCCATGATTGTATGGTGGGGAATCATACGATTATGGCAAATAATGCGACTTTGGCAGGGCATGTAATTATTGAAGATCATGTGATATTGGGTGGTTTTACCTTAGTCAGCCAGTTTAATACGATTGGTGTGCATGCATTTACGTCGATGGGAAGCGTGGTTGCATCTAATATCCCGCCATATGTGTTAGTTTCTGGTCATATGGCTGTGCCTAAGGCGATGAATACAGAAGGCTTGAAACGTCGAGGCTTCACGCCGGAACAAATTTTCTTAATACGGCAAGCCTACAAGTTGATATATCGCCAAGGGCTTACTATTTCAGAAGCGATTTCAGGAATACAAAATCTTTCTGATGATCTGGCACTCACGCCATTAATCGATTTTTTGCAAGAGAATAGCGGTATTATTCGTTAGATCATCCCAGCGGAAATAGTATGGCTTTGTCATTTTTCTGCCAAGGCGAATATTTAGCCATGGTTGCTTGAAATAAATCACTCTTAACTAACCCTGCTAACCAGTTTCGCACATGCGAATAAGGTGCCATCTCAAACCATTCAACATCTACGCCTGCAAATTGACGAATAAATGGGAATAAAGCAATATCAGCGAGCGTGACATGATCTGCACATAGATAGGATTTTTGTTGTAAACGTATTTCTAGCATAGCAAGGGTGAGTTCGCCTTGCTGCCGGTAATATTGTTCGGATTGTTCGGGGTGGCGGTCGGCATATTTATAGCGATCGAGCCAGTGCTTGAATTCACCATCGTTGTTGATGATAAGTATTTGGGCACCGTCTAGGTTTGATAACCAATTGTGGGGATCGGACTGCTGTAATGCCCAATACATAATATCGATACTTTCATCAATCATGTCTGTGTCTGTAACGAGCACGGGCACGGTGGCTTTTTCTGACAGCGCCAATAAGGTAGCCGGTTTGTTTTTTAACGCCACTTCACGCAGCTCAACAGTGATGCTGCTTGCCAATAATGCCATACGTGCTCGCATGGCATAAGGGCAGCGTCTAAAGCTATATAAAATGGGATTGTTAATGTTTTACTTCTACTTGGTAGCGCAATATTTGTTTGCTTTCAGCTGGAATGGTTATTTTCCATTCTGCCATTGAAGATGATACTTTTTGATGGGGATGGCTTTCCTTGAGCATGCGCCATTCACCGGGAATGGGCTCACGAACGGTGACTGTGACGGGCTCTGATTTTGCATTGTTCAAAGTGAGTTCAAAGCTGCTGCTATAGGCATTATGATAACGACCTGAATGTGGACGTTTTTTGAAGTCCGTTTGGATTTTAGTTCCAGTCACGTCAAAAGCATCGCCTAATTTAAGCCTAACTGTTTCATTTTTAGGCGTGTGGTCAATTCGGTCTTCACCAATAAATTGGGCATTATCTTGGCTATCATTTTTATAGACACGTACAATGCCTTTGGGTAGCGGCAGACCTAAATTGGCATCTTCTTTATTGTCAAATTCTACAAACACGCCGATTTTCATTTTGCGGCCAATTTCGCCATATTGTTGCAAGTAATAATAATTGGCGCCTTGCAATAAAAGTTGTTTTGTAACGGGGATAGATTGTGCCGTTAATAAGGAAACTTGTTTGGTTTGTTTGTCTGCCAAATTTGTTTCCCGCGGCAAACTATAGAGGTGATATTCAAATAAACCTTCTTCGGAAACCCCACTATCGGCCGTCGAAACCGCCATTTCAGAACGCATCTCATACATTTTCACTCTGATTCTTTCAGGTTGTACGTGATTGACATCGCCTGCGACTAACTGTAATTTGGCATGGTTATACGCTGTGCCACTTTGGTTGGTGAGGGTGATCCAGCCGGTGAGGTCGAGTTGGCTATCATCGGCATTTAACTCGGCGACATAATCTGATTTCCAAGATAAACCGCCGGTAAGATAGCTGAGTTCTGCGGTTTGTGCCCCTTTAGTTTGATTGCTAATTTGAGTGACGAGAGTGGGTTGGTCACGTAAATTATTAGGTACATTATCAAAGATAAATCGGCCAGGTGGATTGGTTTCAATACGGTCTCCAATTTTGACAACCGTACCTTGTTGCGTACTCAGCACTGTGGCTGTTTCAATGGTTTCTTTACCTGTCGCTGGATTGAGTCGTGCGATCTGAATATCTTTACCAACATATTTTTCAAGTAGTTTTTGCGGGGTTAATAAGTCAAAATCGAAGTTTTGTTCGAGTATGTGTAGCGGCGCACTGTCTAAGCTACGCAACATCGCTGTTTCAGGTCGCATCTGGGCGCTAACGCCTCGAAAGGCAAGGGTATTCACTCCCGTTGCTAGTGTGAGTTTTCGTCTGTCTTTGACCAATGCAAGGTTTTCATTATAGATGGTGACAGCGATGGCTGTTTGATCTGCGATGGTGGATTGCTGCTCTGCATAAGCGAAAGGCATGAGTAGGGAGAGCGTCAGGCCAAGTAGGGTTGGTGTGTGTTGAGACATAATGTGCTCCTAAATAATATGGGTCTGTCTGTTATAATACGCTGTTTCTATTGACCATGATTTTTTTCAGGAAGTTCACCCTTTGAGCCAGATAAAACCCGATATTCATACTTTATTGCAGCACCGCATCTTAATTTTAGATGGCGCGATGGGCACGATGATTCAACAGTATGACTTAGAAGAAGCGGATTATCGGGGCGAACGATTCACGGCACATAGCTGTGATGTGAAGGGAAACAATGATTTATTATCATTAACACAACCACAAATCATCAGCGATATTCATCGTGCGTATTTTGAAGCAGGTGCCGATATTGTTGAAACGAATACCTTCAATGGCACATCGATTGCGATGGCTGATTATGAAATGGAAGGTTTGGTTTATGAACTAAATAAAGTTTCTGCTCAGTTAGCGCGGGCAGTGGCTGATGAGTTCACGCTTTCCAATCCAAACAAACCACGCCTCGTGGCCGGTGTATTAGGTCCAACAAACCGTACGGCGAGTATTTCTCCTGATGTGAATAATCCGGGTTTTCGGAACGTGAGTTATGATGAATTAGTCGAATCCTATCTTGAATCTATTGCAGGTTTAGTTGATGGTGGTGCGGATTTATTATTAGTTGAAACGGTGTTTGATACGCTTAATGCTAAAGCAGCCTTATTTGCGATTGAAACGTATTTTGATCAGCATGATATATCATTACCGATCATGATCTCAGGCACGATTACGGATGCCAGCGGCCGTACATTGTCAGGGCAAACTGCTGAGGCATTTTGGAACTCATTAGCACATGTTCAACCGATCAGCATGGGCTTGAACTGTGCATTAGGCGCGGACCAATTACGCCAATATATTGAGGCTTTGTCGGGGATTGTGACCTGTCATATCAGTGCGCATGCAAACGCTGGTTTACCGAATGAATTTGGTGAATATGATGAATCGCCAGAAGTGATGGCGGTGCAAATGAAAGAATGGGCAGAATCGGGGTTTTTGAATATTGTGGGAGGCTGTTGTGGTACCTCACCTGCACATATTAAAGCGATCGCTCAGGCCGTCGAAGGCATTACGCCTCGTGTGCCTGTTGAAAATAAACATTTCTGTAACTTAAGTGGGCTTGAACCGTTTACTATCACCCCTGATAGCTTGTATGTAAATGTCGGCGAACGTACTAATGTAACGGGTTCGGCGAGATTTGCTCGCTTAATCAAAGAAGAAAATTATGATGAGGCCTTAAGTGTAGCGCGTCAGCAAGTTGAAAATGGCGCACCGATCATCGATATCAATATGGATGAAGGCATGCTGGATTCAAAGGCGGCGATGGTCACCTTTTTGAATTTGATTGCATCAGAACCTGATATTAGCCGTGTGCCGATTATGATTGATTCTTCTAAATGGGAAGTGATTGAGGCAGGATTGAAGTGCATTCAAGGTAAAGGGATTGTTAACTCGATCAGCATGAAAGAGGGTGAAGCCAAATTTATCGAACAAGCTAAGCTGGTCCGTCGCTATGGTGCGGCGGTGATTGTGATGGCGTTTGATGAACAAGGGCAGGCGGATACGCGCAAACGAAAGCGTGAAATTTGTACACGATCATACGAATTATTGACTGAAGTGGTTGGCTTCCCGCCGGAAGATATTATCTTTGATCCGAATATCTTTGCGATTGCGACCGGGATTGATGAGCATAATAATTATGCTGTTGATTTTATTGAGGCAGTTAAAGATATTAAAACAACATTGCCACACGCCATGGTGAGTGGTGGGGTGAGTAATGTGTCGTTCTCATTTCGTGGCAATAACCCGCTTCGTGAAGCCATTCATGCAGTATTTTTATACCATGCTATTAAGGCGGGCATGGATATGGGGATTGTAAATGCCGGTCAGCTCGCTATTTATGATGATTTGCCTGAAGAATTACGTGAGCGGGTTGAAGATGTCGTATTAAACCGTCGTGATGATTCTACGGAACGTCTGTTAGATATTGCTGAAAAATATCGTGGCGATGGTAAAAAAGTTGATGTTAAAGAAGATTTAGAATGGCGTTCTTGGCAAGTCGAAAAACGGCTAGAACATGCACTGGTTAAAGGCATTACCGACTTTATCGATGAAGATACGGAGCTTTGTCGCCAAAATGCAGAAAAACCCATTCATGTTATTGAAGGTGCATTAATGGACGGCATGAATGTCGTTGGTGATTTGTTTGGTGATGGTAAAATGTTCCTGCCACAAGTGGTTAAGTCAGCGCGTGTGATGAAAAAAGCGGTGGCATATTTGATGCCCTTTATCGAAGATGAAAAAGAAGAGGGAGATACATCGAGCAGTAATGGCAAAATTTTGATGGCGACGGTTAAAGGCGATGTGCACGATATTGGTAAAAATATTGTGGGTGTAGTATTGCAATGTAATAACTTTGAAATTATCGATATGGGTGTCATGGTATCGTGTGCTGATATTCTTGCCAAAGCGAAAGAAGAAAATGTCGATATTATAGGCCTGTCCGGGTTGATTACACCGTCATTAGATGAAATGGTGCATGTCGCCAAAGAGATGGAGCGGCTCGGCTTTGAACTTCCCGTTATGATTGGTGGAGCGACGACATCGTTGATTCATACTGCGGTTAAGATCGACCAAAATTACCATGGTGCAAGTATTCATGTAAAAGATGCATCACGCGCGGTGGGTGTGGCACAGAATTTAATTACGCGAGCAACACGTGATGATTATATTGCCCAAATTAAAGCAGATTATGAAACGCGACGCATACGTCATAAAGGGCGTAAATCAACGCGTCGCCAATTAAGTCTTGTCGATGCGCGAGCAAATAAAACGAAAATTGATTGGGCAAGTTACACTTCAAGCACACCAAGAGAACTTGGTGTGCATACCTTTGATGATTATCCATTAGCAGATTTAATGGAACGTATTGATTGGACACCGTTCTTCCAAGCATGGGAGTTGGCTGGTAAGTACCCACGTATTTTAGAAGATAAAATTGTGGGTGAAGAGGCGACACGACTGTTCGCCGATGCGAAAGAAATGCTCACTAAAATCGTGGATGAGAAATGGCTAACAGCGCGCGCGGTGTATGGTTTCTTCCCAGCGAACAGCGTCAACGATGATGATATTGAAGTTTATACTGATGACAATCGCAATGAAGTCTTGATGACATTGCACAGCTTACGCCAGCAAGGGGAGCGCCCACCAGGCCGCCCGAATGCCGCATTGGCAGATTTTATCGCACCGAAAGAAAGCGGCGTAAAAGATTATATTGGCTCATTCGCAGTCACGGCAGGTATCGGTATTGATGAACACGTGGCGCGGTTTGAAGCAGATCATGATGATTACCAGAGCATTATGATTAAAGCATTGGCAGATCGTTTAGCCGAAGCTTTTGCTGAACGCCTGCATGAGCTAGTACGTAAAGAATCATGGGGATATGCCGCCGATGAAACGCTAGATAATGAAGCCATGATTGATGAAAAATATCAAGGTATTCGTCCTGCACCAGGGTATCCAGCTTGCCCTGACCATACAGAAAAAGCATTATTGTGGAAACTATTACAGCCAGAACAAAATGCAGGTATGACGATCACCGAAAGCTTTGCGATGCTACCAACCGCGGCGGTAAGTGGATTTTATTTTTCACACCCTGAATCACGTTATTTTGGCTTGGGGAAAATTGATCGTGATCAGGTTGAAGATTATGCAGTGCGCAAAGGCTGGACAATGGATGTGGCAGAGCGATGGTTAGCGCCTGCATTGTCATATGATGGTGATGATTAGATGAATAGTGAGATTATTGACTTACAAACAAAGCAAGTTTTTCAAGAACAACTTTTGGAAGAATTGAATCAAATTATTACCGATCAGCAGAAACAGATCACGCGGTTAGAAGTTGCTGTACTTGGAATGAAAACACAATTAGAGACCTTACAATCAACGACTGAAGATAGCCACATGGGTGCACATGAGATACCACCGCATTATTAATGAACATGTTATGATTTCATAAGAAAAAGCAGGCTTATCTTCGATAATTAGGAGGGGATTGCACTGCCCAAGAGGATAACGATAATAATGAGGGAACAAGATGGTTGAAATGTTACCGCGGACTTGCTGGGTGTTTCAGGGCTCACCTGAATGGTGTAAAACAGCTGTTGGTAATTTATTACCCACAGATTCAACGCTTGATATCATCTGGGCGGCTGACAAACCACACACAGAGTTTAATACATTAAACCCGAAACAGGCACATACTTTGCTCGGACAAGAAGTTGATGTGGTTGTCTTTGATGCCATGAATGTGTGTGATCCCGATGCCTTAGGCGCCTTAACAGGATCAATTCGTGCGGGTGGTGCACTCATCATATTGCTATCAGAAGAAGAACACCCCTTACTGTGGCAGAAACGGTTTGAGGCAATATTAGCGGGTGGCAGCATGTGTTTCCAAGAGGGAGATATCATTCCCGAATTGGATATTGAACCGCAAGTAATCGAATTGGAACCTACCCGTTATCGCACAGAAGATCAACGCGCTGCAGTCATCGCAATTGAGAAGGTAGCATTAGGGCGGCGACGACGACCATTAGTGATGACTTCTGACCGTGGCCGAGGTAAATCGGCAGCGTTGGGGATTGCAGCAGCACATTTGCTGCGCGCAGGTAAACGCCGCATTGTTGTTACAGGACCTAGCCTAGCTGCAGTTGAAACTATATTTACGCATACAGCAGCATTATTACCTTCTGCAACCGTAACGCGTGGGCGTGTCACCTGGGAAAGCGCACGGTTAGAGTTCATCGCACCTGATGGATTACTGGCAGAAAAGAAAAATATTGATTTATTATTAATCGATGAAGCGGCAACCATTCCAACACCGATGCTGACAAGTTATCTAAAACAGTTTCCCCGTATCATTTTTTCAACGACATTACATGGTTATGAAGGGAGTGGCAGGGGGTTTGCTATCCGGTTCCAGCAGTTATTAGCAAAACAATGTCCTGATTACAAACAACATTATTTAACGACCCCGATTCGGTGGTTACCGAATGACCCATTAGAGAAACTCATGTTTGATGCGTTATTGCTAGATGCTAAAGCCGCGGATATTGGCGCGGCGATAGATATTACTGCAGAGGCATGTCAGATTTACCGGGTAGATAGAAAAGTATTAGCAGAAGATGAGGATATGTTACGCGGCTTATTTGGTTTAATGGTGACGGCACATTACCGAACGCGACCTTCAGATCTTAAAATATTGCTCAGCCATCCTGCAATTTCAGTATGGGTAATGCGTTTTCAAGGTAAGGTCGTGGCAGGTGCATGGTCGATGGATGAAGGTGTATTATCTCCTGAATTGGCGATAGATATCCATGCAGGAAAGCGTCGAATTAAGGGTCATTTACTGCCACAAACATTGGTTAATCATGCAGGTGATATGACGGCGGCGGCATTGCGTTATCAGCGTATTATGCGTATTGCAGTGCATCCTGAATTACAAGATCGAGGTCTTGGAACCGCATTATTAAAGGCGATGGAAACTGCTTGTCAAAAACAAGGTATTGATATAATGGGGGCGAGTTTTGGAGCAGATGTTGGCCTAGTCAATTTTTGGACACAAGCGGGATATATTCCTGTGAGGCTGGGTGTGAAGCAAAATGATACCAGTGGTTACCGTTCTGCGGTTATGCTGCGTGCCTTTAGCCTGAAAGGGGATGCAATATTAGCCCAAGCAAACACACGTTTTGGACAACAGTGGCCTTACCTACTAGGTACGTGCTTCCAACAATTGCCAGCAGAATTGGTATTAGCGCTTACGCCAAGTAACGAGGGATATGGGCAAACAATCACAGAATATGATCAGCAAGATATTCACAATTTTGCCTATGCGCAACGCGATTTTGAATCTAGTCGTTATGCGTTATCTCATTGGCTATTAAGTATGATGTCTAAAATAACACGTTTATCGACACAACAAATACAAGCATTGGTGATGGCAATATTACAAGGGAAAACATTTCCCTCAATAGTGCAAGTGTTAAGCTTGAATGGTAAAGCAGAGCTCCTGTCCTTATTGCGTGCGTCGGTCAGGCTTCTTTTAGAGGAGAGCTAAAAAAACCAGAGACAATTTTTATTATCTCTGGCTTTTAATGTGTTTTTCGGTTGTATATTTAGCCGTGGAGTTGCTGTGGTTTCTCCCCAAAGCTTTCCCAGAGTTGAGATAGGCTAGCATCATTTAAATTGAGTTGCTCCCGCATTCTTGAGAAATTATCAGAGTCATTCGTTTCGCGATATATTTCTAGTAGATCTTCATGGACTTCTGATTGTTGCTCACCATTTAAAATGGCGGATTCTAGAACTGAACGTGCACTGTCTATTTGGCCATGCTCAAGTAGATCTCTAGCAGCTTGCAAAGAATCTAACTCATAGCCGGATTCTTCACTCGGCGGTAATTCGTTAGAAGTCAGAAATGTTTCTATTAATGTTGACGTATGGCTTTGAGGTACAATATCTAAATTTGTGATGCCTTGCTCAAGTTGTTGTTGAAGGAACTCAAATTGCTGTGGCTTTATCACGGGTTGTGCCTTATTAAGCATGCGTTCACGTAATTTTTGACCATCACTTTCAAGAATGATAAATAAATCGAGGAGTGCACCATAGGTCTCTTCGGGTTTATTTTGTTGAATTTGATCGTTAATTCGACCAACATGATTAAGCAACTTGGCAGATGCCTGAAAAATACGGGCTACTGATAATTTGCTCGATTCGCTTTGAACTGAACTTGAATCATTGTCGTGATTAGCACTATATTCAGTTTTGATGTTCATAAAAGGTTTCGCTAGCGGTTGTTCTGCGTTCATTTGTAGAATTACCATTATTCATCTCCTTAGCCTATCAATGTAGCTTATGTGGACCTAATTGTTTTTCGTTTATTAATGAAACATTAAATAAATACTTCGATATGGTTAAAGCAGGATCAATGCCATAATTTAAATCACAATAAAATTAAACTTTAACTGATTGATATTAATATAATTAAACAATGATATTATTTTTAGGTGAATAGCGAAGATGTATTGCCAGATGTACTTCAGGTGTCCAAAAGTGACGTAACACGTCACTTTTAATTATGGCGATGAAGTATTATTTTGAGCTGTAAAACTAAAACTGTGAAAGCTTATTTTTACGTTAAAAACTACAATATTAGTAATTTTTGTTATCTATCTCCAGTATATTTCTATATAATGGTGTATATCGTTTGGCTGGCTGGGTAAACTCTGACTTAACCGTTTATAGTTGGTATAGAATTGTTTAACCCAAGTTGGGTATCAATGAGCATGGAATACAAATTTTTGGGCAAACTATGGCGAATATACGAACAATAGGCGAGTTTCTGCGTAAAAGCGGCATGAAATATCGTGTATTTAGTTTAGGTCGAAGAGTGACCCAATTGAGTCCAGAGACGTTTGTTACTTTTGAACGGGCGACAGCGCCTTGTCCACAACCTTTTCAGAAGCGTGCATTTCTAGGGTTGGTTTTTTGGCGGCCGGGTAATGAAGCAGAGCGACAGGTCTGGTTTCTGAAATTCCCATTGGATGAGCAAGGAATACTTATCCAGTCTGCACGAGATGACTTTCTAAATATTTTATCAACAAACATTGCTAATTCTGTTTTGGTAGGAGAGGAAGGAGAGCCAACGGAGTCTACTTTAAAAGGTAATCCTTATGCTTTTGCACCGCGGAACGACAAAAAAATAGCATTTCATGCGTTAGCAAAAAAGAATCTTAAACTGCCCCCGTCAGAATATTATGTAGATGCATTGGCTTATTTTACAGGAGACACAAACCCTGAAGAATGGCAACACTTGGAACTGGATGGGGTTGCAGATTTGGCTGTTCGATTAAGCACAACTGACAAGTCATTAGATCTGGTGAGTGCCTTACCTAAAATACCAGACAAACCCTTTGGCGTATTAAGTGCATTTTGGGAGCATGCTTCCCCAGATGTCAGCATTGTTGAAGTGTTGGAGCGTCGTGTTGCGGTAGAGGTGGAAGAAAAACAAGCAAATATCGAACGCATTATTGGATGTCTTCGTGCGAGCTCTAATAGTCCAGCACAAGGCTTAGTAAAACAAATGGTGGATAATGTATTGGGTAGTCCTTGTGGGCGGGAAACAGAAGTTTTAGCGATTATTGCAGGGCGCTGCTGGTTAGTGTTGCAACAGCCTGATACATGCTTAAATTTTGTCGAACAACTTGCAATTAATACGACAGGACAAAGTGTATTTAACCATATTATTTCTGATTTGATATATTTACCTGGTATGCGTGAACCGATGATGAAAGCCTTACGGTCGCCAGAAGTTTCTAGCAATTTAGCCCGTGCGGCGAGGCTTATGTTTACAGGCAAAGCAGCAACGCGTCCTTCTGCAGCTTATAGCCGATAATCGCTTCCAGTTTTTAGAGCGTATTTTTAGCTACCTCATTAGTTCGAAACCACCCTGAGATACTATAACGATCACGGTTAGCAGGCAGCACCTCATGTGGAAAGTGGTCACTCATAAAAAACACCATCTTGCCATAATCGGGTAAAACGCGTTCAAGTGCCGCATCACCGGTATCAGGGTAAATAAGAAGTTCGCCGCCGTTAGCATCTTGCCAGTCAGTGTTAAGGTAGAGCAACGTGGTAACAAGTCGGCTTGATTTTCCAGTGAATGCATCTCGATGACGTTGATAAAAGGCACCAGAAGCATAGTGGGCGAAGTGTGATTCATACTCTGATAGACCAAGGAATAACTGGCGGTTGAATGCCGTCTGCAGTTGTGACATTGCCTTGAGATAATCGCGTTCAGCAGCATCCTCTCCTTGTAGCCATTGCGTACGATCAGAACGGATGGTTTGATTGAACTGGTGTTGCTGTTGACGACCGATACCTGCTGTTTGGAATTGCGGTGCAATAGTGTGAATCCGTTTATAGAGTGCATTTGTTAATGCAGCGGGAAGCAGTTGAGGCAAAATAATATAACCTGTTGTCGCTAGCGCCACACAAATGGCATCTAAGTCAGACTGCGCGATCATGTTTTCTAACTAAATAGCCAGTAGGTGACGCTGATAGCTGCAATAATGCCGGCTAAATCGGCAATTAACCCACAGGCAGCGGCATGGCGGATTTTTTTAACACCCACGGCGCCAAAATAGACGGCTAACACGTAGAAGGTGGTTTCCGTACTGCCTTGTACAATAGCTGCCAACCGACCTGCAAAAGAATCGACGCCATGGGTTTGCATAGTATCAATCATCATCGCACGTGCGCCGCTGCCGCTGAAGGGTTTCATGAGTGCAGTTGGTAGGCCATCAATAAAGCGATCATCCCAGCCAATGCTCAGCACCAGATAACGTAGACCATCCGTAATCAGATCTAACGCACCACTGGCTCGAAATACACCGATGGCGACGAGCATCGCAACGAGGTAAGGCACAATGGTAATCGCAGTTTCAAAGCCTTCTTTCGCGCCATCAATAAAGGCTTCATAAGCATTTACTTTTTTCACTAATGCCCCGCTGATAAAGGCGATGACCAAAGTGAATAAGATGACATTGCTCACCAATGCCGATTGCGCCAACATTTCTGCCTGTGGCAGGCTAGAAAAGTAAGCGATTAGCCCGATGATTAAAGCACTGAAACCACCCAGATAACTGAGCACAACTGAGTCGAGTAAATTTATTTTCTGCACAAAGCTGACAGCCAATAAACCAAATAGCGTGGAGATATAAGTCGCAATTAGAATGGGAATAAAGACATCTGTCGGCTGTTCGGCGCCGAACTGGGCGCGGTAAGTAAAAATAGTCACAGGGAACAGGGTCACCGCCGAGGTGTTGATAACCAAGAATAAGATTTGGGCATTGCTGGCGGTATCTTTTAAGGGATTAAGCGTTTGCAATGCTTTCATGGCTTTAATGCCAAGCGGCGTGGCGGCATTATCCAGCCCTAGCGCATTGGCAGACATATTCATCACCATGGCGCCCATTGCAGGATGATTAGCGGGCACTTCAGGCATCAATCGTGTCATCAGTGGTGTTAGGCCACGGGTCAGCAGATTAATAAACCCACTGCGCTCACCGATTTTCATAATGCCCAACCATAAGGCTAAGATGCCGGTTAAGCCTAAAGCAATTTCAAAAGCTGTTTTTGATAGGGCAAACATCGCGGTCATCAACTGACCAAATATGTCCATATCGCCTAAGAATACGAGCTTAATGCACGCAACAACAAAGGCGACAATGAAAAACCCAATCCAGATAATATTCAACATAAGTCTTATTATCTTGGACTGGGGCTTATTTTCCTAGTCTTTCTTATCGCGAGCGGGTTTTTCACCATGACTGTGTGGGTGTGGTGGGCGGAAGCTTTCTTCAGATCCCCCTGTTTGCAAGCTGATGTTCAATGCTTGATCACTCACACGTACACGGCGAAGCTGTTGGAATAAATCCTTCGGCATACCATCTGGCATTTCTACCGTGCTATGGTCATCATTGATTTGAATGCGACCAATATATTGGCTATCTATCCCTGCTTCATTGGCAATGGCGCCCACAATATTTTTTGCTTCTGCGCCATGCGATTTACCCACTTCAACACGATACGTCACCATGCCATCAGATGTACCGCGGCGTGATTTCTTTTCGCTGCGTTCATTACGATCACGGCGAGGTGAACGCCCTTTATCATCTCGTGCACCACGGCGTTCGCCACGATCTCCTCGATCGCTACGTTCGCCCCGATCTTCACGACGCGGACGATCACGGTCACGATCTCGGCCATTGCGATCTCTATCTCTGTCTTTGCGAGCAGGGCGTTCTTGGATATGTTTCACAACAGGTTTTAAGGGGCGTGCTTTTTGAACCAAATAGGTTAATGCCGCTGCAATCTCCATCGGGTCAGTATCATGTTCTTGCTGATAGCTAGACACCACTTCTTGGAAAAAGCTTAAATCTTGCGCTTCGATTGTTTCGCTCAGCATCGTTTTGAATTGCATCACGCGACGGTTAGCAATTTCTTCACTGCTTGGCAAAACAAGTTTCGCAATGGTTTGCTTGGTTGCCTTCTCAATTGAATATAGCATGCGTTTTTCACGCGGCGCCACAAATAGAATCGCCTCACCTTTACGACCCGCACGGCCCGTACGGCCAATACGATGCACATAAGATTCCGTATCATAAGGAATATCATAGTTCACCACATGGCTCATGCGCTCGATATCTAAGCCACGCGCCGCTACATCCGTTGCGACCAAAATATCAATGTTGCCTTTTTTCATCCGCGCAATGGTTTTTTCACGTGCTGCTTGGTTCATATCGCCATTTAAGGGTGAGCTAGAATAACCCCGTGCTTCTAGCTTTTCAGCCAACTCAGTGGTCGCATTCTTCGTGCGCACAAAAATAATCATACCTTCAAAATCTTCAACTTCTAAAATACGGGTTAAGGCATCCAATTTATGGCCGCCGGTTACTTGTAAATAGCGTTGATTAATCGTATCAACCGTTGATGTTTTGGTTTTAATCTTAATTTCAACAGGATCTTTTAGATAACGCGTTGCCACCCGATGAATGGCGCTCGGCATCGTTGCTGAGAATAAAGCCACTTGGCGTTCGTCCGGCGTTTCTTTCAGAATGGTTTCAACATCATCAATAAAGCCCATCCGCAACATTTCATCCGCTTCATCCAGCACTAATGCGCGGAGTTCGCTTAAGTTCAATGTGCGGCGACGGATATGGTCAAGGATCCGACCTGGCGTGCCCACAATCACTTGTGGATTACGCTTCAATTGCTTCAGCTGGATATGCATGCTTTGGCCGCCATAAATCGGCAACACATGGAATCCTTTCATATAGCGGGCATAGCTTTGCATGGCCTCGGCAACTTGAATCGCCAACTCGCGTGTCGGTGCCAGCACCAAAATTTGCGGTGTTTTTAATTGTGTATCTAAGCGGCTTAATAGTGGCAAGGCAAAGGCGGCTGTTTTACCCGTTCCTGTTTGCGCTTGACCCAATAGATCCCGACCTTCAAGTAAGGGGCCAATGCTGGCTGCCTGAATAGGAGACGGCGTTTCATAACCTGCTTCTTGAACAGCTTTAAGAATAGGATCGGCTAAGCCCATCTCCGAAAAGGAGACGGTTTGTGTGTTTTCTTCTGTGGACATGGGTGTGCCTGTGTAGTGTTGGCGCGCTTAAGATTGAGTCGCCAAAGAGATATAAACGCGGGATTATACGCTAGTATGCGGCCAAAATATAGTTAAATCAGGCTGTTAATCATCAGCCTAATAAATATCCGTCATCCTCGCGAATGCGGGGACCCATTTTTCAAAATAAACAGGATTAACCACAGAGGCACAGAGCACACAGAGAAAATCACTATGCCCGGGATGACAAACCATATGTAGTTGGGGCTATAATGGGATGGAGTGATATTTAATCATGACAAGGAAAATACAATGACTGAACATACCTATAAACATATCGAATTAACAGGCAGCTCGGCAGAGAGTTCGGATCAAGCGATCGAAAATGCCCTTGCTAAAGCGGCCACATCAGTGAAGCATATGCATTGGTTTCAAGTAATCGATACCCGTGGCTATATTGAAGAAGGTGGAGTGAAGTATTGGCAGGTGACGATTAAGGTTGGGTTTCGGATTGAGTGATTAATTAGAAGTAATAAAATCAATCGAGTCTTGTATCTTAGAAAAGGTGTAAAACATTCGCTATGGATTACA
>CAZRAY010000008.1:0-49116 GCA_964598235.1 uncultured Piscirickettsiaceae bacterium
GTACTTGGTCGGCCGAATGTGGGTAAATCAACACTGATTAACCGTATTATGGGTGAAGAACGTGTGGTGGCTTTTGATGAACCAGGCACAACGCGTGATAGCATCCATATTCCGTTTGAGCATCAAGGTGTGGAATATACTTTGATTGATACCGCTGGCGTACGCCGCCGTGCGAAAGTATCGGAAATGCTCGAAAAGTTTAGCATTGTAAAAACCTTGCAAGCCTTAGAAGATTCAAATGTCGTGTTATTGGTGTTAGATGCACATGAAGGTATTGTAGACCAAGATTTACACTTGGCTGGCTTAATTATTGAAAGTGGTCGGGCGGTTGTGATCGCGGTGAATAAATGGGATGGGCTGGATAAAGATGAGCGCGAGTGGGTGGTGAAAAACCTGGATCGTAAATTGCCTTTCTTGAACTTTGCTAACACGCATTTTATTTCTGCTTTGCATGGCAGTGGGGTGGGTTTGTTGTTTAAATCGGTTAAGCAAGCTTATCAATCTGCGATGTCACAAATCCCAACGCCACAGCTGACACGGGTATTAGAAGATGCGGTTGCCAGCCATCAACCGCCGTTAGTGCATGGCCGCCGGATCAAATTCCGCTATGCCCATCTAGGCGGCAAAAATCCACCGCGGATCATTATCCATGGTAATCAAACGGATTCGACGCCCAATAGCTATCGGCGCTATCTTGAGAATACTTTCCGTGACGTGTTAAAACTGCATGGCACACCTATTCGGATTGAATTTAAGCAAGGCGATAATCCGTTTAAAGGGCGTAAGAAGGTTGCGCCTACACTTGCTAGTGGGAAGCCACATCGCGAGCATAGGCGCCGCTCTTAAAAACTTACCAATCTAAGCCATCGGTTTCAGATGCTTTATTCTGTTGATGACGATATGCGGCACTCGCGGCATAAACGAGTTTTCGGATACGATTGAGCTCACCGATCGGCTTATGTGCCGCTAAGGTTTGCCACGGCGAGAAAGTCATATTCTCACAAGATTGACGTTGCTGTTCATTGTTAAACTGTTGGGCTGGAATCGTGATTGTGGCTATGGTTTGGAAGGGTGCTTCTGTTTCTTTCCACAACACACTGGGATCTTCTATGGGCATATATTGTTCAGTGTCTTGTTGTTGGATCTGAAAATTAAAACAGGCTTCGCCTGTCGTGAGTTCTGAACGCATTCGATTGCGTAAAAAATCAGGATCGGCCTCATCAACAGTAGATTTCTCTATTCCATCTGTGCATGAAATGGCTCGGAATTTAATGTTGTGTGGGCCGAGTTTGTAGGCGGTATTGCTGAAATATTGATCCCATAGCGGACTATAAGCAGCGGGAGCTAAGGTGTCGATGGCATGTTTGAGTTGACGAATACGCCAGTTGAAGGGGTTAACCCCTTGCACGAAGTAGCGTAATTTATCCTCACTTTCTACCAGTTGATTATAGTCTTCGATATTGCGTGAGAAGAAGGCGGGACTATTGTGCATCAGGAAGGATTGAATGGATGCCTTATCTTCACCCACCTGTAATAGTTTAACGGCCATGCCACGTGAATCTTTTTGACCATCATGCTTATCAGCATTAGGGCTACCATTTGAAAATCGGATCCAGCTTTTATATTGTTGTCCTGGGATGAATACGCCATGTTGTAAATTTGGCGCGAGATCGTCTTGAACGGTGAAATAAGCTTTCACACAAGCATGGCCTTTGGCGTGGGCGCCGCGGCGGGTGTATAGATTTTTGTGCTGTTTAATAATGGCTAGGAAATTATCAATGGCGCGTTGGGCTTGGGCGGGTTCGTCAGCGCGTAAGATTTCATCGCTGGAGACGGGCGCTAGTGGACGATGCCATTGATAGGCAATGATTGACGTGATGGTCAGGATTAACAGCAGGAGAAGAAGCCCTATGCGTTTTAACATGATGTTACCTTAGGTTCATAATCGGTTTTTCAAGCGTGAGATACATTGCGGTGGCAACGATAAGGCTGATCACGGTACTGATGATAAACCCATAAATTAATAGGGTGGTGGTGGACCAATCATATTGTAGTGGATGGGTCAGGGTGAGATTGATGAGATAGGGGATCACGGCTGCCATGACGATGAGGTGAATAAGGTAAAGCGAATAAGACAAGGTGGCAAGCGGATACCAGAATCGCAAACCAAAGAAGCCGCGAAGGAGGTCAGCAATAACATGGCGTTGCAATAAGCAGGCAATGATAATAATGCCGACACCAATTGAAAACAGATTACGGTTGAAGATGTAATACGCGACATGCCAACCTTGATTTGAATCGTAAGCGGGTGAGAATGAAGGAAACATCATGAAGAAAACAATTAAAAATAGACCTAAAAACGTGGCGAAAATCCCTGTTAGGCTATTTGCAAATCGGTCGAGTTCAGGCTTGTAATAATGAAATCCATAGGCAGCGAGGCAACCAATCACGAGACTACCAAACCGGGTATGGAGATTATCATAAAGAATAGTGAAAAAATGATCGAAATATTCAGGATCAGCATACATTCTGCTGCCGGGGGATTGACTGATCTCAGGATCGTTTAATACGACAAAAGCGCGCACAAAGAATGAGGCAATAAACAGCCAAACTAGGGCGATTCCGGGGCGTTTTGTATATTTTAATAGGGCAATTAAGAGTAAAGGATAGATAAAATAAAATTGCTCTTCTATCGCTAGGCTCCATGTCCAGCCCATCGCTTGATGGCTATAATGGATAAAGTTACTGACATAGAGATAATTGGCCCAGATCCATTCAGAATGAGGTCCATTCATGAGCCAATAAACGGTTAAGGCAAAATAATAAGCAGGTGTTAATCTTAAATAACGGCGCAGATAGAATCGCTTGAGATCAATTCGGTTATTTTTACTTTGTTCGCGGAATAAGATCCCAGAAATCAAGAAACCACTCATCACGAAGAAAACATCCACCCCTTTATCACCATTCCATGCCCACGCCCAGCCTAGCCCAAATTCATCGAGCAAGGTGAAGATAGTATGGTCAGGATGAGACAGGTGAAATACAAAGAAGGTATGGAAAATCAGTACCAATAAAATAGACACAGCACGAATACCATCAATAGCCGCATAGTTTGAAGCACGACGCTGATAGATAGATCGAAAATTGTCTTTTAGATTAAAGGCAGCGCGCCAGCGGTTAGGTTCTGTTGTCATCTATGTATTCCTATATTTATAGCATTTTAAGGTATTCGATTAAGGCCCAGCGTTCATCTTCAGTGAGGCTCGGTTTATCTGCATAGTGACCCGTACCATATTCATGTCCAACATTACTATTACCCAATAACGTGGTATCAAATAAGAAACTATGGGTGCTGGGTTGGGTAGCAAATCCTACTGTAACAGGGTTGAATTCCCAATTGCCAATATGAAATTGCGTATCGCGTTGTGCGGCTGGCAGCAATAATTGATAAAGATTTGGCACAGAGCCATTGTGCAAGAATGGGGCGCTGGTCCAAATCCCGTTAAGTGGTCGCGCCTTATAAGCTAATAATGCATAATCGGAGACTTCTTTCCCCTGTTCGATAATATTACCATTCACATATTTAGGCGGATGAACCACATCAGGATGGCCTAATGATTTGGCATCTCGCTTGGCGAGCCAAGCTTGTAAGGGATTATTCTTTAACACGCCAATCATGACATTATTAACAATATGAATTGCAGGTGCTGTGGCACCCAGTAAGTCACCTGCAAAATAATAACGTGGTTTGCCTTCGAGAATACCTGTTTCACCCTTATGTTCGATTGTGTTATTGGCCATCAATGGATCGGTTTTAATTTCATCTAGGGTACTCATTCGTACTTTAATTTGGCGATGTGGATCGGCCCGTTTAATATCTAAATGACATTCAATGCAATGTGTTTGATATAAACCACGACCTTGGGCGGCAAGTACATGATCAATCTCGGGGAAAATAGCAGGCCATTCTGGAGAATGTAACGCAGCGACTTTCATTTCTAGTTTTCGTAAATTGCTAGCATTGACTGAGGAAGGATAGCCGCCATCGATAAATCCCAGCCAATGCGTAGTGTCAGGTGTAACATGGCCAAACACGCCAATCACCTCACCAATATTACGGGCTAGGGCACCTACACCCGAATTAGATTGAGAGCCATTCCATTCAACATAATCATGTTGTGGCGTATCCCAGATATAAGGAAAGCTCGTGCCCGCATTGGGTTGATTAAAATTACCCTCAACACCGGTGAGGAATAATCCTGTATTTAAGATGGCGCCAAAAGCATCTGTACGGCTATAACCATAGGGTGTATCGGAATGATTACGATGTGCGTAGTCTAGGCGATGTTGTTGCTCTGTTGCTAAATCAGCTTTGAGTGTGGTGTGCGTTTTGTCTGAAGGGTTCTTTCCTAAGAGGTGCTGTGCAAAGCGGGCATATTTTTCAGGGTTATCGAGGGTTGCTTTAAGCGATTGTGTGATATCTTGCAAAAGAGCAGGTAAATCAATTTGACCTTGCCCACCATCAATCCGAATAAGTTGGTTTTGATAACTGATTTGTTGGGTATGGCATGCCGCACAAGTAGGGCCCATCGCATCACCATTACGGGAGAGGCCAATAGCTAATCCATCAGGATTATCATTACTTGGTGGCGCAGGAATAAAGCCGAGGCGTTGCATGTTTTTATCGCTACGCAATAATTCTGTCGAATTGGCTTGTTCTAAATATAGAAAATAATCGTAAGGCAGTAGCCGTGAACCTTGATCGGCAAAATAGAAAAATTCACGATCATTATCAGTCCAATTTTGTTCAAGCAGAAGCGGCTCATTTGCGGCTAAGCTAGCTGTCGAGAATATAAGTAATATGAGTAAAAAATTAAGTTTACGCATCAGGATTAGTCCCGTGATAATAACGTATTGAGAAGATTATCTTGGAAATTCAAATTACTGGTGAGGCTATTATGGTTTTCACACAGTAATACGGCATGGTCTAGTGGAAAAAAGCTGTGTTTATGCCGCTTGACGCTGGGATCTAACGTATTCCTGCCTAGTAAGGAAGCCTTGGTGACGGAGCCATCACCGGGTTCAAGCAGGAGCTTGTTATAGTCAACATCAGCAACTGGCTGGGTAATATCATCGGGATGCAGGCAAATAACAGATTCACCGTCGACCTCTTCAACGACAATACGTGCAGGCGTGAGTGTGCAACTCCCCCCAAAGACGATGAATTTCGGATGATTATCTGGCAAGGGCACAGTGAGCGACCAAACAAATCGACGAGCGCGTTCGAGATGTTTTTCAAAATAAGCCTCTAAAGTAGCGAGATGCTGTTTCCCTGCCGCAGGATCGTCAAATTCAGCCAGAATACGGTTACGGACCTCAGGATCAAAAATGGACCATTGGAAGCGGCGCCAGATATTGACATCATAGAGATCACGGTCAAGAGGCTTGCCATCGCTAGTGACTAACCAATCATTGAGCGGGTGTGGAAATAGCTGAAACATGCTGGGCATACTGGCCAAGGTTTCTGTGCCAATCCGTTTGAAACCGACTTTGATACCGGTAATAAATAGTTTGAGCGTTTTAACAGAGCCCAGATTAGGTGTGCCAAGCAAGACAACACGTCGTACCCGTTCTGCGCCATAGAGTGTGATTTTTTCATCAAAATGATTGTCGCCGATGACATCTTGTTTGCCATAACGGATAAAATAACGGGTAATAAGCCCCCCCATACTATGAGCAACAATATCAACTTTCAGATCGGGCTGCTGATAGTCGATGCGGATTTGTTCAATAAAATCCGCTAATTCTCCGGCAGACTTAACATTATCTTGTCGCCAATCATAATGAAAAACGTAGTAATTCTTTTGCTTTGGGTTAACGCGTTGGCCGATTTGAGCAAGCTGATAGCCGCCTGTTTCATGTAGCGTCTCAATAATTTTCCCGTAAAAATCTTTGCCGATTATCCCATCGGCAACTTCATAGGCTTCAACATCGCCGGTGATAGGTTCAAGCGTGTTAGGGTCAATTTTAAAGGCAATATCAGAATAATCATGAAACAGCAGGCGTTTTAATGAGCCAATCCACAGGGTATCACCTGTTTTAGTATCCCTTAATTTGCTGCCAGATACGCCATGAATAAACACAACAGGCGGTTGATCCGTTACCATCATACTTTCCATATAGAGACGGTGTAAGTCTGGTGAGAACACTTTATCTTTACTAAATAGTCCAATTGTAAAAACAATAGCGAGCACCGCCGCAATCAACCAATAGCGGTGGAATAGAATATAGCGAAGAGGCCGAACAAGAAAACGCATTAACATGACTTTTAGAATTTATTGTTATTAGAAAGACGTTAAGCATAACAAAATGTTACGTCAACAGGAATAAAGCCGTAGAATACGGTCTTATAGATACAGATAGAGATAATAATTGTCAATGGCCAAAAAGAAACACACTGATCCGCACGCGAAAAGAGAAGCGGATAAATACGAGAATCCGATTCCGAGCAGGGAATTTATTCTTGAATTATTAACCCAAAATAGCCAACCGTTATCGCGTCGGCAGATTACTAAATTGTTAGGCCTAAAAGGCGAAGAGCAGAATGATGCATTGCGCCGCCGCTTACGCGCAATGGAGCGTGATGGACAGCTTTTGCGTAATCGTAAGAACGCTTATGGCGTGATGTCTAAAATGAATTTGGTCACTGGGCGAGTGCAAGGCCATGCTGATGGTTTTGGCTTTTTGATCCCAGATGAAGGTGGCGATGATTTATTCCTAAGTGAAAAACATATGCATCAGGTGTTGCATGGTGATCGTGTGGTGGCGCGTGTGAGCGGTGTGGATCGACGCGGACGTAAGGAAGGCACTATTATTGAGGTGCTGGAGCATGCGAATGAAACCGTGGTGGGGCGCTTAGGTGAAGATGCAGGTTTATATTATTTGATCCCGAATAACCGCCGAATTAGCCAAGATATTATGGTATCGCCAAAAGGCTTGATGGATGCGACAGCAGGCCAGATTGTTGAGGTGGCGATTACCGAGCATCCGACAAAACATCGTTCGCCATTGGGTAAAGTGGTGAAAGTATTAGGCGACCATATGGCGCCAGGGATGGAGATTGACATTGCGTTGCGTGCCTTTGATTTGCCGCATGAATGGGCAGATAAAGTGGTGGCTGAGGCCGAAGCGTATGGGGAAAATATTCCAAAGGATGCAATTGAAGGTCGTTTAGATTTACGCGATATGCCGTTGATGACAATTGACGGTGAGGATGCCCGCGATTTCGATGATGCGGTGTATGCAGAAAGTTTGGACAATGGCGGCTGGCGTTTATGGGTGGCGATTGCAGATGTATCAAGCTATGTGAAACCCAATAGTGCCTTAGATAGCTCAGCTGAGGAGCGGGCAACATCGGTCTATTTTCCTAGCCAAGTAATTCCGATGCTACCCGAGGCCTTATCAAATGGTCTATGTTCACTGAATCCAGATGTAGAACGTTTATGTATGGTGTGTGAGATGACGGTGGATGCAGCAGGGAAAGTGATTGCGCATCAATTTCATGAGGCAGTGATGCGTTCTCAAGCGCGCTTAACTTATACTAAAGTGGCGGCTATGTTAGTGGCGGGCGATGTGGGATTGCGGAAAGAATATGCATCAGTGTTGCCTCATCTTGAGACGATGTATGATCTGTTCCAGGCGATGTTGGGTGCGCGTGGTGAGCGCGGTGCGATTGATTTTGAAATGGCAGAAATGCAGATTTTATTTGATGATAATCGCAAAATTCAATCGATGGTGCCGCGCGAGCGCAATGATGCTCATCGTTTGATCGAAGAATTTATGGTGGCGGCGAATGTGGCAGCTGCAGACTTTTTATTGGCGAATAAAGTGCCGGTCTTATATCGTGTACATGAAACACCTGCCGCTGAGAAATTATCGGGTCTACGTGAGTTTTTAGGAGAAATTGGCCTAACCTTAGGTGGCGGAGATGAACCTAAGCCAGCAGATTATGCGAATTTATTACAGGCGGCGCGTAAACGTCCCGATGCGAATTTATTGCAAACGGTGATGTTGCGGAGCATGAAACAGGCGGTGTATAGCCCTGAGAATGTTGGTCATTTTGGTTTGGCCTTGGAAGCCTATGCGCATTTCACCTCGCCGATACGACGCTATCCTGATTTATTGGTGCATCGTGCGATTAAACACGTTATTCGTAACAGTAAAAAATGGACCTATTCGACAGAAGATATGGTGCAGTTAGGTGAGCATTGTTCGATGGCATCGCGGCGGGCAGATGAAGCAACACGCGATGTGGTTGATTGGCTAAAGTGTGAGTTTATGCAAGATCGCATTGGCGAAAGCTTTGATGGCATCATTAGTGGTGTTACGGGATTTGGTGTGTTTGTTGAGCTCAAAGATATTTATGTTGAAGGGTTGGTACATGTGACTGCGCTAGGCACAGATTATTTCCAATTCGATGCAGGCCAACATCGTTTAACAGGCGAACGGACACGCCGTGTGTTCCGCTTGGGTGATGAGTTACGGGTGCAGGTTGTGCGCGTTGATTTAGATGAGAAGAAAATTGATTTTGAGTTGGCTAAATAGTGCGTTAACAGTAACAAAGCCTTGACCTAGTGTGGAAACAAGGTACAATCCTCGCTTCTTTTACTAGTTTCAATGGTGAGCGTAGCTCAGTTGGTAGAGTCCCGGATTGTGATTCCGGTTGTCGCGGGTTCAAACCCCGTCGTTCACCCCATTTTTAAGTGCTGTATCCGGCGAGGGTACTGCACTTTTTTTTGCGTGTTATTTATGAATCGTGTATGCTATATAATTATTTCGTCTTTATATATAAGGTAATTAACTATGGTTTTTAAACAGTTATTTGATGATGCAACATGGACGTATACCTATTTAATCGCTGATTCAGTGAGCAAAGAAGCCTTGCTTATTGATCCCGTTAACACGCATATTGATGCTTATATCGTATTGATTGAAGCGCAAGGTTTAACGCTTAAATATTCCTTAGAAACCCATGTCCATGCCGATCATATTACGGCCAGTGGCTTATTGCGCAAGCGTTTGGGGGCGCAGACGGGCGTCAGCGGTTTATGTGGTGCAGAAACAGCGGATTTACAGCTAAAAGGTGATGATGTTTTAACGCTTGGCGCAGAGACAATAAAGGTGATTGCCACACCAGGTCATACCGGCGGGAGTATTTCTTTTTTATGGCGTGATAAGGTGTTTACAGGCGATTCTTTGTTGATTGATGGCTGTGGTCGAACCGATTTTCAAGCAGGCGATACAGCAACCTTATATAAATCAATTACAGAACGCTTATTTACGTTGGCAGATGAAACGGTGGTCTATCCTGGCCATGATTACAACGGACGTTGGATCAGTAGTATTGGCCAGGAAAAATTAACGAATCCACGGTTGGCCGGTAAATCGCTCGCTGAATTTACGGAGATTATGGATAATTTGAATTTACCCATGCCTAAGCTGATAGATCAGGCGGTGCCTGCCAATCGCTATTGTGGGCTGGACGAAGATGAGCGCCAAGATGCCGTTGCGCGACGTGCATCCTCTGCAACTATCGGCGTATCAGCAAGCGATTGGGTGACCGAGGCAAAACAACAAATCACAGAAGTCACCGTCGAAACGGCGAAAGAATTGATTGGAACAAACGACGTCGTTGTGGTCGATGTGCGCGAAGAAAGTGAGCATGCAGCGGGTACGATTGAAAACGCGATCTTGCTGCCACGCGGCGTTTTAGAATTTCAGATTGGCAATGTCGACGCGCTAGCAGATAAATCGGCGCCAGTATTAGTGTATTGCCGTAGTGGTGGCCGTTCGGCGCTGGCAACATCAACTATGCAACAATTGGGTTATGAGAATGTGGTGTCTTTGGCAGGTGGTTATCAGGCATGGGCAGCAGCCAACGATACAAAGGGCGTAACAAATGGTACATGTGGATAACAGAATAAGGTTTAATCAATGACACAACATTACACAGTGTTAATCGTCGGTGGTGGTGCAGCAGGCATTTCAGTGGCGCATGACATGCTTAAACAAAACCGGACTATCGAAATAGCGATTATTGAGCCGTCGGAAAAGCATTATTATCAGCCAGCGTTTACGATTGTGGGCGGTGGTGCTTATAAATTGAAGAATGCATTACGGCAAACCGCGAAATTGCTCCCCAAAGGGGTAACTTGGTTGCAAGATAAAGCAGCGCGGTTTGAACCTGATGAAAACACGGTGTTTCTCGCCTCAGATGAAGCAGTGACATATGATTATTTAGTGGTGTGCCCGGGCATTCAATTAGATTGGGATCGTATTAAAGGCTTAAAAGAAACCATTGGGAAGAACGGGGTGTGTAGTAATTATTCGCCTGATACGGTGGAATACACATGGGAATGTATCCAGAATACGAAAGTCGGTGATACGGTTATCTTTACCCAGCCACCGATGCCGATTAAATGTGCCGGCGCACCGCAGAAAATCATGTATTTGGCTGCGGATCGTTTTCGTAAGCAAAAGAGACTGGATCAGATTGATATTCAGTTTTTTAATGCGGGTCCGGGCATGTTTGGGGTACCCTTTTTTGCTGCAGAACTAAAAAAAGTGGTGGCTGGTTATGGCATTGAGCCTAAATTCAGTCATAATCTGGTGGAAATTAAGGGCGCTAAAAAACAGGCTGTCTTTGAAGTGGCAGATGGAGAAGGCAAGACGAAACGGGTAACGCAATCCTTCGATATGATCCATGTGTCGCCACCCCAAAGTGCACCTGATTTTATTAAGCAAAGCCCATTAGCCAATGAGGCAGGTTGGGTCGATGTTGATAAAGGGACATTACAACATAATCGCTATCCGAATATTTTCGGATTGGGAGATGCAACCAGTACACCCAATGCCAAAACAGCGGCTGCAGTGCGTAAGCAGGTGCCAGTATTAGTGGATAATATTTTGAAACTGATGGTGCATGAAACTAAGTTGGCAACCTATGATGGATATGGCTCTTGTCCGCTTACCATCTCGCTGAATAAAGTGCTGCTGGCGGAATTTTCCTATGGTGGTGAAGTGACACCAACATTTAGCGTTAATCCGGGTAAGGCGCGGCGGATCTGGTGGTGGGGGAAAACAACAGGATTTCCATGGTTATATTGGCATTTCATGTTGAAAGGTTCGCGTATTGATATTAGCCACAGTGCTGCGAAGGCCGCAAAATATATCAATAAAGACAGCTAATATGCAATCATCTTGGCAGCGTTATTTCCCTATTTTAAACTGGTTGCGTAGCTATTCTCGTATTGACTGGCATGGGGATGCGCTAGCGGGTGTGATAACGGCAATCATGCTAGTGCCACAAGGGATTGCCTACGCGATGCTAGCAGGCTTGCCGCCACAAATGGGCTTATATGCAAGTATGTTACCCGCTTTGGTGTATGCCGTTTGGGGCAGCAGCCGTACCATGTCAGTGGGGCCTGTTTCCATTGCAGCGATTATGATTGTGAGCGCATTATCCGCGCCTGAGATCCAAGCATTTAATGCACCGGTTGAAAGCGCGATTATATTGGCGGCCGAGACAGGTCTTATTTTATTGCTAATGGCTGTTTTACGACTTGGCGGTCTCGTGAATTTTATTAGCCATCCTGTGTTGACAGGATTTACCAGCGGCGCGGCACTATTGATTATTTTAAATCAATTACCCTATCTATTTGGTTTACCTAACTTGCCAGGATTTTATTGCGGCTGGCAAGCTAGTTGTTATCTGTCCTATCTATCACAGATAAATAATATGACGATGGCACTGGGTATGGGCGCCATATTAGGGTTATGGCTATTTAACCAGCCGCTGATGACATTATTAAAACGTCGTGGAATACCACAGCAATGGGCGCTTGGGATCAGTAAATGTGGCCCATTATTAGCAGTGGCAGTCACCATGATATGGGTGGCAATGGGGCAATTAGAAAACACACATCATGTTGCTGTTGTGGGTCCATTAGAAGGTTATTTACCGCAGCTTAACATTGGTTTTCTCAATGCAGATTCTTGGCAAGCGCTGTTACCGTATGCTGCTATTATCGCGCTAATTGCTTATGTGGAGAGTGTTGCTATTGCGAAGGTAACGGCGCATCTACGGAATCAACAAATCAATCCAAATCAAGAGTTAGTGGCACTGGGTGCGGCTAATATTGCAACAGCGGTGAGTGGTGGTATGGTTGTGGCGGGTGGATTAAGCCGCACGATGGTGAATTTTACCGCAGGCGCGCGCACCCAAATGTCGATGGTAGTTGCTGTGGTCGTGTTAGTCGTGATTGTATTATTTTTTGGCGCGTGGTTTGCCTATATTCCTAAAGCCGCATTGGCGGCCGTTATTTTAATGGCTATTTTACCCTTGATTAGGTTGCGACATGTGATGCAAACATGGCGTTATCACAAGGCTGATGGTTGGGCTGAATTGTTAACGCTGTTGGGGGTATTATGCCTAGGTATCGAACAGGGTTTAGTGATCGGTATTATCTTGACGATTGCGAGTTATTTGCGTCAAATTAGCCGGCCGCATATTGCGGAAGTGGGTCGTGTGCCGGGTACAGAGCATTATCGCAATATCAATCGCCACGAGGTGGAGACATCACCGAATATGTTATTGCTGAGAATTGATGAAAACATGACGTTTGCCAATGCGAGCTATATTGAAGATTTTATTCAAGCAGTACATCAGCGAAAACAAGGTAAGCAAAATGTCGTGTTGATTTTTACATCAGTTAGCCATATTGACAGTACCGCATTAGCGATGCTGACACGGTTGCAGCATAATCTGCAGGCAACGGATGTGCAGCTGCATTTCGCCGAAATTAAAGGGCCGGTGATGGATAAATTACGCGGCACACCTTTATTGGAAGGTGAGGAGGCAGGCAGTGTGTTTTTTCGTGTATCTGACGCCGTAGAGAGTTTGAGTGTATGAACCCGGTTGAAACGCCTTTCGTGGCCTCTCCTTGTATTGGTTATTGCCAATTAAGCGAGGCGTCAATATGTTTGGGCTGCTATCGCAGCATGGCTGAGATTACAGCATGGACGGCGGCAGACGAAGACGAACAAAAATTAATGCTAGCACAAGCGACGAAACGGCAAAAACAAGCAGAAGAGGAAATGGCATGAGTATCGTATTTGCATTACATGTGTTGGCAGCTGTGATTTGGGTGGGTGGTATGTTCTTTGCCTATATCGTTTTGCGTCCTGTCGCGGCCACTTTATTGGAACCTCCAACGAGATTGACTTTGTGGATGCATGTATTCCAACGCTTTTTCCCATGGGTCTGGGGTGCGATTTTAACGTTATTTATAACGGGTCTATGGTTGGTGTTTTGGGGGTTCAATGGTTTTAGTGGTGTGGGTTGGAAAATTCATGCCATGCTGAGTCTTGGCGTGGTGATGACGGTGTTATTTTCTTATCTCTATTTCAAACCGTTTAAACAATTGCAACAAGCAGTGTCTGCAGAGCTGTGGCCTGCTGCAGGCGTATGTTTGAATCGTATCAGACAGCTTATTGCGGTTAATTTGGCATTAGGCCTACTGGTTGTAATCATTGCAACGACAGGGCGATATGTTGCTTTTTAGCATACGCTAGTATTAGTCTGGCATGCTATAATCCTGATTGATTTGTTAACGAGAAAGAAGCAACCATGACGAAACAATCCTCTTTTACATACGAAGAATTATTGCAGTGTGGTAATGGCGAAATGTTCGGCCCCGGCAATGCACAATTACCGACTCCCAATATGCTGATGATGGATCGTGTTACCCATATCTCAGATGAGGGTGGAAAATACGGTAAAGGCGAAATTATCGCTGAATTAGATATCCACCCTGATTTATGGTTTTTTGACTGTCATTTTCCCGGCGATCCCGTGATGCCGGGCTGTTTAGGTTTAGATGCAATGTGGCAAATTGTGGGGTTTCACTTAGCATGGTTAGGCAATCCTGGTCATGGCCGGGCATTAGGTGCAGGCGAAGTGAAATTTACAGGCCAAGTATTGCCAACGGCTAAAAAAGTTGTCTATAAAATAGATATTAAACGCGTTATTGCGCGTAAGTTGCGTTTAGCCATTGCCGATGGCAGCGTAGAAGTGGATGGCCGTGAAATCTATGTTGCAAAAGATTTACGTGTTGGTTTATTCACGTCAACAGCTGATTTTTAGGAGAAAATGATGAAACGAGTTGTTGTTACCGGAATAGGGGTTACGTCGTGTCTTGGTTTAGATGTTGAGGCGGTAACGGAATCATTGCGCCAAGCAAAATCAGGGATTAAATTTAAACAAGAATATGCCGATATGGGCTTTCGCAGCCATGTGGCGGGCTTTGTCGAAATTGATTTTAAAGAGCATATTGATCGTAAAGTATTACGGTTTATGGGCGATGCGGCAGCGTATGCGTATATCTCGATGAAACAAGCGATTGCAGATTCAGGTTTAACGGATGAGCAAGTATCTAATCCACGCACAGGTTTGGTGATGGGTTCAGGTGGTGCTTCCTCTGCAAATCAAGTCGAAGCGGCTGATATTTTGCGTGAAAAAGGCATTCGCCGTGTTGGGCCTTACCGTGTTACCCAAGTGATGGGTAGCACGACATCAGCGTGTTTAGCGACGCCATTCAAAATTAAAGGCGTAAACTATTCGATGTCTTCAGCGTGTTCAACCAGTGCGCATTGTATTGGTAATGCGATGGAGCAGATCCAAATGGGCAAACAAGATATTGTGTTTGCCGGTGGCGCAGAAGAAGAGCATTGGACAATGAGCTCATTATTTGATGCGATGGGCGCATTATCAACTAAATATAATGACACACCCGAAAACGCCTCACGTGCTTATGATGCAGACCGCGATGGTTTTGTTATCGCAGGTGGCGGCGGTGTGTTGGTATTAGAAGAATTAGAACATGCCAAAGCACGTGGTGCGACAATTTATGCTGAATTAACAGGCTATGGTGCAACATCAGATGGCTACGATATGGTGGCACCATCAGGTGAAGGCGCAGTGCGCTGTATGCAACAAGCGATGGGGATGACAGATTCAACAGTGGATTATATCAATGCCCATGGCACCAGCACCCCAGTCGGCGACTTAGCGGAGCTAGGTGCAGTCAAAAAAGCATTTGAAGGCAAATCGATTCCTGCCGTTGGTTCTACCAAGTCATTATCGGGTCATTCATTGGGTGCAGCGGGCGTACAAGAAGCGATTTATTGTTTATTGATGATGAAAAATGACTTTATTGCCGAATCAGCCAATATTGCAAACTTAGATCCGGATGCGGATGGTGTGCCGATTGTGCGTGAACGCAAAGACAATGCAGGTTTAAATACGGTGATGTCGAATAGCTTTGGCTTCGGTGGCACCAATGCCAGCTTAATTTTCGAGCGCTACACAGGGTAAAATATTTTACGGTTCGTCTTTTTCGGCTATTTTTATCTTGCCCTGACGAAAAATACTTCTCGTAAACTTATTTTAGTTTAAGCAAGATCTTCATCCGTTACAGGCCCACGTTTACCCGCAATGGCTTCTTGCAATAGAGAAAGCAATTTTGCTTTGGTAGCAGGATCGTTATCATTCAAGAGGTTTGAGCTAAAGGTAACGCCAAACTTAGCAGCGTAGTGTTGTACGAGCATAATAGAAATAGTATCGTCTTCCATAGTTTTATTCCGAGCGAAAAGAGAAAATGCAAGATTATACGGCAATCAATTTACATTACCAATCTATGGGTGCTGGCGAGCCTGTGATGATTTTGCATGGCGCATTCGGTTCGCTGGATAATTGGTCTGGTATTGCTAAAAAACTAGCGGAAACACGCCGTGTAATCAGCGTTGATTTACGTAATCATGGCCGCTCACCCCACACAGCGGATCAGAATTATGATCTGATGGCTAAAGATGTGATCAAATTACTCAACGATTTAGATCTACCCAAAGTGGACTTAATCGGCCATTCGATGGGTGGCAAAGTGGCGATGGCGGTGAGTGAGCAAGCCCCAGCGTTACTGCAAAAATTGATCGTTGTTGATATTGCACCGCGCGAATATCAAATTGGCAATGGCGAAACGACCCAAGCCTTATTGGATATCGATTTAACGCAATATCAGTCTCGTAGAGAAGTCGATGCAGCTTTGGTTAGTGCGATCCCTGAAAAGTCGATGCGCCTCTTTTTATTGATGAACTTAAAGCTTGAGGAGGGCAAGTTAAGGTGGCGAATAAATTTACCCGCAATGGCAGAAAATCGCGCTAGCGTTGCCGAGCGGGGAATAGGCCATAGCCTCATCCAGATACCAACATGCTTTATCAAAGGTGGCGAATCCGATTTTATTTCAGATGAGGATGAACTCGCCATTCAAAAACAATTTCCGCACAGCAAAATGGTCACGATTCCCGATGCTGGGCATTGGGTGCATGCCGCTGCACCGGCGGAATTTTTGCAGGCGGTGAATAGCTTCTTAGAGAATTAAATCCCTCTCTAGCAAGGGAGGGCTAAAACATCCTTTTATGCCGTCATTCCCGCGTACGACGCCACGGATGGGGGAGGTAGAGCGATGCAGGAGCCAAAGCCGAGGCGGGAATCCATGGTTAACGTGTACGAAAGTGGATACCCGTCTGCACGGGTATGACGATAATTAAAAATAGCTGTTAAAATACCTCTTTCTCAAAATAAACCAGAAATCTTATGACCTCCATCGTTTTCCTCATCCAATGTGCCGATCAAAAAAGTTTGGTCGCCAATATCACTCGGTTTTTCTCAGAGCGTGATTATAATATCCTGCATTGCCAGCAATATACTGATGTACAAGATGGGCAATATTTCATGCGGATTAAGCTCGAAGATGAAGGCCAAGTAGGCCGGGCAGATTTAGAGCAACAGTTCACCGATTATGCGAACACCTTAGGGCTAACGTGGTCTGTGCGTTATTCAGATGTGCCGTATCGTGTCGCTTTATTGGTCACCAAGGCATCGCATTGCCCTTATGATTTATTGCTGCGCCAGCAAGAAGGGGAGCTGAAATGCGATATTCCTTTAGTGATAGGAAATCATGATGATTTAGAGAATATGGCTAAGCAATTTAATGTGCCGTTTTATCATCTGCCGATTAGCAAAGACACCAAGCCACAGCAAGAAGCACAGATTAATGCCTTGCTGGCGGAACACAATATCGATCTCGTCGTGATGGCGCGTTATATGCAAATTCTATCGGAAGAGTTTGTTGCCAAACATGCAGGGCGAGTGATCAATATTCATCATGGTTTCTTGCCTGCATTCCAAGGCGCAAGACCCTATCATCAGGCTTATGCGCGCGGCGTTAAAATCATCGGTGCCACCGCACATTATGCGACAGCAGATTTAGATGAAGGCCCGATTATTGAGCAAGATGTACAGCGCGTGATGCATGACAATACACCCGAAGATCTAGTGATGATTGGTAAAGATATTGAACGTCTAGTCTTAGCCCGTGCGGTTAAAGCCCATATCGAACATCGGATCATTATTTTTGGCCGCCGTACCATTGTGTTTTCTGAAGGTGCGTAAGTGAAAACAGCCCTAATCACAGGTGCCACTTCTGGCTTCGGTGAAGCGTGTGCACGGTTGTTAGCAGAAAATGGTTGGCGATTGATTATCACTGGCCGTCGGCAACAACGGTTAGATACATTACAGCAAGCGCTGGGCGGTGCAGAAAAAGTGCATGTGTGTTGCTTTGATATCACCAGCCGAAAAGCCATTGAAGAAGCGATTGCGTCTTTGCCCGCTGCTTTTGCTGATATTGATTTATTGCTGAATAATGCAGGCTTGGCATTAGGATTGGAACCTGCCGACCAAACTAATTTAGATGATTGGGAGCAGATGGTCGATACCAATATCAAAGGCCTGATGTATATCACTCGGATGATTTTGCCGAGTATGCGGCGGCGGGGCGCGGGTTATGTGATTAATATCGGCTCTATCGCAGGGAATTGGCCTTATCCGGGTGGCAATGTGTATTGTGCGAGTAAGGCGTTTGTGAAGCAATTTTCGTTAGCGATTCGAGCAGATTTATTGGGTTCGGGTATTCGGGTGACCAATATCGAACCGGGTAATGCAGAAACAGAATTCTCGATGGTGCGATTTAAGGCGGATGAAGCGCGTGCAGATAAAGTGTATGAAAGCACCCAAGCGCTGACAGCCGCAGATATTGCCAATACGGTGTTGTGGCTAGTGAATACGCCAGACCATGTAAATGTCACTACTATGGAGATTATGCCAACCGAGTAGGCGACGGGGCCATTAGTTACTTATCGGCGAGATTAGTTTTACGCTAAAGATCGTCATTCCCACGTAGGTGGGAATCCACTTTCAGTGAATAGTGAATCTTTGGTTTATTCTGGTTTTGTGGAAGGGTTGGAATATTAATCTGCTGCCGCTGGGCGTTCATTTATTTTGCGTGGCCAAAAACCTGCAGGAAAGCAGGTTTTGAGCGCGTAGCGACGCCGTAGGGGTGGAACACAAGGATGTGTTTCATCAAAAAAACGTATGGCGGATAGTTTATTTCGCCTAAGGGCGAGATACTTTTCTTTGCGCGGACAAAGAAAAGTATCCAAAAGAAAATCCGCCCCATGTCTTGGCCTAACGGCTCCCCGAAAAATCAAAAACATGCTACGGCACGCACCAACATCGCTCCTGCGATGGCGGTGCTCTGCTGGCATCCCTGCCATCAGACCTTGAATGTTTTTTATTTTTCGGCAAGACAGCAGGGGGGATGGGTAAGTTACAACAACCAGCGAACCCTACCAAACTTGGCTGACTAAAGCCCTCCCTTGCTGGGGAGGGTTGGGTGGGGAGAATAAAACAAGCTAAAGCGCGGAACCTGATTTTAGCCCAATGCGAAAGTAAAGATTTGATCCGGCTACATTTGGGAGTGAATTTTAAGTGTAATTATCAATTGGTCGAGGCTAAAATAAAATATAGCGCCCCCTTTAATTCATTCTATGTGTTGAGTCCAAGTTCACTTCGTATTCTGATTCTTACCAATTCAGTAAGACTTGTACAACTAGAGATAAATGTTGGTATATCTCTGGAGTCGATAGCCGTGATCATAATTTCAAGTTTTTCAATCTCATCTTTTTTCCCATACAGTTGAAAATTGGTTCGAGCCTTCTCCAACTTTTTTAATAATTCTGGGTCATCTTCAAAAGGATTGTCATATTTATCTATTGAGAAGGTGACAGGGAGAAATGAATGTAATGTTTCTAAACGATATTCCAGTCTTTTCTTGGCAATTTCATGGCGTCGGTTAAGAACACCATTAACGAACCAACCAACTACAATAATTGTAGCTGATGAAATCATTATCCATTCTCGAATTTCCAAAATTTCTCCCATTTTCATATGGCGTCTTAGATAAGCGGATTTGCATAGTACCAAAAAAGGACATGCGCTTACAATTAAAGCTGACGTTACTCTTTGAATTAATTGTTTCTAAGCAAATTCTCCAACAACGCCTGATAAATATCCGACAACACATCCAAATCAGCCACCGACACACATTCATCTATTTGATGAATGGTCGCATTAAGAGGGCCGAGTTCAATGACTTGGGCGCCAGTGGGGGCGATAAAACGGCCATCGGAGGTCCCGCCTGAGGTGGAGAGTTCGGTATCATTACCTGTGATGGTTTTGATGGCGGACTTTGTAGCATCTACTAAGGCACCGCTGGCGGTGCGGAAGGGTTTGCCGGAGACTTCCCATTTTAGGTTGTAATTCAAACCATGGGAATCTAATAAGGTTTCGACGCGTTGTTGTAATTGATCGTGGGTGACTTCGGTGGAATAGCGGAAGTTGAATATGACGTCTGCGGTGCCGGGGATGACATTGGTGACGCCGGTGCCTGCATTGAGGTTTGATACTTGGAAGCTGGTGGGTGGAAAATCGGCATTGCCTTGATCCCATTCGATATTGCAGAGTTCGGTGAGTGCGGGCGTGAGCAAGTGAATGGGGTTGTCAGCGAGGTGCGGGTAGGCAATGTGGCCTTGTTTGCCATTGATAGTAAGATAGCCATTCATAGAGCCACGGCGACCATTTTTAACGATGTCGCCCACTTTATTTGTGCTGCTCGGTTCGCCGACTAAACACCAGTCTATTTTTTCACCACGGGCTTCTAGTGTTTCAATCACTTTCACTGTGCCGCCTGTTGCGGGGCCTTCTTCATCGCTGGTGATAAGGAAAGCAATACTGCCTTGATGGTCATCATGATCTGCAATAAAACGCTCACATGCCGTTACAAAGGCGGCGATACTGCCTTTCATGTCGGCTGTGCCGCGACCATAGAGCAATCCATCTCTAATAACAGGTTCAAAAGGCGGCGAGGTCCAATTTTCTTCAGGGCCGGTGGGCACGACATCAGTATGCCCTGCGAAGGCGAATACGGGAGATTGGGTGCCGCGTCTTGCCCAGATGTTATCTGTGTCTCCAAATCTCAGGTGCTCAATTGTAAAGCCGATTCTCTCTAATCTATCGGCTAATAGTTGCTGGCAGCCGAAGTCTTCTGGTGTGACGCTGGGGCGGCTGATGAGGTCTTTGGTGAGGTCGAGAGTGGTGGACATATTATTTTTTGAACCTTGTAATGTAATCGGCTTCTTTGAATCCTACCATACAGCCAGCGCTATCGCATAAAACAGGGCGCTTAATTAGCGTTGGGTTGGCTAGCATGAGTTCGATGGCAATGGCTTGATCGAGTTGGGCTTTACGGGCGTCGGCTAGTTGTTTCCATGTTGTGCTGCGTTTATTGAGCAGCACTTCCCATGAAACGGATGTTAACCATTGCTGGATAGTTGCTTCATCTAGGCCGTCTACGCGAAAATCGTGGAATTGAAAATCCACATCGTTCGCTTCAAGCCAGCGGCGTGCTTTTTTGACGGTGTCGCAGTTTTTAATGCCGTATAGGATCATGTTTCCCTTTTGCCCGTCATTCCCATGCAGATGGGAATCCAGAACGTGTTAATAAGTGGATCCCCGCCTGCGCGGGGATGACGGATGTATTATAGGTTTTCAATAAGTTGTTTTATTCTATGCGCCGCTTCAATACATTCTTCAATCGGTGCGACCAGCGCCATCCTAATACGATTGGCACCGGGATTGCCATTATCGGTATCGCGGGCGAGGAAGCTACCCGGCAGCACGGTGACGTTTTGTTCATCAAATAGGCGGCGGGCGAAATCAGTGTCAGTAATCATCGTATCCGTGCCTTTATTTGAATTGGGCGTTTCCGCCCAAAGATAAAAGCTGGCTTCAGGCATGCTGACATTCATGACGGGGGAAAGAATATCCAATACGGCGGCAAATTTCTCACGATATAGCTGGCGGTTAACGGCAACATGCTGTTCATCTTGCCATGCAACTAAACTCGCCGTTTGGGTGGCTGGTGGCATGGCGCAGCCATGATAGGTGCGATAGCGTAAGAAATCTTTTAATACGCTAGCATCGCCGGCCGCAAAGCCTGAACGCAGGCCAGGGGAATTGGAGCGTTTGGATAAACTATGGAAGACGACGCAACGACTTAAATCTGTATTACCCATTGCGATGGCCGCTTCTAATAAGCCGACAGGCGGGGTGTTTTCATCCATATAAATCTCGGAATAACATTCATCCGATGCGATAATAAAATCATGTTTGTGGGCAAGATCAATCAGCTTGGTGAGCATGGCTTGATCAATCACGGCACCCGTTGGATTGCCGGGACTACATAAATAGAGCAACTGGCAGCGATCCCAAATATCGGCTGACACATTAGCAAAATCAGGAATGAAACCATTGGCGGCATCGCAATTTAAGAAATACGGTTCCGCGCCTGCCAGAATCGCGGCACCTTCATAGATTTGATAGAAGGGATTGGGCATGACGACCAATGGATTGCTTGCAGAACGATCAACCACCGCTTGGGCAAAAGCAAATAAGGCTTCGCGGGTGCCATTCACGGGTAAAACTTGTGTGGCGGCATCAATATGACCGGCTAGGTGAAAGCGTTTATCAAGCCAGTTGGCGATAGATTTACGTAGCTCAAGCGTGCCTGCTGTGGTGGGATAATGCGATAAACCATGCAGATGTTCAATAACGGCTTCTGTGATAAAGCTGGGTGTGGGATGCTTGGGTTCGCCAATCGAGAGGGCAATATGTTGTAAATCACTCGGTGGGGTGCAGCCTGCTTTCAATTCAGCTAGCTTTTCAAAGGGATAGGGATGCAGTTGCTGGAGATCTGGATTCATGTTTATTTCATGCTGTATAAAGACATTCATTATAGCGGCTATAGATCTACTTAGCACGGTTTTGACATGTTAAAATGACCGCCAATGAAGAACGCTTTTCCTAACAATCAATTGGCTACCGTGGCATTACTCTATTCTGCAAGTTTGTGGGGTGTGTTGTGGTATCCGTTGCGTTTGTTGAATGATGCGGGCTTATCTGGTATTTGGAGCTCGCTGGTTATGTATCTCGCTGCAGCAGTGTTGGCGATTCCTTTTTTCTATCAATATCGACAGGAAATAAAACCAAATATAGCCCCCTTATCTGTCTTAAGTTTGGCGGCGGGGATCACGAATGTGGTGTTTGTGGTGGCGCTGATTGAAGGCGAGGTGATGCGGGTGATGTTGTTATTTTATTTATCACCTTTATGGACGGTATTGCTTGGACGTTGGTATTTGGGTGAAAAGCTATCGCTGCTTGCTTGGCTGATGTTTGTTATCGCGATGGTGGGGGCGGTGGTGATGTTATGGGATAGTGAATCGGGTCAGCCTTGGCCGCAAGGACACGCAGATTGGTTGGCGCTGATCGCGGGGATTGGCTTTTCGGTGAACAATGTATTGGCAAGACGATTGGCGGGCGTATCGATGGGCTTGCGGACGGGCGTGGTCTGGTGGGGCGTGGTTTTTGTGGCATTGGTGGCATTAGCTTGGCAAGGTGCGAGCATCCCTACTGCATCAAGTGGTGCATGGTGGGGTGCTGTATTATTGGGATTAATTGGTATTGTAACGATGACAGTGGCCGTTATGTATGGCTTGGCGCGGATGCCTGTATATCGCTCATCGGTGATTATGTTATTCGAGTTGATTGTAGCGGCGGTGGCTGCGTGGTGGCTGACAGATGAAGTAATGACGGGACGAGAATGGTTCGGCGGCATACTTATTCTACTGGCGGCTTATGGCGTGGCACATTTAGAGAAAGAGGAAGCAAAATGATTGAATCAATTGCACATGGCAGTTTTTTGGTGGCAGATTTAGAGGTATCGTTACAGTTTTATCACGATGTATTGCAAATTCCGGTGAACCAACATCGGCCTGATTTTGGCTTTGATGGTGCGTGGTTAGATTTAGGGAGCAGTGGCCAGCAATTACATTTAATGGCATTGCCTAATCCTGATACGGGCAGCATTCGCCCTGAACATGGGGGCAAGGATAAGCATGTAGCGTTGGTGGTGTCAGATTTTGAGGCATTAACTGCGGCATTAGATGAGGCAGGTGTGCCTTATAGTCGGAGTAAATCAGGGCGGGCGGCGTTATTTTGTCGTGATCCTGATGGCAATGCTTTAGAATTTGCGGAGAGTTTTGTTTTTGTACCTAATTTAAGCTAAGGGGTGAATCATGATAGATGGTAAAAAAATAGATGAGTTTATGCAGAATGTAAGCAATGCGTTGCCTACCGGATTGCTCGATATGAAGCAAGATGTGGAAGATAATGTACGTTCGGCAATGACAGGTGCGTTTGCGAAGTTGGATTTGGTAACGCGAGAAGAATTTGATGTGCAAAGCCAAGTGTTATTGCGAACCCGTGAGAAGCTGGAAGCATTAGAAAAATTAGTGGCCCAATTAGAAGGGAAGCCTGAATGAGCGAGTTTAATAACGTTACGATTACCCGTGAAGCGAATGTGTATTTTGAGGGTAAAGTGACTAGCCGCGCGATGACGTTTGACGATGGCACAACGAAAACATTGGGTATTATGTTGCCAGGCGACTATACCTTTAATACCGACGCGCCTGAATTAATGGAAATTTTAGCAGGTGAATTTCGGTATCGTTTGGCGGGTGAGGATGAGTGGCATCATATCGTCGGCGGGCAAGACTTTAATGTGCCAGGAAAATCAGCATTTGATTTAGAAATTGCGACTGTGGTGGATTATTGCTGTAGTTACCTCGCTGACTGATGAGCATTGCAACGGTTTATAGTCGTGCGATAACAGGGGTAGATGCCTTACCAGTGACGGTGGAGGTGCATCTATCCAGCGGCTTGCCGAGTTTGTCGATTGTTGGGATGGCAGAAACGGCGGTGAAGGAAAGCAAAGATCGGGTACGATCGGCGCTGATGAATTCACAATTTAGCTTTCCACAACAACGCATCACGATTAATCTCGCACCCGCTGATTTGCCTAAAGAAGGCGGTTGTTTTGATTTACCGATCGCCTTGGGAATTCTTGCGGCATCTAGCCAAATTCCAGCCAGTAGTTTAGAGGGTTATGAATTTATAGGTGAATTAGGCTTAACAGGGGAATTGAGGTCTGTTAGAGGCGTGCTGCCGATTACACTCGCAGTGAGAGAATCAGGCAGAAAACTGGTGCTGCCTAGTGTGAATATTGATGAGGCGGTATTGGTCGATGGGGCAGAAAGCCGAGGCGCGGCGCATTTACTTGATGTCTGTGCGCATCTGCATGGTCAGGCTATTTTGCCAATAACCGAAAAAACCAAACAAACGATCCCCGTTGTGTATCCAGATATGGCTGATGTGCGTGGCCAATCACAGGCGCGGCGGGCATTAGAAGTGGCGGCAGCGGGATCACACTCGATTCTGTTTTCTGGCCCACCCGGCACAGGGAAAACCATGCTCGCCAGCCGCTTGCCCGGCATTTTATCTGAAATGACAGAAGATGAAGCGGTGGCAACGGCAACCATACAATCTATTTCAGCTCAAGGTTTCCATCCCGATCAATGGCGTCAGCGACCTTTCCGTGCGCCGCATCATACGGCATCCGCCGTCGCATTAGTGGGGGGCGGTGGGCAACCGCGACCCGGTGAAATTTCATTAGCCCATCATGGCGTCTTATTTTTAGATGAATTGCCTGAATTTAGTCGGCAAGTATTAGAAGTGCTGAGAGAACCCATTGAATCAGGCAAAATCATCATTTCTCGCGCCGCCCACCAAGCAGAATTCCCCGCCCAATTTCAACTAGTCGCAGCGATGAATCCGTGCCCTTGCGGTTATCTTGGGGAAGCCCGGTGTCATTGCACACAGGACCAAGTACAACGCTATAAAGCGAAAGTATCAGGGCCATTGATGGATCGGATTGATATGCTGGTGGAAGTGCCACCGGTGCCTAAAACTATGTTGCGTCCTGCAGAGGATGGTGAGCAAGAAGAAGGCAGTGTGGTAGTGCGTGAACGCGTGGTGGCTGCGAGAGAAAGGCAAATGAGCAGAGCAGGTAAAGCCAATTATTTATTAGCACACAAAGAATTAGAAAAATATTGTTTGTTAACGGATAGCGATTACCAGCTACTAGAACAAGCGATGACGAGACTAGGCTTATCTGCTCGCGCCTATCATCGTATTCTTAAGGTCTCTCGTACCATTGCTGATTTAGCAGAGAGCGACAAGATTATGACGCCACACTTAACTGAAGCGATTGGTTACCGGCGGCTGGATAAAATAACAACATAATCTCGAACTGCTTAAAAAATAAAAGGGATTAATCGGCTTGTTCGTTGTGTGTAGGCCGGATATTCGGGGAAACGGTTAATTAAATAGGCTTCTTCTAAACTGATCGCTTTTAGGATAAATAATAGCCCAACAATTGCTCCTGCTAATACGATGAGCGAACCACTAGATAAGGCCAATCCGAAGCTGACGAAGAGGTTAAAGAGGTAGATAGGATGGCGGATAGTGCTGTAGATTCCTTCGGTGATGAGTGTGTTGGGGGCATAGCTATCGAAGAGAGGGGAATAGTTATCGCCGAGGGCTATAAAGGCGCGATTAAGATTGATATAGCCAATCAGTACAATCAGCGCGCCGAGCAGTTGTAGGCCTAGATGATGATGGATTGTGAGGAAAAGCGGGGAGATGAGCCAATAACTGGCCAGCGTGATCAGCATATTGATGACAAAGATGATTTTGCTGAGCGGCTTGAAGCGGCGGACAGAGGGCACAGGTTGCTTGCCTTCAGCATAGGCTTGATTGGCGCGCTTTTGGGTATAAGATACCGCCATTGCCAAGAAGATGGCAAAGACGGTGATGGAACAAAAGAGGGTGCTAGCGAAGGCTAGCGGAGTATTAGGTAGGTGACTAGAGAACATAGGATACCGCCGGTGATAAAACTGGCTAAGCCTAGCTTCATTGTTGATTTTTTAATCGCTTGATTAAGCATGGGGTTGGAGAAGGGATTGAGGCTATTATGTGCACGGAGCACTTTCCATTCACCTGCCGTACGTTTGAAGATAACGGTCCAGTTAGAAGTGAATTCAAATGCTTCTCCGGCATTGTTAACCATGTGATTATTCGAATTGCCATGGCAGACAGCAATATCATCGATAAATAAGCTGGGTTCGGGATTGAGCTGGGTGTTAAAGCTGCCTGAGCCGACCATTTTTTCACGGGTGGTTTGCCATTGCTGTTGAAACGCATCAAAACTTGGGAATGCACGATCCGTAAAAGAGACGTATGAGAAATTGGGATCGCTATGGGCTCTGATCTGTTCAATGTCGTTATTTTCAACTGCTTGTTCGAAAATGCGTTGAATATTGCGTAGTGCTTCCCTATCTTGTTCATGTGTCATGATGTGGACTCCTGTTTTTGAGCAAAGGATACGGTGAATATACCATTGTCATTCGCTATTGTACTCATTTTTGTGAAGCCTGATGCGGCAATAAGTTGGTCTATTTCAATTTGCGGACGCCGCCGCATGATCCAACGCTCGCCTTGGCGGTTATTAAGCAATCGTGCAATCATATTGAGCTGTGGATGCCATGGCTGACCGGTATAGATTAGATAGCCGCCTGCCTGCAAGGTGTCGAATAGTTGATTGAGGATGTGGTGCACTTGCTGGTTGTTTTCATAGAGCTCAAGCAAGCCAGAGATGATAATGATATTGGGCGCTGATTCAAAATGCCATACAACCGTTGGATTGAAGACGTCTTGATTGAAAAATTGAGCAGTGTTATCGCCTATTTTATTGCTAAGCGTTTTGGCTTGTTTAAGCGAGATAGGGTCAATATCGTTAAGGTGGATCATCAACGGAAATGTTTTTTCTTGTTGCAGCTCGAATAGATAGCGGCCAGGGCCTGATGCGATATCGAAGATAATGGGCGTTGCGCCACTTGCATGTATGAGGTCGATAATATTAGATAAGGTGTGTTTGAGGTGTTGTTTGCGGCTTCGGATCCCTCGCCAGCCGATGGATTTTAGGTAGGCTTTGTCTATTTGTTTGCCGATCCAATTTGAACCGGTAGGGGTGTTTTGGTAAACATAATCGAGTGAGATGCCAGAATCAAAGCCGTATTTAAGACCTGTGGCCACGCCGTCAGCTTGTTTTCCAATATGGGTTAGACACCAGCGTGATGCGGCGTAATAAAGATGTTTTAAACCAGACCCGGTTTGTTGCAAGGATTGATATTCAGTCACGGTATGTTGGCGGGCTTCTGGGATGATAGCCGGTAGGTTGGCTGTGTCATTATTAAATTGTTGCTGGATAAATTTTTGGCAGGGTGCAATGAGTAGGTGCTGATCTTGTTCATGAAAGATGGCGTGTTTGAAATTTTTGAGTGTAATCTGTTTTTTGACTTTACTACTGATGCCGTTATAAAACAGGGTGTGCTGTTTATTTTGCACAATCACATCATTTTCGGCTGTAATAATGAGCACAGGTGTTTCAAAATCAGCAAGGCGATTAAAGCAGTTTTTCGTGGTGTCGAATAAGGTGACGAGGATGTTGACACCGATTTTTTTTGTAATCAGGGGATCATTATCATAAGCCAATGCTTGTTGTGGATCGCGGGTGAGCAATTTGGATTTTACATAACTGGTGACAAATTGATGTGAGGAGAACTTACTGAGCAATCTGAGGCTTTGTAATGCAAGTGGGATATAGAGTTTTATTTTGAAGGCGGGGGCACCAAGTATGCAGCCTCTTAGGTTAGGCCCATAGTTGAGGATCCAAGAAACTGCCATCACCGAACCAACACTATTGGCAATCAGGATGGTATCGCGTGTTTTGATATTGTGTTGCTGATGTAAATGGCCAGCAAAACTATTGAGATCGCGCACCCATGTTTCAAAATTGGGCGCCCATGCTCGCGGCCCTTCAGATTGTCCATGGCCCCGTAAATCAAAGGCAAAACACCAATGCGCCTCTTCAGCGAGCTTATCCGCAATATCGGTTATGCGGCCTGAATGTTCATGCCCGCGATGTAAAAATAGCAGGGAAGTGGGTGTGTCGATATTCGGTTTTTTATAGCGATAAAATAACATTAAGCCATCAAATGTACGAAATTCAGCGTTAATCCATCCTGCCAAGTATTGCTCCTTATTTATTTGATGAAGATGAGGCTCAGCCCAAACACAGGGGCGGTGAGCAATAAGCTATCAATACGATCAAGCAAGCCGCCATGGCCTGGAATAGAAGTGCCGGTATTTTTCACCTTTGCACGCCGTTTGAAATAAGAAATATAAAGGTCACCCAACATACCACAAATTGATAAGAGGCTTGCGATGAAAAAGGCCGTTTGCCAGTTGATATTGAATATGACAGGCAAAGTAAGGGCGCCTATTATGCTGGTTAGTAATAAACCACCTATTGCACCTTCATAAGTTTTGCTCGGGCTGAGCTTAGGTGCGAAAGGGTGTTTGCCAAATAGGTGTCCGCTGATATATTGCAAGATGTCATTAAGCGCCGTTATAGCGACTAAGAAAAGTAGTAATAGGCCTGTGTGATAACTTGCTGAATGACTGAGTGTTTGGATGATGATAAGGGTAGAAAGTGCACTGGTGACAAGCAAGGTATGAATCAGGATGGAACGCTGTGTTGGCACCATTAAACTGAGTAACATTAATGCAATGGGAAGGCATAATAAAACAGTAAAATATAAGTTGGATGAATAGGGCAGCGTGTAAATAGCCATTACTGGGGTGATGGGGAGGATATGGATGAGGGAGAGCCGATATTTGAGTAAGTTGGCGAATTCATATGTTGCCCAAATGCTAAGCCCTAATATAAAGAAAAGCAGCAGGTAATGACCTACATAAAACACAGGCAAACAAACCATTAAGATTACCCACCAAGATTGAACACGCTTGCGATTGTTTAGACGCTCCAGGCTGGCCTGTTGGTGGATTTGATATTCAATCCATCCCGTTGCAATTAAGAGTAAACATGCAATTAAAATACTGAGAAACAACATCAGCTGCGAAGCAGTTTAAATCGATTCAATAGGGTGGTAAGGGACAATAAGATGCCGATGAATGCGAGCATGTTATAGAGTTGCGATGGATTTGGGAATAGGAGGTATACAATAGCAATCATCGCTAGATAAACAGCGCGATCGCTTTTACCAAAAGGTCCGAAGAAAGGGCGGGTACCTATCGCTTGAAAGATGGCTAATGCGATGAATTCAGATAATATAATTAAGATTATAAGTATTGCCCAGAGTGTTGTATTAACAGGTAAAAACAATATAAAAGCACTAAATAATATGGCGTCAGAAATAATATCACAGACTTCATTTAATACACTGCCGAGCGGCGTTTTGGTGTGGGTTGTTGTTGCGACCATGCCGTCTAATGCATTGAGCGCCATGCGAATCAGTAAGAAAAAAGGGAGTGCAATCAGGGCAAAATAAGTACTGGATGACCATGCTAATAAGCCAGCATAGGTGATACATAATCCACAGCTAAATAAAGTCAAAAAATTTGCTGAAACGTGGTGAGAGATCAGCCAATTCAGGATGGGAGAGAGTAATGCTTGAAAACGTGATTTTAGAGAGTAGGTACTGTGTTTTAGCATTTTTATTTAGGGGTGATTGAGGATATTATCAATCACGAGTGTACCGTGTTTAGTCGATTGAAACAGTGCTATTTGAAAGGATAAAGCTTTCTAGAGATTCTACAGGGACAATGCCAGCTTGAGCAGCGATCAATTCGCCTTTGTCGTTAAAGAGTATAAAAGTAGGTGTGCCGATTAATGATTCTTCTAGGTTTTCTTCCATCCAGGCATTAACTTCAGTGGGGTTGGAGATAAGGTTGGGAAATTTAACATTAAAATCAGCGAGGAAATTATTTGCCTCTGCGACACCTGCTTGACCATCCAAAGTAATACCTAGGATACGCACATTATCAAGTTTGCCATCAAATTCAACCATACTCGGCATATGCTGGCGGCAAGAGTGGCAGTCAGATTTCCAGATTTCAATGATGGTCCATTTATCATTGCCAATATGGTTTTTAATCGTATCCTCATTGCCTTCTAAATCTGTAAATGAAAAAGCAGCGGTACTAAATACTATCGAGAGCAGTGCAATAAAGAAATTTTTGATTAAAGTAGGTGATTTCATCGGTATAATTCATATCCTATTGTAGATGATATTTATTTAGTCAATCATCATCTCAAATAGTTCATTAATCGATAGTTTTCTGGATATCAACGACGCATGCAAGATTTAAATCTACCACAGCGAGAGGCGGTAAAACATCTCGGCAGTCCTTTGCTGGTATTGGCAGGCGCTGGCAGTGGTAAAACACGTGTGATTACCCGGAAGATTGCGTATCTGATTGAGGAATGTGAGCTTGCGCCACGTCATATTGCAGCGGTGACGTTTACTAATAAAGCAGCGAGAGAGATGAAGTCGCGCGTGGCAGAGCTAATGAAACAACGGGGTAGCAATTCTCGTGGTTTATTAGTCTCTACTTTTCATAATTTAGGCTTGACGATTTTACGACGCGATTTCGCTTTACTGGGTTATCGACCTGGTTTTTCTATTTTTGATGCACAAGACAGCCTAGCAGTGCTTCGCGATATTATGGGGCAGGACTTTGCAGCAGATAGTGATCATGCCTCTCGGTGCCAGTGGCAGATTTCTGAATGGAAGAATGATTTAAAGTTGCCCGATCAGGCGGCGAGCCAGGCTGAAGATGCAGATCAGGTGGCAGCGGCAGCTGTATATGTAGAATATGAAAAGGCATTGCTGGCTTATAATGCAGTTGATTTTGATGATTTGATTACTAAGCCGGTCAAACTCTTTCAGCAACATGAAAAAGTATTAAGCCATTGGCAAAATCGTATCCGCTATTTGCTAGTGGATGAATATCAGGATACCAATGGCAGTCAATATGAATTGGTGAAACTATTGGTGGGCAAGCGCGGTGCATTGACCGTGGTGGGTGATGATGACCAGTCGGTTTATTCCTGGCGCGGTGCGCGGCCCGAGAATTTACTACAATTACAGGAAGATTATCCTGAACTGAAAATGGTGAAGTTAGAGCAAAACTATCGCTCAGTAAGCCGCATTTTGCGGGCTGCCAATGCATTAATTAGTAACAATTCGCATATCTTTGAAAAACGATTATGGAGCGATTTAGGTGAGGGCGATCCGATTCGGGTGATTGCTTGCCGGAATGAAGATCATGAAGCTGAAAAAGTGGTGACTGAATTGCTTTTTCATAAAATGAAGCGCCCAACCGAATTTAAAGATTATGCTATTTTGTATCGTGGCAACCACCAATCTCGGCTAATAGAACGGATTTTACGGGAAATGGATGTGCCTTATTTTATTACGGGTGGCCAGTCATTTTTTGCACGTAGTGAGATTAAAGACATTATGGCGTATTTACGTTTGGTGTCTAATCAAGATGATGATAATGCTTTTTTACGCGTCATTAATACCCCACGACGCGGGATAGGACCAAAGAGTCTTCAAATATTGGGGAATTATGCAGGAGAGCGAGAAGTTAGCTTATTCTCCGCTTGTTTTGAAATGGGTTTGACTACGCAGCTTTCTTCAGCAGTAAAAACAAAAGTGATTGAATTTAGCCATTGGTTGGTTGATATTGCCGATCGGGTGGCGCGCACAGGTGATTTAGTTGATACCTTACGCGATATGATTGAAGAGATTGATTATCGGGGTTGGCTGGAAGAGGTGACAGGCGATCCGATGCAGGCTGATAGACGCATGGAAAATGTGAATGAATTATTAGCGTGGATTGAGTGGTTACTCAAGCGTGAAGAAGGGGATATGAAGGAGATTGGTGATATCGCGGCGCGCTTAACCTTGATGGATATTATGGAACGGCAAGCGGAAGAAAATCAAGATGATGCGGTAAGCTTGATGACCTTGCATGCGGCGAAAGGTTTGGAATTTCCACATGTGTTTATTGTAGGGATGGAAGAAGAAATATTGCCACATAAAACAAGCATAGAAGAAGAGAATGTAGAAGAAGAGCGGCGTTTGGCTTATGTGGGCGTCACACGGGCGCAACAAAGTTTGACCTTTACAATGGCAAAATCACGCAAACGCTATGGTGAAAAAGTGAGTTGTGATCCCAGTCGGTTTTTGATGGAGATGCCAGAAGGCGATTTAGTGTGGGAAACTGAGAAAACACCGGTTGACCCTGTGAAACGAAAAGAACGGGGTAATATGCATCTTGCGAAGATTCGTCAAATGCTCAAATAAAAAAGCCCGCTGTTGCGGGCTTTTTTATTATGCTACAAGTTACTGCTGATTATTTAGCATTGTTGACCATTGTATCAACCGCTGCTTTCACCTCATCATCGGTTAGACCTGGATTACTACCCCGTGCAGGCATCATTTTGAAGCCATTGATAGCGTGGTCATATAAAACATCCATGCCTTGTTCAATTCGTGGCGCCCAATCTTCAGCGCTGCCAAGTCTAGGAGAAGCCATCATGCCTGTTTTATGGCATAAAGCGCAGGTTTGTTTTACGATGCCAGCGCCAATATCATCATCGCCTGCAGCCGGTGTTGCCGCTGCGATTTCAACAGGTGCTGCAACCACTGCGGGTGCTTCACCAATGGTTGCTTCTGCAACGGGTGCAATACGCGCTGCAACATCGGCTTCAGCCATGCTTTCTGCCGGAACAGTGCCTTTCCCAGCAGAGAGGGCTAATGCCAATAATAATTTAACAATGACAAAAATTGCAATAAAGGTAACGATACTACCAACAAGGAATTTGCCTGAGTTCTGAGTGTTCATTTCAATGTCTCTACGAGAAAGTTAAAAGGAATATTATAAGCTATTCGGCTAGCGATAACACAATTTTCCCAATGGTATTGCCAGCAAGTAATTGTGTATGGGCATGCTGAATATTTTCGGCTGAGAATTTTTCGACAGGTGTTTTTCGAGTATGACGAATCACTTTATTATCAACCAGCTTACTAATTTTGTTTAATAGATGGTGTTGCTCGATTAAGTCAGCGGTGCTGTGGATTGGGCGAGTGAACATAAACTCCCAAACGAATCCGACACTTTTAGACTTTAAACTATCAAAGTTATGTCCTTCAGTCGACCCTGCAATGCCGCAAATCATACCTTGAGGAGCAATTAACGCAGCCATTGCGGTGAAGTATTGATCTATATCGTTGAGGCATAAAATATAGTCTGGATCGAGTAGGTTTTTTTGCTGATATTGAGTGAGCAAGTCATGATGGTTAATCACATAATCTGCACCTAGTTCTTTACACCATTGCTGAGATTCAGGTTTTGATGCGGTGGCGATAACATTTAAATTGGCAACAGATTTAGCAAGCTGAATAGCGATAGAGCCGACACCACCTGCGCCGCCAATAATTAAAATATGCTTGCCGGCATCTTTTTCGCGAATTTTAAGGCGAGAGAATAAGGCTTCCCATGCGGTAATACTGGTGAGAGGCAGGGCGGCGGCATCATTGAAAGAAAGCGTTTTTGGGTGGTGGCCGACAATACGCTCATCTACTAGTTGATGGCTAGCATAACAGCCTGCTTTACCAATATCGCCTGCGTAAAAAATTTTATCACCCGGCTTAAATAGGCTCACCTGATCGCCGATGGCTTCAACAATGCCAGCAGCATCCCAGCCAATTATACGAGGTGTTGATAGCCGCTCAGTCAGGCTGGCTTTTACTTTTGTATCCACAGGGTTAACAGCAATAGATTTGATGGCGACGCGGATATCATGACCTGTTGGGTCGAGTGTTCCCAGTGTGATTTCTGTGGGGAGAATATCAGAAGCGTGGGTGTAGGCTAATGCGTACATAATTGTCCTGTGGGTTCGTTCTGCTGATTGATAATACCGCGTTGTTGTAACCATTGTTGTGCATCTTCCGCATCTTGTTCAAACCAGGCTTTCGCAGAACCTAGGCGGAAAGTATACCCCCAGCTATCCATATCCTGCATCATGCGATTTTTACCCATATGGGGGATTTTATCAGCTAATAATATTTGGAGATAACACACGCCATTTTCTTCATCATAATCGCCCTCAGCATCTGTGTCTATTTTGGCGCGGCGCGTTGGATCCATACAAATATAATGGCAGGATTCATGGAGTGCGGAATGGATTGGACTATCATCGCGTAAATACAGTTTATTGCTAATTAACCCTGCTTCACGTTCACCAAAAAAACTGCCCGGGATTGCATCAGCATGAGAGACGGATTCTATTTCCATCCCATAAGATGAGAGTATGTTAGCGAGTTGCGCGCGTGTGTTGGCATCACAATTCAATACCGCTGATTCATCAACGGCCATCATTTAACCTTCTCGCATCGCCGATAATATGCTGGCTTACCATACCCGCCAATGTGAGACCAAACAAAGCTGGTAAATAGCTCACCGTACCATTGACTGCGCGTGGCCGACCATGTGAGACCGCTTCAGGTGGCAAGGCAGGCATGGGCGCTTCGGTTGAATAAACCGCTTTAATACCTTCTCGCACACCGCGTTTTCTCAAGTGTTGACGTAATTGTTTGGCGAGCTTACACATTGATGTATTCATCAAATCATCGGTTTTGATTTGTGTTGGATCCAGCTTGCCACCGGCACCCATGCTGGCAAAAGTAGGTATTTTTTGTCGCCAGGCGGTTTCAAGCAAAGCCGCTTTGCTACTCATGCTATCGATGGCATCAACGACACAATCAAATTCAGGGGTAACGATATCGAGCACACTTTCAGGCGTTAGGAACTCGGTAAGCAATGTGAGCTCACAATTAGGATTAATATCGCGGAGTCGGTCGGCCATAACCTCGGCTTTTAGCTTGCCTTCAGTTGAATGTAAGGCGATCAGTTGTCGGTTGATATTGGATGCAGATACAACATCATGATCGGCAATAGTAAGCTTTCCCACACCGATACGTGCAAGGGCTTCCGCCGCAAAAGAGCCAACGCCCCCTAACCCTGCAATAAAGACATGCGCGTTTTCTAAGCGTGCAATACCTTTATCGCCAATTAAGATATGGCTCCGTTCAAAAATAGCAGCGTGATGTTTGGGCATAATTGTGACTATCAATAAAATTAAAGCATTATTTTACCTAATAATACACGCAATTAATGGTTTAATATTAAGATGATATCAATACCAGTTTAGTTGAATTAAATTGATCTAATCTCATAATAGTATTATTATTTGGTTTAAGTTGGCCTATAAGTAGTAATAGTATATTTATTCTATTAATTTTTCATATTTAGTGAGGGTGTCTTGTGATGTTAAATATCAGCATTGAAAATAATAAGCAGAAGTATAAAGTTACAAAGTACAGTTCAATATCTAATCTGTTTACTGTATTAAGTGCAACGGTACTGGTAGGTGGTGTGTTGCTTACAAAGCCTGTTTTTGCAGCGGTATCATGTGCTATTCCCCTTGCAGCAACTTTGCAATCTAGCGCGGCGGGCATCCTCACATTAGATGCACCGACATTAGGCTCTGCCACGTATTTTGATCGTTCATCGCCTGCTAATTTAGTTGTGAATGGTGATTTTGAAGATTTTACTGATCAAACGCTTTTGCAATGGATATTTAACGCTACGATGATTGATCCATCGGCTGTATCTGGCGCTTATAACGTCAATATGACAAATCTGACCACTGTGCCAAGTTGGACCGCGGGTGGTGGTAATACCAGTAATTACTCTTGGCATGCACTCGATTCGGTATTATTGGGAACGCCACGATCGACAGAGGCAGGCGCAGGTCGTAATACAGGTGGCACGGGTTATATTTACTTGGGCGCGTCTGCTCAGAACCTTGTGGTGAATGGCACGACAGCCTATAGTATGCCTTACACTATAGACACCTCACCGGAAGGTCGGATTACACCGCCCGGACCCGTTACTGGCGGGGCAAATACTTATATCTGGCGGACGGGGGTATATTCGCACCCGTTAGCACCTTCCTATATTGAGCAAACAGTAGCTTTAACCGTTGGTTTAGATTACAGGATGACATTTTATGTGGCTGCAGAAGCGCTGAGCAATGGCCCTGCACATGCGATTAATGATGGTATTATGGGATTAGATATTACAGGTTACAATCGAGAATATTTAACGGTTCATGGCACCAATAATCCTCTGACGAATATGGGTGCGAATGGTCTTTATTACACACTGCAATTCACAGCGAAACAAGCTGCAACAACAATCCGCCTTCTTAGTTTTGGTCATGCCGTAGCGACGCCTAATGTGAGAACTGTACTAGCGGCCGAACCAACGTTAGATGATGTGATTATCAACGCATGCTTTGCACAAACGTCAGCAGAGATCCCCACGTTAAATAATTGGGCGTTACTCCTAATTACCTTGATGATGCTAGCAGTAGGTTTGCGGTTTAGGGCATTTAAATATAGTTAGAATATGGGCAACCAGCAGAAAAAATCCAATTATTCTGCGTTTGTCTTAATCAGTAAATAACCCTCTAGCTGGGTAATTTTTTGCTTGTCTGACCCGCTGTCTGTTCCAGTAGTAAAGCTAATAGATTTAATATACAGTCTTGCTTCAAGGTCATTTTCAGTGAAGGACACGATCATTTTATTGAGCTCTGAAGCTGAGATAGTAATCTCACCGTTGGTATCAAATTTATCTGTAAAATTATTCAGATCAAGCGTGAGTGTTTGTTGATCATTGAGTGTGACTTGGAGCCGGTCTGCGTCATCAAAGAAGAGTGTAATGTTATCCGGCGAGGTGTCAAAATGGTGGCTCGTAATGGTCTTATCTTGATCAAACTGATAAAAGGCAATGGGGATAAAATAATCAAATCCATCAAGTGACAGCGTAACAGGGTGAAGATCATAATCTAAGCGAATATTGGTATGGATATTATTTTCTTGCTGCCACCGATTGATATAATCAATCCCCATATGGGAGACCAGTTTATTGCCATTATAATGGCGTGAGCAATGCATATCATCGTCGTTGCAGTCTAAGGCTTTATCAAGTGCAGATTGATCTGTAAACCAAGGGCGGAGTTTGTCGAGACCATTATCACGAGAAATAATATAATCTACCATTGATGAAATAGATTTATTAGTTTCAAAATTAGGCTGTTGAGTTGGTGTTATATAATTGCCATCAACTAGCATTTTCTGTTCTATTAATAAGGTTTCTAGGCGGGAAAACTGACTATTCAACGGTAATGTAGTGATACTCCAAGGGCCAATGGTGCCGATGAGGCAGAGCGTTGCCAATGATAGCGTGACGGTGCTAAGTGAGAAGTGCTTGCGGCGAATTAGGCGAGTGATAATCAGAATGGCAAACCAGATGGCGGCTAAGACGAGAATATAACGTTTTTCCGTTAAGCCATATTGGTTAATACGAGCAGTAATAGCGAGCACAAATAAACCTAGCGGTAAGATCATTGCTAAATAGAAATTGCGATAAAACCAGCGCAGCGCATTGGTGCGTTCATGCACCGGGTAAATTGTAAGGTGCGTAATAATCCCAATTAAACCAAAAGTAGAGACCATAATACCAAGATGACCCTGGGGCAGCTCCCATTGAAAGAGGATCTTGATGAAATAGGCATATAAAATCGCCATATAAATGAGGGATAAGGGCACCAACACATAGGTTTGAATAAATTGGATGCCTTGTGGAAACTGGCTGCAATCGGCTTTATCATAATCAAATTGATTAGGGATGTTGGCCAGGAAATAGAGCCCACCAAATAATACCCAACCGATAACCCAAATATCTGCATAGAGATCATTATCGATATCCACATCAAATAAATAACCAATACTCATCAGAATCAGGATTAAGCCACCAGAGAGTAAGAGTGCGCTCAAGCCGGTAAAAAAAGCATTCGATACTAATTGGAAATTAAAATACCAAAAGGAATCATTATCCTGTTTTCGGCTTAACCAAGGTGAGAATGTCATGCTTAAGGCGGCAGCGATAGCAAGGCCAATACCAATGATGGTTATATTTTCATGGCTAAAAATTTGCCAGGCATAGAATGCAAGTGCAGCAATAGCAATAAGGTAATGTTTAAAAGCCGGCCACTGCTTGCTTTCAGAAAACAGCGCGATAGCCACGAACCAGAAGGCGCCGCCTAATAAAAACAGGGTGGCTTTAGCTGTCTGTTTGTTATCCAGAATATTAAAATTGTGGATTTCACTGATAAAAAGCAACGCTAATGTGAGTAGGCACAGACAGGCTAATGGGAAACGTTTGATTGTTTGAAGTAAGTTGTCAGCAAGTTGTGTCCAGAATAGCGGACTCAAGAAACGAGATAAGATAGCGCGCATAAAAATACCCTAGCAAAAATATAAAATAATCATTGCTAGGGTAGCATTTTAACGGCGAGTGGTAATATTATTTTTGCAGCGTTTTTCGCATGCCGAATAATCCAAGTAAACCGCTGAGCAATAGAATACTGATTAACGGCAGAGTGGGTACGGCAGAAGCAATTTGCATTGAACTTAGGCCAATGGTTGTGCCTGCACTGCCTAATGTGGCGAGATCAATTGTGGCGACGTTAACCCATTTAAAATAGGAAATCGTGTTTGCATCCGCTGCGATCAAATCTTCTCTAGATTTCATCCCATCAATACTGGCACCACCGATTAACTCATGGTTGCTCGCTAATGAGACAACACTATCTGCTGGTGTAAGGAATTGCCAACCATCATATTGTGCGGAACCCGTTACATTAGCAATATGGCTAAGCCCTAGGGTAACGGTAACGGGAGAGGCAAAGGTGATGGTTAAACCTTCTCCATTGATCCCGCCTGCATCGCCGCCGCCTAATAATAAGGTGCCAGGCACGCCACCATGACCTAGGGTTGAATTGCTTGTGTGCTGCACGGTGGAAGTGAAGAGTTTAGAGCCACCATTAAGACTAAATGTCATGGTAAAAGGGATGCCTGCTAGTGTGCCAGAACCAGCAGCATCGGTGCCAGCACCTGTACCAAAATTCCAAAGAGGTGGGTTAAAGTCAGTAATTGTTTGGGCAAAGGCCGTGGTATTCAACATGAAGCTTAGGAGGAGTGCATAGATAAATTTCATTTTTAAACCTTTTACATAATATAAATATCAATTTAAGTGAACAGTTTACCATATTAGAAACAAGGGGCTTGTTTTGGTAAACAATTTGTTATCATGAAGGCTTACCCCATTATCTTTAGGAATAAGCATGTCAGCATCAGGTTCAAAAACGGCAATTGTTGCAGCATTAATTGGTAATACATTGGTTTCGATTACGAAATTTGTAGCAGCGAGCCTCACGGGCAGTTCTGCCATGTTTTCAGAAGGAATTCACTCTCTTATCGATACGGGAAATCAGGGGTTATTGCTTTATGGAATCAAACGATCACAAAAGCCAGCAGATGAAGATTTCCCCTTTGGGCACGGTAAGGAAATTTACTTTTGGAGCTTTGTGGTTGCGATTTTGATTTTTGCCGTGGGCGCGGGTGTGTCCCTCTATGAAGGCATACATCATATTATCCATCCTGAGCCGATTAAGAATGCGATGATCAACTATATTGTGCTGGCATTAGCATTGATATTTGAAGGGTTTGTGTTCTTTATTGCCTTGAAAGAATTTAATAAAGTACGGGGCAAGATGGGTTATTTAGAAGCCGTAAAACGCGGTAAAGATCCCTCCTTATTTGTGGTGTTATTTGAAGACTTTGCAGCGAGTTTGGGGTTGATAGTGGCATTCTTAGGTGTTTATCTATCGCAAACCACCGGGATCTTGGAATTTGACGGTATTGCATCCGTTATTATTGGTTTAATTTTAGGTGGAACGGCAATATGGCTGGCGATTGAAACCAAAGGCTTATTGATTGGCGAGAGCGCGAGCAAGAAAACAATTGCGAGTATTAAGGAAATTGCAGCGGCACGACCAGAAATACATAATGTGAATGAAGTGCTCACCATGCATATGGGGCCTGAATTTATCCTATTAAATATTAGTGCGACTTTTGAAGATGAAGCGAAGGCAGATGATATTGAAGTGGCGATTGAGCAGGTGAGTATTCAGATCAAGGACGCTCATCCAGAAGTGAAACGGATCTTTATTGAAGCTGAAGCAAGACATCGTGCTGGATGAATTGCTGCGGGAGCAGGTTAATTCAGCTGAGGAAATAGGCGATGTACATTTTCTGTAGTGGCTTGCGCGAGTGTTTCAATAGTTTCATTTCGTAATTCAGCGAGACAAATGAGGATGTCGGGCAAGTAAATGGGTGAATTGCTGCCTGTATGGCCAAATAGGGGCATATCAGGGGAATCTGTTTCTAATGCGAGTGATGATAAAGGTAAATCTTGCACGAGTTGACGCAGTTTGGTGGCGCGTGGGTGGGTGATGGCACCACCGACACCAAATAAAAAACCTAGTTTTCTGTAATTTTCTGCTTGTTGTAGGCTGCCATTGAAGGCATGGACGATGCCGCCAGTAACCGGCGTTTTTCGTAATAATTTCAATGTTTCATCATGTGCTTTTCGAACATGGAGCAATACAGGCAACTGATGTGTTTGGGCAATTTTTAGTTGTTGTTCAAACAATTCTTTTTGGGCCTGCTTATTGTGTTCCGGCAGATAAAAATCAAGTCCAATTTCACCAATAGCAATGGGGTTGTGACGGATAACCGCATGCTCTAATGAAGTGATGTCTTGGGTTTGGTGTGCATCCATAAGCATGGGGTGTAGCCCGAGAGCGGGATGTAATAATGTTGATTGTTGGCAGGTGGTGAGTAGTCGTGACCAAGTCTCGGCTGTAACGGCAGGTATAATAAGGTGCTGGATATCCAACGCGATACACTGCGCTAAAATGGCTTCACGCTCCGCATTAAAGTTAGCAAAATCTAGATGGCAATGACTATCAATCAGTGACATAGCAGATAAGGATATTAACGATGTTGCTTTTGAGCACGTTGTTTTAGGCTGAGTGTTTGTTGTTGTTTTATTTTTGCTACTTTAGCCGCCCTATTTTTTCGGATGGTTTCAAGGGTATCTACACCCAGATGATTCTCACCGCGTGCATGGGCGAGTGACATTTGTCGTTCCCGTTCTTGAAAGCGCGCTTTTTGCTCGGGTGTTGTTTTATCGAAGCAGGCGGGACAACTAATACCATGTTGATATTTATCGCTGGTTTTATCTTCTTCTGTAATGGGTAAGCGGCAGGCATTACATTGGTCATAACTTCCTTTTTCGAGTTGGTGGTCAACGGTAACGCGTTCATCAAACACAAAACATTCACCTTGCCATAGAGAGTCTTGCTCCGGCACATCTTCAATATATTGCAAGATGCCACCTTCAAGATGGTAGACCTCATCAAACCCTTGTTCTTTTAGATAAGCAGTCGATTTTTCACAACGGATTCCGCCAGTACAAAACATGGCAACTTTCTTGTGTTTTTTGGGATCAAGGTGCGTTTTAACATAGTCGGGAAATTCACGAAAGCTCGTTGTATTGGGATTAACAGCATGTTTAAAGGTGCCGACCTGAACTTCATAGTCATTTCGGGTATCTACGAGCAATACATCTGGATCGCTAATCAGTGCATTCCAATCTTTGGGCTGTATGTAGGTACCGACGACGCGTTTAGGGTCGATACCTTCAATACCCATGGTGACAATTTCTTTTTTAAGTTTGACGCGGCTACGCAAGAAAGGAAGCGTATCGGTAAAGGATTCTTTGGTGCCGATATGATTGAGCCGCGGATCTCCTCTCAGGTGAGAGAGCAAGGTGTTGATTGCTTGGCGTGAGCCTGCCACTGTGCCGTTAATTCCTTCTTTTGCAAGCAGTAAGGTGCCTCGAATTTCATGTGTTTGCATGAGGCGGAGAAGTGGGGCTTGTAGCGTTCGATAATTGTCGAGCGTGACGAACTGATAGAGTGCACAAACAACGATAGGTTGTGTCATGGTGTGGTTTTCCTTTTTCTGCGAGCTGGAACGTAAATCCAGTGCTGTTTAAAACAAATTTATATTGTGAGGGGGAGAGGGTTAGCCTTTCCAGTTGCGCGTCGGACCTGTATCCATGTGAATAAAGCCTGTTTTAGCATAACGGCCTACACCACCTGATTTAAGTGAGCAAGCGGCACGAAATAGGTCATTTGTGCCATAGCCTGGCAAGCGAATATCAATGGCTTTACCCAGTGTATGGAAGCTTTTTTTGGCGACGCCTGATGAGGTTTGTCGTAATGCATCATTGCTTTTGGGAGAGCGGTATCCAGAAATGACGTCGAAGGCTTTATGGCTGCCCAATTGTTCTTGTAGTTGGACAAGCTGGTCAAGTAGGAAGGGGTCTATTTGTGTGATTTCATCGGTGCGGTGATCTCTTAGCAGACGATTGATATCTTCAAGTTCATTCATGAGATATTCGCCTTCCACCCAATAAGTTGTTTTAATTTCTTCGCCCGTATGTAGGTTTTTAAAGGCTATTTTACGTTCGGGGGTGGCGGTTGCTTTTGCATAGGCATTTGGCATGGTAAATGCAGTTGCCATACCCATGCTGGCGCTTAAGCCAAGCTGGATAAACTTCCTTCGGGAAGTGATAATGCGTTTTGTCATGTTGTGGTTTCCACAAATATCGTTACGAATAATCTTAACCAATGACTATATACCAATTTAGGCTTTTGATGCAAATTTAATAGGCAATTATTTAAGTTGGGCTATTGAATAACCTTCGCCATTAATAGGTCTCGCTGATAAATGTCAGGTGCGAAACGTATGCCTTGCGCATCTGTCCATGCGGTCAAATAAACAAGATAGACGGGCAAAGGGTCTTTGAGGAAACGTGTTTGATTTTTTCTACTAGCAATTCGTTTTGCGACACTTTCTACAGATTGGCGAAGTGTGAATTCTGCTAATTCAAGTGGCTTTTCAACGCGCACGCAACCCGAACTAAAATAACGTTGGTCACGCTTAAATAGGCGGCGTCCAGGTGTGTCATGTAGATAAATACTGTGATTGTTAGGGAACATGAATTTAATTCTGCCCAAGGAGTTTCTCGTTCCTGGATCTTGGCGAAAACGGAAGGGCAAGTCATGTTCGTTATACGCTGCCCAGTCAACCTCGCTGGGGTTCACTTCAATAGATTGGCCATCTATCTTTGTATATACGCGAATCCCTTTATGGCTAAGGTATTCGGGATCAGCTTGTTGATGTGGTAATACATCTTTATAGGCTAAAGAATGCGGTACATTCCAATAAGGATTGATCACAAGGTGATTAATACCACCCGCAAGGCTAGGTGTTTGGCGGTCTTTCCGGCCGACGATGACACGCATATCCAAGGCAATTTGTTGGTTTTCAATGGCTTGCAACCTGAAGTTAGGTAGGTTGACAAAAATATGGCGTTCACCGAGTTCCTCAGGTAGCCAGCGCCAGCGCTCAAGATTGATTCTAATTTGTTGGGTGCGTGCTGCAGCACTGATATTGAAAGTCGTACGCGTCGCCGGGCCAATCACACCATCAACGGTGAGTCCATAGCGTTGTTGCAATTGTTTCACTTGTTCAACCAACGCATCATCATAGGTGTTTGCGATATAAGTTGCGGTGGCGGGTAGTACCCTGCCGCGCTCAATCGCAATGCGTTGCCGTAAGGCACCGATAGCGGCGTGTTCATCGCCTGCGCGCAAGGTGGGCGCCTCGGGCAAGCTAGGCCAGCCGCCTTGCTTAGCAAGCGATTGGTAGTGTACAAGTTCGCGTTTAAGCGCGCGATAGGTGGGGTGGTGGGGTGCAAGTTGTTGAAGTTGCTGTCGAAGGCTAGGTGCGTTGAGTGCATCCACTAAGAAAGCAACAGCATCAAATTTTGCTTGCTTAATATCCCACTCAGGGTCAACCTCTTTTGGGGTAAATCTACCTTGGCGGAGATCGTGTGCCAGCTTGAGCAGGCCATCTGATAATAAAATGTCGCGCTGTAGGTGTTGCTCTGGGGTGGATGTGTTCGCCAGTGCGATGATGCGATCATGATGATAATCATTGGGCAACAAACCGTCATCTGTGACCGCTGCAATGGCGGCGATAGCTTGTTTTGCCTGGGGAGTTATTTTACCGTGATTTGCCCAAATGAGAACATAGTCATTTTGTTGGTAGAACTCATGTAGTGAAACGGGTGCTACAGATTTTCCCAACGCTACTATCTCAGCTTTAAATGTGATCAGCGCCGGCGCAGATTCATCAGCGGTTTCATTAGCAAAAGTGGATGAGTAGGGTGCGAAGAAAGAGAAGAATAAAGCGAAGACCACCACAGGGAGTGGGTAGGGTTGAGGGGTTCGCATCAATAAATTCATGCCTCTATTTAATCGTATTTTTTGCGAATCAGCAACCATAAAAAGAAAGGACCACCGAGCAGCGTGGTAATAATCCCGACAGGGAGCTCAGTTGGTGCCAAAATTAGCCGTGCGATTGTATCGCAGAGCACGAGGAAACCACCGCCAAGAAACAGGGTGGCAGGGATAAGAGTATGGTGATCATTGCCTACCAGGAGACGACAAATATGAGGCACCATCATGCCAACAAAGCCAATTGGCCCACATAAAGCGACAATCCCTCCCACACAAAGCGAGGTAATGAAAAAGAGCAGGGTATGTAGCTTTGTAACATTTATACCACGACTAAGCGCCATTTCATCACCGGTGGTGAGGAGATTCAATGCTGGCGCAGTCCAAATCAAAGTGGCAGTGACCAGACCAACAAAAGGCAGTAGTTGGAAAATATCATGATAACCAATGATGGTGAGGCTACCCATGAGCCAGCGAATGATCCGAAAACTATCCGTGATATTACTCAGATATTGGGTAAATAAAATAAGGCTGGAAAAGAAAAAGCTCAGCGCAACACCGATCAGTAATAAGGTGTTTGTTTGAAGATCACGACGTAAACGACTGAGACCATAAACTAGCGTGATTGATAATAAGGCGCCTATAAAAGCGGCAAAGGTGCCACCATCAACCCCGAGCAAGCTAATATTTATACCTAAGGCCACATAAATCGCCGCACCGAGCGATGCACCACTGGCAACACCGAGTGTGAATGGGGTGGCCAATGGATTGTGGAAGACCGTTTGAAATACCATGCCGCAGAGTGCCAGCCCTGCGCCTGCGATAAAGGCGAATAAGACACGCGGCAAACGGATATCAAGTAATACCCGGCGCTGGCTCTCTTCATCCACCTGCAAGCCGAGCTGGGGTGCGATAAAGAGCAGCAGTAGACTGGAAATAACAATCAGGAATAAGTGACGTTGTGTTTTTTGCATTAGGGTGCCGTGAGGGCGATAGTCGCGCCAGTTATTGGGTGCGTTGTGAGCACGAATTTTTGATCATATAAATCCGCTAATTGTTGCGGCTCAAGGAATTCAGCAGACTTGCCTTGCCAATGTACTTGCCCTTGCTTAAGTGCCAAAATGTGTTGGCTTTGTTCGGCTGCATGATTGATATCATGGCTGGCTTCAATAATACTGATGCCATGTTGTTGGTTTAACTGATAGATTAAATCGTGTATTTCTGTTTGATAGCGTGGGTCAAGAAAGCTACAAGGCTCATCTAATAATAATACTTGGCTTTGTTGGGCGAGCGCGGCAGCAATCATAATACGTTGGGTTTCGCCGCCACTTAGTTGCTGCATAGGGCGGTTAGCAAAATCAGCCGTGTGTGTGAGTGTAAAGGCGCGGTCAACTGCGTGTTGATCTGTGTCGGTCCATCCAGCAAGTTGATTTCGCCAGGGATAGCGACTCATCCGAATAAAATCGATCACGCGATGATGTTGTTGAGTGTGTACTTGTGGCACATAACTGATATGTTGGGCGCGTTGTTTTGCCGTATAAAAGTGCAGTGGTTTCCCTTGTAATAAGATGCTGCCGCTGTGGATAGGGTGGATGCCTAATAGGGCTTTGATTAGAGTGCTTTTTCCTGCGCCATTCGGTCCCAGTAGACAGAGATAATCGCCTTGCGCCAAATGTAAACTAACATTAGATAAGATTGATTGTTTATTCAGTTGAATCGTCAGTTGTTGGGTTTCAATCAGTGACATTAAGAGGCGTCCCATTTTAAATTGGGATGAATCAGGCGCGCCATCTCCTTGAGCAATAACGGTAGGCGTGGGCCAGGGATCGTCGTGTAATCAGCTTCAATAATATGGACTTGATTGTTTTGCACGGCTGTCAACGGGCTAATCTGATGGAGCTGCTGCCATTGCTGGCTAATTTTTTGCAAATTAAAAGGATGTTCATCGGCAGCGGGGAAGAGTTCAATAATAATGTCTGGATTGAGTTGTAATAATCCTTCTGCAGAGAGGCTAGGAATAGCAATTTTATTATCAGGGAAGGCATTAATGCCGCCTGCGAGTTGGATCAGGTCATCATAAAAATCATGATGTCCTGCAATATAGCGATTCGTAATTGGGCCACTATCACCGTCGCGGCTGATAACAATTAAAACACGTGGTTTTTCTTGATCAGCCACCTGTTGTTGGATGCCTGTAATAACATCGTGAATGGTGGTGCGGAGCATATTCGCTTGTTGTGTGGTGTGGGTGGGTTGGCTGATTTTGTTAATTGCATTATCAATATCGAGGAGGGTTTCATTATTCACTGCAAGCGTTGCAATATCGAGTTGATGGAGCTGCTTTATAATCCGTGGGTTATTCTCCAAAAGTAAGACAAGATCAGGTTGAAGTTGTACAATCGCATCAAAGTTTGGATCTAAAAAGCTACCAATTCGCGGCAATGTTTTGGCTGCTGGTGGATAATTACAATAACGGGTGACGCCGACTAGCTTATTACCTAAGCCGAGCGCAAAAGCAATTTCAGTCAGGCTGGGGGCGAGCGAGATAATACGTTCAGGAGAGGATAAGACGGTTTGTTTTTCTGGCATACGGGCTTGCTGAGCGACAATGGCGACCAGTAAAATAGCGAATAATAAAAGAAGTGGCCAAAATCGGCGCATGGTGGTTCTCATTAAAATAAAAACATATTATGTATGAAGGATAGGATGACAGCAATACAACACATACTTTCGCAAGCAGAATGTCTCTATACCTTTGCAGAAATAGATGGGGCCTTGGATAGATTAGCGGAGAAATTAACGCAGGATTATACGGATGCAAACCCGGTTTTTTTATGTGTAATGAATGGCGCGGTGATGACGATGGGGCATTTATTACCTAAGCTACCATTTCCCCTACAGTGTGATTATATTCATGCAACGCGCTATGGTGAGTCCACCACAGGTGGCGTGCTAGATTGGCAGCATAAGCCGGTTACAAATTTAGCGGGTAGGGAAGTGGTGTTGATTGAAGATATTTATGATGAAGGGGTTACTTTGCAAGCCTTGCGCAGTTATTGTGTGAAAGAAGGTGCGGCTCGAGTGCAGTGTGTTGCGCTAATTGATAAGCAGCATGATTATAAAGTGGGGCTGCCACCTGAATATATTGGCTTAACTGTGCCTAATAAATATGTGTTCGGCTTTGGCATGGATTATCAGGGCTATTGGCGCAATTTGGGAGCAATTTATGCTGTGAAGGATGGCCTATGATGTTGGCGATTATTGGCGGATCGGGATTGGCCGATTTAGCGGGATTGGAAGTGCGTGCTAAGCAAAAAGTAGAGACGCCTTTTGGCCAACCATCTAGTGATTTGGTGATCGGGATCTGGCAAGGGAAAGAAGTGGTTTTTTTACCGCGCCATGGTGAAGAACAAACGATTGCACCGCATAAAATTAATTACCGTGCGAATATATGGGCCTTGCGCGAGCAAGGTGTAACAGAGATTATTGCAGTGGCAGCGGTAGGCGGCATACGGGCTGACTTAGGGCCAGGCACGCTTGCAATTCCGGATCAAATTATCGACTATACCCATGGGCGAGAACAAAGTGTTTATAGCGACAATTTCTCACCCGATAAGCATCTGGATTTTACAAGGCCCTATGATGAAAATATACGACAACAGCTGTTAACTGCGGCGCAACAAGTAAAACTACCTATTATCAATGGCGGGACGTATGGTGCCACCCAAGGACCAAGATTAGAAACAGCCGCTGAAATAAAGCGAATGGCACAAGATGGCTGCGCCATAGTGGGGATGACAGGCATGCCAGAAGCTTATTTAGCACGTGAATTGGGTATGCGTTATGCAAGTTGTGCAGTGGTGGCCAATTGGGCGGCGGGGTTGAGTGACGGGGAGATCACAATGGCTGAAATTGCACATGTTTTGGAAACAGGCATGCAAGATGTGAATAGGCTATTAATGCAATTATTGACATGATTTAGTCCCGCATTAAGGATGGCAATGCAGGTATAATGGTTAGCAATGAAAATGAAATATTCCGATGCCTAGAAGATTTTTAAAACGCTGCATGCCTGATCATAAAAAACTGCGCGCTCATCCGAGTTTGCAGCGGTTTGGGCGTGGTTTAATGGAGCCGCGTTTATGGCATTTGAATCGCCGGTCGGTGTCGTTGGCATTGGCGATTGGTTTGTTTATCGGCTTTATGCCCATTATAGGCCAAACAATTGTCGCTGCCGCGCTAGCCATCTATTTTCGGGTCAATTTGCCCGTTGCCGTGATTGGTTCTTGGGTTTCAAATCCCTTCACCTTTGCACCGCTCTATTTTTACGCTTATAAAGTAGGTGCATGGCTATTGCAGGTGCCGGTGG
>CAZRAY010000009.1:0-28477 GCA_964598235.1 uncultured Piscirickettsiaceae bacterium
TGGGTGCCGTTGTTATCAAGATCGTTCCAAACGATGGAGCCGATTGAGACGACAGGATTCATACCGATGTAATGGCTTGGATCATTATCAGTCGGTGGGCTACCGCTCGGTGGCGTACCGGTAACACTACCTATATTGGTATATTGACCTGCGGCAACTGTTCCCGTCGCTGTACAGCTTGCTGTTTCGCCTATCGCTAAGCTGTCAATGACGTTATCGCCAGCGGTTGCATCACTTGAGTTCGTGGAGGCAACATCTACTGTACAGACAATATCAGCCGCATCATTTGCAATTTGGTCATCTGTGACAGTGACGGAGCTCAGTACGGTGCCGCCTGTGTTGGTAACAGCATACGTCCAAGTAACCGTACTCCCTACCACCAGTGCAGGACCTGTGACAACATCCGCATCTTGACCATTGGTGGCCTTTTCGATGTCGATTGCGGGCGTGACACCGATGTGATTGCTTGGATCATTATCAGTCGGTGGGCTACCGCTCGGTGGCGTACCGGTAACACTACCTATATTGGTATATTGACCTGCGGCAACTGTTCCCGTCGCTGTACAGCTTGCTGTTTCGCCTATCGCTAAGCTGTCAATGACGTTATCGCCAGCGGTTGCATCACTTGAGTTCGTGGAGGCAACATCTACTGTACAGACAATATCAGCCGCATCATTTGCAATTTGGTCATCTGTGACAGTGACGGAGCTCAGTACGGTGCCGCCTGTGTTGGTAACAGCATACGTCCAAGTAACCGTACTCCCTACCACCAGTGCAGGACCTGTGACAACATCCGCATCTTGACCATTGGTGGCCTTTTCGATGTCAATTGCGGCTAAAACAACCGCTGTGAATCCAAAATCAAAGGAATGATCATTTTCACCTGGGTTTCCTGTATTAACAACTGTATCTGCATTTACACCCATTGTGAGACCATCTGAATCATTTTCATCATTCAGGCCAGAATTTGGGAGCGTAAGGTTTAGACCACTTAGCGGTGCTTGACCCGTTGGATTAGGGATGCGAACTGTAAAACCTGTTGTATTTGTTGTTAAACTTATAAGGTTGTAAATCTCACTTCCTGTTGTATCACCACCTCGCGTAGGATCGTTAGAAAATAAGTAATTACCATTGCCATCTGTCGTAGCAGTGGCTAATACCGTTGTGCCATCTGTATCAACTAGTTGAACCTGCACACCAGAAATTGGGGTTTCACCGGGGTCTTGAAGCCCATCTCCATCCGTGTCTAACCATACACGATTGCCAATTTCGATTGGCGTAAGAAGAGGTTGGCCACATAATAATTCTAAATCACCTAATCCGTTGGCCTTACCCATGCCTGTTATATTAATTCCTGCAGCATAAACGACTAGGCCATTTACTTTAGAGCCATCTTGCATATTGTATCGTTGCAAGCCTCCGCCAAACACATTGTTTGCATCAAGCATAACTGATGCAATAGTTTGATCCCCAGGGTGAATCATCACACCACCAGCATCGGCATCAGCATGACCAGCACCCGAATTTTGATAAAAGAATTCATCTCCACCTGGGCCCTGATTATTTCCCGGTTGACCATTATCTCGACCAGAAGTGGTTGTGCCGTTAGTCTCTAGTATCCATAACCCCGTACTATTAGATGCAATAAAAAGGTCTCCCCCATTATTAGACGAGATTCTACCCGCAGCAGAAAGACCTGTCGGCCGTTCGTTCACATAGCCAAGTTGGTGACCTGTACGATCCATAACCTGCATAACCAAATGGCCATCCAATGAAAAATCCAATGCCGCGAACATTGCTTGGCCACGACACCGGAAGTCCTTGCCACTTAGCCCGCCTTCAACTTTCTCAAAAGTACCATTCACGCCTGTCGCACCGCCACCCAACAAATCCGCCTCTGAGTAAGTATCCGTCCAGCTCTCAAACTCCCCACATTCTCCCGTAGAAGTTACAATATCCCCATGTTGATATCCTTCAGGACCTGCGGGGTCAAGTGAAAAACTAATAATTTGAGCCCAGCTTGAACCTGCTGGATCGTATTCATGAACCGAAGCACTTAAATCCACACTGCTATGTAATAATGGATCTTTATTTTCACTGGTACAAACCCCGCCAATATAGACCTTGCCATTATTCTCAGTCACCGCAAACGGGCGGAACACACCATCGGTACAAGTAGGAGCAGAAGTTATCGCAACCTCACTTGATGAAATACTACCTGTATTAGTAATATCTATTTCGACCAAATTCCGAGTATTAAGATTAACTGTCCACAATGTATTACCATCAGTGGAGACTGCCAACCCACCCAAACCCACCTTACCAATTTGACCGAAGGCTGCAGCGTCTACATTAGGCGTCGAAGTGGACACGCCTGTTAACGGACGTCCTGCTGGTAAAATACCTACTCCAGGCACAGAATATAGGCTGCTTAATATAGGTGCACCAGAATAATCAACCGCATAAATTGCGCCTAACCCATCAGGACCAACGTCAACATGCCGTTTTAAGAAGGCCGAAGCATACAACGTCTCAGCGGTTGCATCATAGGCTAACCCCCAAATTGCCCCTGTCTCTGAAAAACCAATATCGTCACTGGTGCCCACAGTATTCGTTTCATCTAAATCGAAGCTAACGATTGAGGGCCCTGTATTTGATGGATGAGTGTAATCACCATTGAATGTTCGTGTTAGTACTGCACGCGGCGAAGGACACATTCCTGCAGCGACATTGTATAAAGCAAAATTGGTGTTGTAATCTTCAATAGTAATAAACTGCACTGAAGATTGGCTACTATTACCATCAATACCTGGTGCATATGCAGGTGGAATGGTCGTTTCTTCTATTCTGATTGCGGTGCCATTTGGAATACCTGTAATCACATAACTACCGTTACTCGCCGTGGTTGTTGGCCCATAAACCGTTCCGGCCGCATCATAAGCTGTAATCGTAACGCCACCAACGCCAAGCTCGCCTGGATCTAAAGTCCCATCATTATTCAAATCATCGAATACTGTACCGCGCACTTCTTCATTGGTGAGAATATCCGCATTAACTTCCAAGGTCGCAGATTCAACACGATAACTCTGCGCACCGCCTACGCGCGCGAACTGAAGTGACCAGGCCCCAACAGGATCCTCACCTGCGCTCGCCGTAGAGGTAGAGATAGTTGCACGACACGTCTGCACACCACCTACTGCAGGCACACAATTTGCAATTGGTGTAAAGCCTATATTCCCATGTGAAACAGTATCTACTGCGCCTGCGGGAGGCGTTAGCGTCACTTGTGCATCAAAGTTAGCAAAACTTGGGCTATGGCTTAGCAAGCTCACCTGCCATACAACTTCCACCGAAGTGGTTACTGCAGCACCTGCACCAGGAGCAGGGATAGTTATAGAACAGGTTGTTGTGGGAGTGCCATCCTCTATACCAAAACCTGTTCCCGAAGAACAAGTTGCCGTGTTCATTGAAACGATACCTAGCGAAATAGCTTGTGCTGATCCTGAAATAATCAATCCAAACAACAAACCAACTGAAAATAATATTTTTCTAAATCTCATAATTCTCTCCATAGCTATTACTCAACATTACTAAGCCACTTTAGATACAGGGGGGCTTTCCCACCCTCTCCAAAGCTCAATTTACTTCAAACATTCAAAGACAACATTTTTGTAAGCGATTACAAACCTCGACAATGAAAATTAAAATGACATACAGTCTGACAAAGCACTATTCATGCCAGATCTTAAATGTGAGGTAAATTATGCCGGCGTAATTGGGAAACACATCATACGTAACCCTATTTCCAATTGAATCTATTACTTAAAATCCAATCACCACCCTAAAGTGACGCTATAAAGTGACGCAAAATGTCATTTTATGACAAATTAACATATATTTCAACATCGAATATAAACAAATACCCATAATATATAAATTTAATGAGTAACCTTTAATTAAGGATATGTTAAAAATAGAATAGATATTCACCGCAGATCTATATATTGAATAACTTAATCGTCATTCAGAATAGTAATAGCGATAAGATTACTGCTTTAAAAGGGAATAAGCTAATTCACCGACAGTAATCGATTGGTCGACGAAAATATTCAACGCACTACTCTTCTGCTGTAACTTCCCACGTCTGATATGTGGGGCTCCAAACAGCTTGATAGCCTTTTCGATATTCATTGCTAGTTTCTGCTACAAGTGTGTAGGCAAAAGGGGTAGACTGCAGCTGAAGTTTATTCTGTGGATGGATTTTTATTTTCCGGATCCGTTGCTGCGGATCCAGCAATATGGCCACGGAAGAAGGTGTATTCTGTAACCGACCATTTACAATGGGATACGCTTGCAGTTCAGGTTCTCTAGCAGAACCCACCAATAAAAACTTGCCGCGAGTGGTATCGAGTAATTTAATTGTCGAGGCATCAATGCCTTCAACTTGCTGCATAATTTCTTTGGTCTCGGGATTGATATGATAAATCACGCCTTTCGTCTGTTGATAATCACTTTCATCAATAGCAGAAACCCATAGTGAACCGTCATCACAATCATAATCTAACGCAACAATCCCATAAGGGTTGTTTGCATTAGGATGAACATCTTCTAATTTCATAAAAGTTGTTAATCGCCCCGTTCTCCCATCCAATGTATAAATTTGTTTTTGCAGTTCAAATGTATTGTCTTTAATACTAATAAACGGCATGGGCGCAAGATAAATATCGCCTTTTGAATTTAAAGTATAAGTGCCAAAATGCGAAAATTGTTCCCAATCCTTTTCATGCAGGCTGTGCTCTAGATTTTGGCCGTGTAAGAAAGAAATACCCTCATGATGTTGTTGTGTCAAGTCAATTGCGATAGGTTGTGGGATTTTCAACTCCTTCAAGAAAGGTGGCAATCTGCCACAGGTTTTAGGTGTGCGAAAGCCGCCTATCTCACCAATTCTTGTTTCTATCAGCACGGATTTAGTGTGAAATAAACCTTTTTGATACGCCACTGCAATAAAAGCCGATCCAACTAAAAATAAAGCGAATAAAATAGGAATCTGTTTTTTCATTACACTTCATCCCTTATCGGTATCCATTTGGGGCCAACCGCACATGGCCAAATTTTAGCTTCTAAATTGCCCATTTCATTGATAACCGTATCCGCCCAACAATATTCATGACCAGGTCGCGCATCATTCTGCACCTGTGGCACATACCAAATTACGAGGTTGCTACCCTCGATTTCCTCAGGCTGTTCCACATAGCGTTCTGGGCCTTGTTCTTCAAGATTGCAGCAGGTTCCGAGCGTCAGTAGATCTTTATCGCCCTCCTCTTCATGAAATAGGCTAACGAAAGCCGTGGCATGATCTCCCCGACTGAAATCACCAAATTGGCCAGAGCTCGGTTCAATATAATAGCCTTCATTGGGTGCATCTTGATTTGTAATCTTATATTGATACCGCTGTTGATATAATTCGGCATCGTCTAATGGCTTAAACATCGCTTCTTGTTTTTTTGTTTGCCATTGCCCTGCTTCATAATAAGAAAATACTTCGTTATCTCCCGTACCAACCGCAGTATCAATCCGCATCACAGGTCGATAAATCGCCTCTTCGCCACAACCTCGGCCTTTATTCACGCCCACAATCCGAAATGCCCCATCATTAAAAAACTCAAACCGATTTTCATAGCGATAATTACACGCCATCGGCCATTTTGGGTTGCGAAAATCCTGAGTCAAATAAAACCCTACCTTCTTACCTGTGCTATCCAATAAGTCTTTTATCTGTGGGCCATTAAAGGGCAACACCACCGAGGTAGAAAACATCGGGCAGCCCATCGCATCGCTATAACCAAATAAAAACCCACCTTCTTCCGCTTCAACCACGTCAACACGACGACCTGCAACATAAGTGCTGGTCCCTGCCGTCATCCCACCGCCTGATTTTTGTTTATAGCTCACATGCCAATCAACAATTTTGGCCGAGGTAAGCACTGATTTACCGTTAAAAGTCACGTCACGAATTTCCAAACCATCTGAGCCCGTTAACCGATAACGCAGTCCCCATCCTGCTTGATCAATAAAGTTATCTTGGCGACAGAAATTCTTCATAATATGGCGATTTTGTAAGCTTCTCTCTGAAATACAAGCAGGCGTGGCCGTTTTACCGAGTCCCGCCCATTTTGCCGCAACCAATTTTAGATCGGTTAAATCCACAATCGCCCATAGAGCTTGCTCTTTTTGATGATCAGCAAACGTGGGTGCCACACATAAATGAGACGAATTCTCGCAGGGCGAATCCTTCAATGAGCCTAATACATTCGCCATCGTAATATCTTTTTTTGCCGGTTGATGCCCTAAAGCCTCGCTCACTTCAGGTGCATTTAACGCAATAGCCTGCGCTATCCGTGTGAGTCGTAAGCTAATATCGGGCTGCATATTAGGATAGCGTTGCACAGATAACACCCGCGACTTATCCACATCTACAATCGCTCGTGTTGTGGTATTCGTTACATAATTATATTTCTCAGCTTGGTAACAATTTCCCGCCTCACACACCACTTGTTCTTGCTTTGATAACGCACTCACCAACGCAGGACTAATCCGCATCATATCGTTATGCAATAGTGTATCACCGCGCATTGTATCAACCAGAAAGCCGGTGTCTTTAAGTAAAATTTGTTGTGCTTTCTGGCCGCCAGCATCCAGCTCTGATTTTTCTAAGGGCAACACCTGCTGCCCGGCTGCCATTATTGACTGTAGATCAGCCAAATAAGACTGCACTTCTGGAATATCGCGATACACAGCCATGGTCTGCGTTGGCAAAATCACTTGTTCATCCTGTGTCGCCATGACTGTTGGGAGGGGCTCTATTGTTCCTATCTCAACCTTCTCTCCTGAAAACATCCAAGCTGCTGCTGCCAGCAAACCCACCACCAGAATCGCAATACTGATTTTAAACTCGTTACCCATTCTACCCATCCATTGAAAAATAATAAGGTGGCTTCATCTCAATCACAAACACGGCCCCAATAATAAACACTATCAACACCAGCGCCATACTAAACAACACCCCACGCTGATAATCTGATTGCCATAGTGCCGCCAAAACAGCCCACGGCGAACAAAAAGCCAATGCTAAAAAAAGGTGCTGCACTCTAAAGCCCTGCAGCCCATCCAATATCACCGCACCCAATGCCACGCAAATTGCAAACACCCCCTGATAAATGTATCGATGTGGTGTCGTACGTGGATCTGTCAACATAAACACCATAAACACCACAAAAGAAACCGACGTAAACCGGTAACGCATCATCTCTAATGTCATCACTGGATCTGGCCTAATAATAAAGTAATATTCCAATAAAGCATAACTCACCATAAATACGAGGGGAATTAACCAACGATCCACGCGCCACAAAATCAACAGTGCCAATAATGCAACACCACCCATGATCCGAGAATCACCACCTAATTGACCCAATACAATATGCGCTTCTTCATAAAAAAATAGCAGCGCCATCAATAAAGCAAAGTTAGACGGGTTGAAAAAGTGTCGCCCATCCACACGCAACAGATGTTTCTGTAATAAACCCAATGAAATAACAAACACGTAAATCCATAAATGAGAAGATGCCATCATCAGCGCCACACCCATTGCCGTAATCACCGCTGAAACAGAAAAGTAAGATTGATGATGCTTAATATAAAGCGCACATTGTTCTACGCAAATTGCCGCAATAACAATAACGACTAGATTCATCCATGATAAATAAAATAGTCCAATCCACTTCGCCAATAGGATTAAGCCAATCAAGTTCAACATCTGATGCCGTTGAATATCTATGCCGAACCTGCTTCTCATTGTGCGTAATAATACCTAGACGATAACTGATTTTTAATTCTACCATGTGGCCTATTGCCACATTAGAATCAATGTCTTCAACCCAATAAATTGCATTACGTTAAAATACTGCTATGTCTGAATCCACTGCTATTTTGCTGACAACACTTAATGCCCGCTATATGCATACCGCTTTTGGCCTGCGTTATTTATACGCCAATATGGGTGACCTACAATCCAGCAGCAAAATTATCGAATTCACCATTCAAGAACAAACGCTCACCATCGTTGAGAAATTATTGGCGCATCAACCTAAAATCATTGGATTTAGCGTCTATATTTGGAATGGTAATGAAATCAGCCAAGTGATTTCCCTGCTTAAGGAAATTGCCCCTGATATACAGATTATTCTTGGGGGGCCTGAAGTCAGCCATCATCCCGATGTACCGTCTGTTACTGATTTAGCAGACTATATTATTGCCGGTGCAGGTGAAGTCAGCTTCCCCTCTCTCTGCCAGCAACTATTAGATCAGAAAACACCCAAACAAAAGTTTATAGCTGCCGATACTTTGCCACTTGAACAACTGGTTTTACCTTACGATTTTTATACTGATGAAGATATCCGCAACCGGCTCATCTATGTCGAAGCCTCTCGGGGTTGCCCCTTCAAATGTGAATTTTGTCTCTCAGCCCTAGATAAAACCGCCACCGCCTTCCCGCTTGAACCCTTCTTATCAGAAATGGACACCCTACTCCAGCGCGGCATACGCAACTTCAAATTTATCGACCGCACCTTCAATCTCAAAATTAAAACCAGCATTCAAATCCTCGATTTTTTCCTCGAGCGTATGACTGATGATCTCTACCTACATTTTGAAGTCGTGCCCGATCACTTGCCTGATAAACTCAAAGCCGCCTTACAACGCTTTCCAAAAAATCAGCTACAATTTGAAATTGGCGTGCAAACCTTTGATCCCAAAATTCAAGATTTGATCAGCCGAAAACAAAATAACGAAAAAACCAAAGAAAATATCCACTGGCTAAAAGACAACACTGGCGCGCACCTGCATACCGATCTCATCTTTGGCTTACCCAGCGACACCCTCGCCAACTTCGCCGATAGCTTCGACCAACTTATCGCCCTGCAACCCCATGAAATCCAGCTCGGCATTCTAAAACGCCTACGCGGTGCCCCACTTAATCGTCATACAGAACTCTATGATCTCCGCTATAACCCAGAAGCACCTTACAATATCCTCACTACCCGAGATATTGACTTCACCACGATGCAGCGCGTTAATCGTTTTGCTCGCTTCTGGGATATGATCGGCAATTCTGGTCGCTTCACCCACACCCTACCGCTGATATTAGGCGAGCAGCCTTTCGACCGCTTTATGCAACTCTCCGATAGCCTCTATCAACAAACAGACAGCACCTGGAAAATTGCCCTGCAACGCTTATTTGAGCTTATCTATAACGTGCTTTCCCAAGAGTTCGAACTACCCGATGACACCATCAAACCCGCGTTAGCCCAAGATTATTCGCGAGCGAAGCTAAAAGGAATTCCTGCTTATGAACGAACAACGACATTCCGTGATGCAAGTAAAAAAGGCATTGCCAATAAACGGCAATTAATGCACCTCTAAATATTTAGATTGATTGGCTAAATGTAATTAGATTTTCATAGCATCCTGCCGCATGCTCATCTGTTGCGCCACCAACTAAGACACAATCAATACCTGCTGCTTGAGCCCCTCCTAGATCTCTTCTAATAGAATCACCCACCACCAATGCTTCCTCTTTCTTAATTCCAAGTGCTTCAATAACCAATTCAAATGGCTTTGGCGATGGTTTGACTATACCATGATCTGAAGAAAATGATGATGCTTGAAAAAGGGCAGAAATGCCCGATGCTTCAAATAGCCTTAACCAAGCATCTTTAGGCGCCCAAATGTCAATCACAACAGATAGTTGAAATTTCTGGTTCAATTCGTGAAGTACTTTAATATACGTATCTGATACATATCCAATCTCATGATATGAAAATGTATCTATTATTTCTCCCTGATTGAACTCATCTGCAAAGAGAGTCAGAATCGCATACTCTATGGAAGGGAAGTTGTGTCGATACTGCTCATCCGGATAACGTACATCCAAATACAAATAAATAGCCCTGATTATCTGATTGATTTCTGCCTTTAAGCGTGTCCCACCTATTTCATGATAATACTTTGAAAAATCCTCAGTCACGTCAAAGTTATCTTCTCCAAACATAAACGTACTATTCATATCTAATAGTAATGCTTTCTTATTAGAGAATATAGTCATAATATGACTAACTAAAATACGATTATTCAGCCTGCTCCACTTTCTTCTCCAGCGCCACACACGCTTTTGTTTCTGCTTCACCTGACATAATGGCATCACAACTTAGCGCCGACATACTATTCATACATGCTGCTGCATCTGCCTCTAAATCTTTATTCCCACCTGCTATATCCACTGATGAAATCATTTCTTTACACATATTATCAATCATGGGAACAAGCATTTCTTCCATCTCTGGTGGTATTTCTTCACCCTGAATTTGTGCCAAAGCACAGGTTTTTATCTTCTCACAAAATTGCTTCGTTTCTGCTTCAAGCCCTGCTGCTGAAGCATTGAAAGAAAGCAATAAAAGTAATGCTGCATAATTTAATTTCATTTTATATCTCCGTAAAATATGTATACAAAAATTGATACCTTGTGGTTTTGTAATCACACAATTAACGTCGCTAAGCCTTTAAATTCTGGATGCGATGCCTCGCCCAACCATTCAAATAAAACTGATTCTGTATTAGTGACAACAACACCTGCTTGGCGCATGCGTTGTAGCGCATTATATTGGTTTGGCTTGGTGCGTGATGATACGCCATCCTCAACCACAAATACTTGATGACCTTGCGATTGCAAATCTAGTGCTGTTTGTAAAATGCAAATATGTGTTTCCATCCCCACTAGAATAATTTGTTGGCGTTGGATCTTATGCAATGTATCCAGAAAACCAACTGCTTGGGCGCATGAAAAACACGTTTTCTCAATCAACGGCGCCCCCTCCAGTTTTTCCATTAATCTAGGCTCTGTTTCACCCAAGCCTTTGGGATATTGTTCGGTCACGACAACAGGAATATTAAGTGCTTGGATTGCTGTTAGTAATACCTCAATCTGGTCTACCACGCGTTCGCGTGTCCCCGTTGGCATCGCATCAACGAGCCGACGCTGTACATCAATCACCACTAAGACACTATCATCTGCTTTTACTAAACCACCCGTTCCTGCCATTATTGTTTTGTCTCCAACCATTGATTAATCTCGATTAAATCTTGTTCTGCTATTAACCCGGCTGCTTGCTTTAGCTTGAGGGTATCTACAATGTAGTTATATCGTGCTTGCGTGTAATCTCGCCGCGCACGAAATAAATCTCGTCTCACATTTAATACATCCACCGTTGTACGGGTGCCGACATCATAACCTGCTTCGGTGGTTTCCAATGCACTTTCATTCGACTTTACAGCCTGTGCCAGTGCTTTTACACGGCTTAATCCTGATATAACACTGTTGTAGGCTTCTCGACTTTGCCTAATAATTTCACGTCGTTTCTGCTCCTGCTGGTGCATCGTCTGATCTAATCTGAATTTAGCTTGCTGCGTTCGTGAATTAGCAGCCCCACCCTCATAAATCGGGATATTCAACTGTAAGCTCAAACTGGACTGCTTGGTTTTTGATGCGCCAAAACCGCCATCGCTGGTCGAAGAATAGGCATGCTGGCCTACTAAATCTAAGCTTGGATAATGGCCACTTTGTTGCAATGATACTTGCTTCTTCGCCTGTTCTACGGCTAATTGCGCAGCCTGTAAACTCGGGTTGTTTGCTAATGATTTTTCCTGCCACAGAGCGCTATCTTCTGGCGCTGGGCGCACTAAGGAAAATATCGCTTTTAAACTGGCTAAATCTGTATTGTGTTGGCCTGTTGTTTCAGTCAATCTAGCACGACTATTCTCCAATGTATTTTGTGCATCTATAATTTGTGCCGTCGCCAAGTCTTGTGCTGCCTGAGCTTCATGCACATCCGTTACCGTTGCAACGCCCACTTCCAATCGCATTGCTGCTTGCTCATGCTGCAAAGCGATTGCTGCTTGTTCCGCTTCGGCAAATTGCACATCTGCCTGCCTAGCCAACACATCAAAATAGCGCGTTGCGGTGCGTACAATTAAATCTTGTTGGACTTGTTCATATTGCACATCAGCGCTGGCAATCTCAATATCTGCTTGGTCTCGTTGAACATTATTTTGTCGCCGATAAAGTGGCTGGGTAATATTAAGTGTATAGCCATGGCTATTATAATCACGCTTACCACCAAATAATGTCGCTGACTGATCTTGCCAAATATGGCCTGTATTAGCGGTTACACCCACCTGCGGTCGAAACAATGCTGCTGCTTGGTTTGCTTGCTCGCCAACCGCTTGGCGAGAAGCGGCCTCTGCTAGTAATTGTGGGTCACTTTTTAATGCCTGCTGATAAACAGAAATCAAGTCATCCGTAGCAAACAGAGGCTGCGAGAAAACACATAGCGTAACCGCAGCGATTAAATGGGTAAGCGGTTTATTCAATAGACGTGCATCGTCGAATCAACATCCGCCGCCCAGGCATTCATCCCACCCACAAGGTTGATCACATCGGTAAAGCCAATCCCTTCTAAAAACTGCCCCACCTGTCCACTACGGTTACCTGTGCGGCAAATTAATACCAGCGGACTGCTACGATGTGGTTCCAATTGTTCCAACACGTCAGGCACTTTCTGCATGGGAATGTGGACCACGCCTTCAAGCACGCCATTCGATAATTCATGCGCTTCTCGCACATCAACCAACACAGCAGATGTCTCTGTTGTTAAATAAGATTGTAATTCAGTCGCTGTCATTTGCTTCATCATTCACTCCGCTTCAATTGATGCTTAGAAATCAAATTTCAAAATTGGTTCCGCATTGACCATGGGCGGCACAACCGTTTCCATCACAGATTTAGTTTGCCAATCCCGCTCTGAAATCCGCGTAATAAGTTGTACGTCCATCACTTCGCCTTCGTCGACAATAGCCAGCATACGACCACCAACTTTTAAGGTTTGCAAATAGATATCGGGCACAGCAACAAGTGCAGCAGTACATATAATCGCATCCACCCGATCTTGCATGGGCCAGCCTTGTGATGCATCGCCCACTTGTAATACGACATTCTCAACGCCAGCCTCTGTCAAATTAGTGGCTGCTTCTGCCGATAAATCAGGATAAATTTCAATGCTGATAACCTGCGCCGCCAATGTCGCCAATAATGCGGTTAAATAGCCGGTTCCCGTACCAATTTCTAACACGGTATCCGTCGGTTGAACTTGTAACGCTTGTAATAAACGTCCCACTAACACAGGTGGCAACATCGTTTGTCCATGACCAATCGGCAAGGCAACATCAGCATAGGCAAGGCCATGCATGTCTTCATCTATAAATTGCGTTCTAGAAAGTGATTCTAAAACAGATAACACGCGTTCATCCAACACATATCCAGGCCGGACTTGCTGTTCGATCATATTAAAATGCGCTTTCTCTAATGCTCGTGTCATCGTATTAATGCTCCCTTTTCCTAGCTTATCTTTGCCCACGTATCACGCAACGTCACCGTTCGATTAAACACCAGTTTACCATTTTGGCATAACACCGCATCCGCACAAAAATAACCTTCGCGTTCAAATTGATACACCATGCCTGCTGATGCAGTTGCAAGGCTTTTTTCAGCCACGCTCTTGGTTAGCGTGACCAATGAATTGGAATTTAAGTGCGCAGTGAAATCATCCACTGATTTATCACTGTCTGGGTGCGGATGATTGAATAAACGATCATATAATCGCACTTCAGCTTGCACACCATGCTCAGCCGATACCCAATGGATAACACCTTTTACTTTACGCCCTTCTGGATTCGCGCCCAATGTCGCCGGATCATAGCTACAACGTAATTCCGTAATCTCACCCTCGGCATCTTTAATCACTTCATCGCACCGAATCACATAGGCATTTCTAAGCCGCACTTCCTTATCTTTCACCAAACGCTTAAATTTATTATTCGCCTCTTCTTTAAAATCAGCACGATCAATATAAAGCTCACGGGTAAACGGCACGATTCGCTTGCCCATTTCTTCTTTTTGCGGATGATTGGGTGCCTTCAATTCTTCTGTTTGGCCTGCTGGATAATTCGTAATAACAACTTTAACGGGATCTAGCACTACCATCACCCGTGGCGTATTTTCATTTAGATTTTCACGAATGCAGCTATCTAACACTTCCATTTCAACGGAATTATCGACCTTCGTCACCCCAATGCGTTCGCAAAACTCACGCAATGCCGCCGCAGGATAACCGCGGCGCCGCATACCTGAAATAGTCGACATGCGTGGGTCATCCCAGCCATCGACTAAATTATCTTCAACCAGCTTTGTTAGTTTACGTTTACTGGTAATCGCATATTGCAAATTCAACCGCGAGAACTCGGTTTGCTGAGGACGATGTGGGGTATTCAATTTTTCTAAAAACCAATCATAAAGCGGCCGATGATCTTCAAATTCTAAGGTACACAATGAATGGGTAATCCCCTCAATCGCATCTGATATGCAATGCGTATAGTCATACATCGGATAAATACACCACTCACTACCCGTTTGATGATGCACCACATTTTTTCGGATCCGATAAAGCGCTGGATCACGCATATTTACATTCGGCGAGGCCATATCAATCTTAGCGCGTAATAAACAAGCACCATCCTCAAATTCACCTGCCCGCATCCGCTTAAATAAATCTACATTTTCTGCCACACTACGATCACGATAAGGGCTGTTTTTGCCCGGTTCGGTCAATGTGCCACGATATTCACGCGTTTCCTCTGCATCCAGATCACAGACATACGCATCGCCCTGCTCAATCAACTGCACCGCGTAATCATAAAGCTGGCCAAAATAGTCCGAAGAAAAATATAAACGCTCAGCCCAATCAAAGCCTAACCACTGCACATCTTCTTTGATTGCTGACACAAATTCTTCATTTTCTTTTTGTGGGTTGGTATCGTCAAAACGTAAATTACACAACCCCGCATAATCATTTGCCAAACCAAAATTGAGACAAATAGATTTTGCATGGCCAATATGCAAATAACCATTGGGTTCAGGTGGAAACCGCGTATGTACCCGACCACCATGTTTGCCAGATTCAATATCAGCATCAATAATATGACGAATAAAATGGCTTGGTTTTGTTGTTTCTTCGCTCATGCTTCTCTTGTAAACCTTTAAGGCAGAATATAACCGAGTATTGTATCATGAGATAATTCGTATCTAATGAGGTTTAATCATGGCTATTGCTACCTTTGCTGCAGGGTGCTTCTGGGGTGTCGAAGCTAAATTTCGCCAACTTGATGGTGTCACCTCAACACGTGTCGGTTATAGCAATGGACAGACTGCCGATCCGACTTATCCCGACGTCTGCACAGGCACAACAGGCCATGCCGAAGTGATTGAAATTACATTCAATCCAGAGATTATTTCTTATGCCAATCTTATCAACGCCTTCTGGATGTTACACGACCCCACAACGCTCAACCAACAAGGCCCCGATATCGGCAACCAGTATCGCTCCGCGATCTTTTATCATGATGACACACAACAACAAATAGCATTAGACGCACGAGTAAATCACCAAAATTCCTTACCTCGCCCCATTTCTACCGAAATTACCGCTGCCGACACTTTTCACCCCGCAGAGGAATATCATCAATGCTATTTAGAAAAGAAAGGTTTGGGGTCTTGTCACTAAGATATTTTGTTCTTTACTTCACACGCTAACGAGCCTGTTTGTAATCTAACCGCTATTTTGTCACCTTTTTCTATATGACTGATATCTTGTAAAACTGTGCCATCATCCCGAGTTGTAATACTGTAGCCTCGTTCTAATGTGTTAAGAGGACTAACAACACTCAACGTGCGTGTCTGTTCTGTTAATTTCGACTCTGATCGTTGTATCTTTTGCAATATTGTTGCGTCTAGTCGTTGCTGACAATAACCCAACGTCGTTTTATTCTTAGAAATAATATCTTCAGGTGTATTCGCTTGCATGCCCGCACTGAATAGGGTTAGTTGGTTTCGATGTGTTGTTAATTTCTGCTGCATGCTCCGCGTTAATCTGACAGCCAAACTCTCTAAATGCTGGTTTTGTGCATTAATTTGGGCTTGTGGGTGTCGTAGGCGGACAGCGGCATGATCGAGCGTTTGTTGATGCTGCTGCAAGCGATGCATCAACAATTGGCCTAATTGTTGACAATACATTTGTAACTGATCTAACCATGTCGCGCCATCTGGCACAGCAAGTTCTGCTGCAGCCGAGGGTGTGGCGGCACGCACATCCGCAACAAAATCAGCAATCGTAAAATCAACTTCATGGCCAACGGCACTAATAATTGGCAGTTCGCAATCGAATATCGCCTGCGCAACGACTTCTTCATTAAAACTCCATAAATCTTCTAAGCTGCCACCACCACGACCGATAATGAGCACATCGCACTCTTGCCGTGCATCAGCCAAAGTAATCGCCTTCGCGATTTGATCTGCCGATCCTCTACCTTGCACGGCGACTGGATATAACACCACAGGTATACTTGCAAAGCGACGTTTTAACACCGTTAAAACATCATGCACCGCCGCACCATCTGGTGATGACACGATACCGATACATTTGGGTAATACAGGCAAGGCTTGTTTATGCGTTTGATCAAATAATCCCGCTTGACCTAGGCGATGTTTCAGTGCTTCAAAAGCCCGTTGCAACGCGCCCTCGCCGGCCTCTTCCATATGTTCAACCACCAGCTGGAATTCACCACGACCTTCATATAAAGTCACCCGCACCCGCATCAACACCTGCATCCCATTTTCAGGGGTAAATCTGAGCGCACCATTGCGCATTCTGAACATCGCACAGCGTACTTGGGCCGCTTCGTCTTTTAAGGTGAAATAAATATGGCCTGATGCGGGCATGGCTAAATTAGATATTTCGCCTTCCACCCATAATAAGGGGAAACTCCCTTCCAGCACGCTGCGCGCTTCACGCACTAATCGCGAGACAGGATAGACTTCTTTCACCGCACGAACAGCAATCTTATTGTTTTCACGTATTTGGGTTTGTGTCATACGCCACTCGCTTGATATAATAGGTCGATCTTACATTAAAAATTAGGATCATATCTATGCGGATCACCCAAGAAGCCCTCACTTTCGATGATGTCTTATTGCTACCAGCCTATTCAAACGTGTTACCGCACGAAGTTAGCCTCACTACCAAACTCACCCGTGATATTTCAATCCATATCCCGTTGCTCTCTGCCGCGATGGATACCGTTACCGAAAGTCGTTTAGCAATCGCTGTCGCACAAGAAGGCGGCTTAGGTATTCTTCATAAAAATATGACCATTGCTGAACAAGCAAACGAAGTGCGTAAAGTAAAACGTTTTGAAAGCGGTGTTGTCCGCGACCCTGTTACGGTCACCCCAAACGCGACTATTGGTGAAGTGCTTGAACTCACCCGCGCGAATAAGTTTTCAGGTATGCCTGTTGTAGATGGAGATGAACTTGTTGGCATCGTGACTAGCCGCGATTTACGGTTTGAAACTCACTTAGACAATCCTGTTTCATCAGTGATGACAACCAAAGAAAACCTAATCACCGTTAAAGAAAACACCGATAAGCAAGAGGTCCTGGAGTTACTTCACACCCACCGTATTGAAAAAGTGCTCGTTGTTGATGATAACTTTCATCTCACGGGCATGATTACCGTTAAAGATATTCAAAAATCCAGCGACCATCCGCTCGCGTCAAAAGATGCGCGCGGTCAGTTACGCGTTGGGGCAGCTACCAGTATCGGTGCAGAAAGTCAGGCGCGTGTTGATGCTTTAGTTGAAGCAGGTGTAGACGTCATTGTGGTTGATACGGCCCATGGCCATTCGCAAGGCGTACTCGACCAAGTAAAATGGGTGAAAAATAAATATCCAAAAGTACAGGTTATCGGCGGTAATATCGCCACCGGCGCGGCGGCAACTGCTTTGGTTAAAGCAGGCGCAGATGCGGTGAAAGTCGGTATTGGTCCAGGGTCGATTTGTACCACACGGATTGTTGCCGGTGTCGGCGCACCGCAAATCACGGCGATCAGTAATGTCTCTAAAGCCTTAGAAGGCACTGGTATTCCTTTGATCGCAGATGGGGGTATTCGTTTCTCAGGTGATATTGCAAAAGCATTGGTTGCGGGCGCACACACCGTAATGCTCGGCGGCATGTTCGCCGGTACGGAGGAAGCACCGGGTGAAGTAGAATTATTCCAAGGTCGTTCGTATAAATCATACCGCGGCATGGGCTCAATGGGCGCGATGCAGCAAAAACAAGGTTCAAGCGATCGCTATTTCCAAGAATCCAGTGAAGCCGATAAACTCGTCCCAGAAGGCATTGAAGGCCGTGTGCCTTTCAAAGGCAGCTTAGGCGCGGTAATTCATCAATTGTTGGGCGGCATTCGTGCCAGCATGGGCTATACCGGCTCGGCAACGATTGAAGATATGCGGACTAAACCTGAGTTTGTCCGTGTTACCTCTGCGGGCATGAGCGAAAGCCATGTGCATGACGTCACCATTACCAAAGAGCCACCTAATTATCGGGTGAGTTAATCTCCGTTACAATAGCCGCTTTAAGCACCATCCTACATAATTTAGAGAATTTTATGAGCAACAATATTCACGCCCACCGTGTTTTGATCCTTGATTTTGGATCGCAATATACCCAACTGATTGCCAGACGTATCCGCGAAGCTGGCGTGTATTGTGAACTGCGTGACCCTGAGATCACGGCAGCCGAATTACAAGAATTCGCCCCGAAAGGCATTATCCTTTCTGGCGGCCCTGATTCAACCTTAGGCGGCGAGGCACCTGTTGCACCCCAAGCGGTATTTGAACAAGGTGTACCCGTATTGGGCATTTGTTATGGTATGCAAACCATGGCGATACAATTAGGCGGCGGCGTTGAAACCTCAAGCCACCGCGAGTTTGGTTATGCCCAAGTGCGCGCCCGAGGTCATAGCACTTTATTGCGTGATATTGAAGATCATGTGACCCCTGAAGGCTTTGGTATGTTGGATGTGTGGATGAGCCATGGCGACCATGTCACCCAACTCCCTGATGGCTTCAAAACCATTGCCAGCTCAGAGAATGCACCGATTGCCGGCATCGCCGATGAATCTCGCCAATTTTATGGCGTGCAATTCCATCCAGAAGTCACGCATACCGCACAAGGTCAACGGATCATCGAGCGTTTTGTCAGCGATATCAGCGGCTGCGATACCTTATGGAATGCCGCTAATATTGTGGAAGACAGTATTAAATCCGTCCGCGAACAAGTCGGTGATGATGATGTCTTGCTCGGTTTATCTGGCGGCGTAGATTCGTCTGTGGTAGCTGCGTTATTGCATCGGGCTATCGGTGACCAACTTACCTGTGTATTCGTTGATAACGGCCTGCTTCGTGAAGATGAAGGCGACCAAGTAATGGCGATGTTTGCTAAAAACATGGGTGTAAATGTGATTCGTGTCGATGCCGAACAACGCTTTTTATCTGAGCTAGCAGGCGAAAATGATCCCGAAGCCAAACGTAAAATTATTGGTCGGGTATTTGTTGAGATTTTTGAAGAAGAAGCCAATAAACTCAGTAACGTAAAATGGCTAGCCCAAGGCACCATTTATCCTGATGTTATCGAATCCGCGGCAGCGAAAACAGGCAAGGCACAAGTGATTAAATCGCATCATAATGTGGGTGGATTGCCCAAACACATGACGCTGAAATTGCTAGAGCCATTACGTGAGCTATTTAAAGATGAAGTTCGCAAGCTCGGTGTTGAACTCGGCTTGCCGCATGATATGGTCTATCGCCATCCTTTTCCCGGGCCAGGCTTAGGTGTGCGGATTTTAGGCGAAGTGAAAAAAGACTATGCTGATTTATTACGCAAAGCCGATAAAATATTTATCGAAGAGCTCTATGCCCACGATTTATATCATAAAACCAGCCAGGCCTTTGTTGTATTCTTGCCGATCAAATCCGTCGGCGTGATGGGCGATGGCCGCCGTTATGATTATGTGGTTGCGCTCCGCGCCGTTGAAACCATTGATTTTATGACCGCGCGCTGGGCGCACCTACCGTATGACTTCTTAGGTTTGGTATCCAACCGCATCATCAATGAAGTAGCAGGTATCTCACGTGTGACTTACGATATTTCAGGCAAGCCGCCAGCAACCATTGAGTGGGAATAATATGAAACCATTTCCACGAGGCATATTTTTTATCAGGATAAGGCAAAAATAATTGAAAAAGCGCAGTTTACAAGTGTAAATGAGCATTTTGAGATTATTTTTAACGCCGTCATGATGAAAAAGAGGTTTTGTGGGATGGTTTCACAGTATCATCTGTTAATTGATGGCCATGTTCAAGGCGTTGGCTATCGCTATTCAACCCAGCAAGTTGCAGTAGACCTGGGCTTAACGGGCTGGGTGAAGAATTTATCTGATGGCCGTGTAGAAATACGGGCAGAAGGCAGTGAAGCGGCCCTCGACCAGCTAGTCGCATGGGCCAAACAAGGCCCACGCTTTGCTAAAGTGGAGAATGTAACGTTAGAGCAAGAAGCGATAGAAAGCCCAGCCTTCACGTAATTCAATATCCACTAGATATTATTCTTTTTCAAAAATAAAATCCTTTTGTTCTGCTTGCTGACGAACCGCTTTAGTTAACGCATCACCCATACTCGGTTCTGCCGCAGCCTGTGCTTGCTTTTGCTTCGCAACAAAGGCATCTCTTGATTTACTTAATGTGACTATTTCCTTGTTAATCCTGCTACGCTCTTCTGCCTTCTCTGCGACATATTGTTTTCGCTCGCTGGCTGTCATATTTTTCATGGGTTCTGGCAACGCCGCAGGCGCCATCACCGCCAAGGCTTCCTCCGCCACTTCACCTTCTTTCAAGGCATCCACCAAATCCCATTTTGAATTACTATAAAAAGAAGATGATTTTGACCGAGCTCTCTTAGACATTAACCCCGCAGAAATAGTGCTGCTTTCTTTATCCTGTTCCAATTGTCGAGATTTATTCTCAGCCCCTTTCTCCCCATAAGGAATATAGGTGTCATTTAATTTTTTGTTCAACAATGCAATATGAACGTCCTGTGGTGATTCAATATGCACCACTTGCTGGTTCGCATCAATACTCATATAGCTGCCACCTGCCAATACGGCACCTGACTGCCAGCCCGTATCAATACCTTCTTGATGATCGCCGGCATGAATCGTGTTAATCGCGATACCGCGTTGCTTGGCTAATTCTAATGCGCTCTGATAATTTACTGGCCCTTGGGTAAAGGGCTCATTACCTGCAATAAAGATTGTTTTAATATCGCTGTCTACATCACTCCATTGCAAACTATTAACGGCTTCTTGAATCGCGAACCCACAAAACTCTTCACCACCATTGGTCGTCAATGAAAATAACCCCTCTGACACTTTATCTAATTCACGGGTAAATTGGTTCAACCGCCTGATAAATCCTTTTTTCTCCGCAAGGCTATCATTGCCATATTCAAATAAGGCGACTTCTAATATGGGTTTTACCCCATTTTGAGTGGCCGTAGAAAATTCATTCACCACCTGCCAAAGTTGATTGCGTGTTTGATCAATCAAGCCATCCATACTGCTGCTGGTATCCAGCAAAATAGCTAATTGAATCCTAGGTGCAGTAATGGGTTGTATATTATTAACTTCAACTGATAGTGCTTGTTCGCCTTGTGTCTCGACAGTTTTTGCCAAAATAGTGTGTGACATAGAAACCAGCAATACTGAAAGCACTGCAACCGTTAATGTTCGTTTTGTAAATCGCATAATAAACTCCTAAAAATGAAAACCAAATGTTTCAGAAGTTAGATTACGCTGCCAGCCTCGCTATTATTAGACATGACATTGTAAAAAATACCGACTATTATTTACATAAAATTTACATCTTTTAATTCAACTGATTCAATTCAAGCTTCACGGTAGCCCTCACCACATCAATTGATTGTGTAATAGCCATAACAGCCGGTTTACTATTTGCCATTTGTTGCCAATTCGCTGACCATACCTGTCGTAAGCTCACCGCATCATTCCCAACCTGTTCCGAGATAAAGGTGCTCAAATCATTAATAATCCCCACTTTAACCCAGCCAATCCGTGGATTTCCCGTTTGTAAATCTTGATCGTAATGCGCCAGAAATACAATTTGTTCCAATTCTGCCAACTCGATTAATACTTGAAAACTCGCTGCGCGAATATTGCTATTATCTTCTGTTGCTTCTAAGCGCCAAGCGTTATAGCCAAACCCCACCAGCGCAAACAGCATGCTAAAGATAGCGACAAGTAAGTAGTTTTTTAAATGTTTTTCTGTTTCCATAACTTCAGCATACCTCAATCAATAATCAACAGGCATAAAAAAGGGCAGATAACCTGCCCTTTTTAGAGTATCAAAAAACTAATTTGTTACACCTTATTGTACACCTGATATGATGCGGATTTTGCTTGTCAGCAAGGCGCGCGAGAAGCCGAAGCGGAGTGTACGGTTAGTACATGAGCATCGGAAGTCGCAACGCAACGCCGCTGACGAGTAAAAGACGTATTATTCAGATGTAAAATTACACATCGTAATTGGTGGAAGACACATCGCCGCCTGTTCCTGTCCAATTCGTATGGAAATGCTCACCACGTGGTTTGTCAATGCGCTCATAAGTATGTGCACCGAAATAATCACGTTGTGCTTGCAATAAGTTTGCAGGCAAACGTGCACTACGATAACCATCATAGAATGAAAGTGCACTGGCCAATGCCGGTGTCGGCACACCCAAGGCAATTGACGTGCTCACGGCTTTACGCCAGCCTGGAATGGCCGATGTAATCGCAGCAATAAAGAAATCATCTAATAATAAATTTTCCAAATCAGCATCTTTCTCAAAGGCATCACGGATATTTTTCAAGAATTGGCTACGGATAATACAACCACCACGCCACATCAATGCGATGCCGCCGTAGTTTAAATCCCAACCATATACGCTCGCTGCTTCACGCATCAACATATAACCTTGGGCATAAGAAATGATTTTTGACGCATAGAGTGCATCACGGATAGCATCGACCATCTCACCCCTATCACCGTCAAATTTAGCTGCCAAACCGGGTAATACTTTCGATGCTGCAACACGCTCTTCTTTACGTGCAGACAAACAACGTGCAAATACTGACTCGCCAATCAATGTGAGTGGAATACCCAAATCTAAGGCATTAATACCTGTCCATTTACCAGTACCTTTTTGACCAGCGGTATCTAGAATCTTCTCAACCAAGGGGCTACCATCTTCATCTTTCTTGGTCAGGATCTCTTTCGTGATTTCAATAAGGTAAGAATCTAAAACACCTTCATCCCATTCAGCAAACACTTTCTGAATGGCATCATTATCCATGCCAAGGCCTTCTTTCATCATCTGATAAGCTTCACAAATCAGCTGCATATCGCCATATTCAATGCCGTTATGCACCATTTTCACATAATGCCCAGCACCATCATTGCCTACCCAATCACAGCAAGGCTCACCATCCACTTTTGCAGAAATTGCTTGGAATATAGGCTTAACTGATTCCCATGCGCCTTTGTTACCGCCTGGCATAATAGAAGGCCCAAAACGCGCACCTTCTTCACCACCCGACACGCCAGAACCAATAAATAAAATGCCTTTTTCTTTTAGATCATGTGTGCGACGGTTACTGTCTGTGTAAAGCGAATTACCCCCATCAATGATAATATCGCCTTTTTCTAAATACGGTAATAATTGCTCGATAAACGCATCAACAACAGGCCCTGCTTTCACCATCAACATCACACGACGTGGCGCTTTCAAACTTTCAACAAAGTCTTTTAGGTTCTGGCAGCCAACGACCTTCGTGCCTTTTGCTGGCCCAGCTAAAAAATCATCCACCTTACTTGTGGTTCGATTATAAACCGCAACGGTATAGCCGTTGTCATCCATATTCAATACTAAGTTTTGCCCCATAACGGCCAAACCCACTAAACCAATATCGGCTACTGCTGCTGTTTCTACTGCTACGCTTTCGCTCATCTTATTACCTTTATATATTCGCCCGCCGCTTCGCGCGACGATCCCACCACTAATCGACAGTGCCCCTGAGTATTACGCTCAACCACACCTGAAATTTCTACCTGCTCACCTTTTTCTGCTTGGCCCACATAACTATGGGTAAACACCAATACCTCTGGTGTTTCAGCATCCGTTACCCGATAACGCGCTGGATAATCAAATGCCTCTGAAGCATCTTTAATTGTTGTTTGAAAAACACGCTTTGCCTGCTTCTGATATGGAGACAGATCATACGCCACCTCAGACGGTAAACATACCATCCCAATATCAAATTTCGTCCCAGATACCATTGCTTTGTTGTATTTGCGAGAATCATGCCAACTAAACGACTCAAAATCTAACGCACCTGCGCGACGATCATAATTATCGCGCATCGCTGCCGTATCCAAAGGCGCTAATACCCCAGCCGATAAGGCCGCTTGTACTGCACGTCGCGTTTGCTGAAAATTCTCACGTCCATACACCACCAAATCAATATCCGATGAAGCATGCTCTTGTCCAATTAACATGGAGCCAGTGAGCCCCAAAAACAAGCAGTCTGCACCATATTGTTCCAAAATGGCAATGAGTTTTTGTAACTTTATCGCATGTGCTGAGTTATCTGTAATCGAGATCCGCGTGAGCAATATCTGTTCTGGCAGATGGTGTGCCACAATATCTGCAATAGGCACCGCATGATAATGCGCCTCAACCACCGTTGAATAGTAATGATATTCTGGATGTTTTTTAGCAAGCAATGCATTTGCCTCTGCCGTGTTCACCTTCTGCCAAAAGCTATCCTGTTTCACATAGCGCAGAAAGCATCCCACTTTGCCCTGAGCTTCAGGGGCATATGCCACCACAGCAAAGATTAAGCCTGTCGCTGTTTCAATAAAATCTTTGGGTAAATAAGGAAAGTTAGCTACACGCATACTAGCGCCCTATCCCACTAAACGCTGTACCCATAGCCACAAACCACTCAATGCTAGCCCCATTAACAACAAGGCAACTAAGTCTAATAGCCATGGACCCAATGCACCTAAGATCCGTCCATTATGGATATCTAATATCACTTGTTCCGCATTCACTCCATTGCCTCGAGCATGTTGCGCTATACCCGCCAAAAATTGAGGCGGCATGCTACCTGTCGCGCTCCAACGAACGCCTGGCAGTGAAATCTGTTCCCATTTATCTAACATAAAATCACTGCGCCACATCCCATCATTTGTTTGCAACACTGGATCACCATGATATTGACCAATATTCTGGATATGTTGCGGGATGCCAGAACCTGCATATAACCATTCAATCACATCCCCCTCAAGCGTCAATAACAAAACCCTTTCTTCAAACGCCAGCACCAATACCTCTCCCAAGGCTACAGCACCAATTAATATATCAGGTGCTTTAGCGACCACTTTCGCATCAATGAACAACTGATCGCCATATTGAGAAATCACGCTTTTATTTGTTTGATATACATGGCCAGCGGGTAATTCATTTAACTGATAACGCGATAAAACCCATTCATTCGACACAAATCGTTTATGCAACCCTAAGCCTTCGCTATGATTGAGTAAAATACCTGTACCTGACAATACAATTAAAAATAACGCGACCGCTGCGCCGAGTAAACGGTGCCATTTAGGAAGTGAAGGAGACATCTTTTTTCTCTTTATTTGAGGATTACTGAGTAACATTAGCGTGCAAATATAACGCAAGCCGCGCCACCTTGCTCATCGCCCGCACCGACATCGTCGCCCCTGAAATACCATCAATATTCCTATCCAATTGATTTTCCTGCAATACTGCGCCTTCAAACTGGCTTGTAAAGGCAGGATAACGGATCTGTTCACCCCGGCTTTCACGATATGTTAACACCTTGATCTGCGCTATCTTTCCAGCATTGATTACGATCCCAAATGTAATCGGTTCTACCTTGCCAATCTCTTCTAAAATCCACGCTGTTTTATCATTTTCTCGCCAATACCGAATCCGCAAACCCACATAAGGATGGCCTAGAATATTATCCACACGCTTCCGCACTTCTCCTTTTAACCACACAACCTTGCTGGTAGGCGGTGTGATAAATGCACTCGTCAGAAAATCATCCGCCGTTTCATACACGCCACGCGCAGATGCTGTCGCGGAAAACACAAAAAGGCACAGGCCAATCACTAACACCTGGAATTTCATTGTAGATAACATCTTCTATCGTCATCCCCGTGAAGACGGGGATCCATATACAAAAACTAACTTAAAACTCATACCCTAACCCTATATTAAACCCATCCAACTCCTTCTTACCTGAAGGCGTGCTTTGATCTTGATAATCCAATTTCACAACAACATCTTCGTGCAACCACCAGTTCAAACCAATATCAAACTGATCGTATTCTGAATCGGCAGAACTCCCTGCTTGGTTATCCCATTCACTATAACGGGCAAAAATACCAATATTTTGTGAGAATTTATAAGACGGCTCAATATACCAACCCGTCTGCTCATCCGCACCGACTGATTTTGGTCCACTGCCATCTAAATCCCAAGTCGCATATAACGCACGCAAACCAAAATTACCACGTTCAACAACTGCATGCGCTTCAAATAACGTCGCGCTGCCCGCAGTCGGATCCGAACTTTGTGTAATATCAGATTGATATTGCACGGTGCTGCCTAATTCTATACCCGGAATTCCTGTCCATCTTAAGCGTGCAGTGTATGCAAAATCGTCTGCATCCGCTTTACCCACTTTTTGACGCCCCTTCCGAACGGCATAATTTTTAGCACTCAATGTATTCAAACCGGTTGTCGTTGCCACATCATAGCTAAAGCCTTGTGCAATCTCACCGCTAAACATCAAGCCACCTTCCCACCATGTTGAAGGAATAATGTTTTTCTCAATTGGATTCCGCTCTGTACCATAAAAAGTCGCTGGCTCATGGGTTTCATTCAAAATACCCACTGGTGTGAGGAATAAACCCGCCGTAACGCTATGGCTATTGTTCAAATCATATTGCAGATAGGCTTGCTCGAGTTCAATCTCCCCCACTTTGTCATCGCCAGCGATACTATGCTCTAACTCTAATTCTGAGAAGAAACGTAAACGATCATTAAATTCATGGCCAAAAAACAACACAAATCGATGAAAATCAGCTTGGTCGACATCTGCCGAACCATGTTGATCCTCTAGATTGTTATAGTGCAATTCACCATAGCCACCGATTGTTGTCTTATTAGCAGCAAGACTTGCCGTTTTAACCGCTTCTTCTGTCGCTTCAGCCACGGCTTCTGCAGTTTCACTGGCTTCATTCGCTGTTTGCTCAGCGCGGTCCACTTGACCCTTCAACGTAGTATTTTCTGATTTCAATTGCTGGTTTTGCTGTTGCACATCAGATAATTGGCTTTGAATTTCTTGTAGTTTCTGCCAAATTTCATCATTAGTCGGTGCAGCCTGAGCTGCCGACATAGCCATTAATATACTGACTGCTACTGTTGTTTTTCTAAACCTCATCATATTCTCCACTGCATCTTAAATTTCTGATGGTGGAGATTCTACACAGAACTTAATGCAAATGCAAACAGTTCTTATTTAGATTAAATGTTTTCATTCCCTTCCTTGGATACATAACTGAAAATCAAACCACTCGGTGAAGAGCACAAATTTTATTCCCTGCTGGATCGCGTAAATAAGCGAGATAGAGCTTGCCAAGCGTACCTGCGCGCTCACCAGGAGGCGCTTCGCATATAGTGCCGCCATGTGCCACTCCCGCAGCTTGCCAAGCATTAACCGCCGCCGTATTTTTTGCAGTAAAACCAATAGTACTCCCATTCCCATGGCATGGAGGTTCCCCATTAATTGGAATAGTTATTGCAAAAACACCCCGTCGCGTAACATAAAAACAACGCCCTTTTTCATCTATAACACCCGGTTTATAGCCCAAAACGTCGAAAATCGCATCGTAAAAAGCCTTCGACTCTTGAATATTATTTGCACCCACCATAATATGACTAAACATGTGACATCCTCATTGATATGAAATCTGGATAAGAAATTAGCACCCATCCTCGTCATCCCCGTGCAGACGGGGATCCATTGTTGATACGTAAACTCAATTAACCCCGCGACCCTTTCCGCCGCGCCTTCCGTGCTGCCTTTTTCGCTTCTTCTTTGTCGCGTTTTATCACTAATGCGCCCTCTTCCTGTTCTCGCATTGCGGGTGTTTCCAAGGTAAGGCCGCCCAAAGTGCCTGATCGAAATTCGGTAATGAGTAAGCGAGAAACGCGATCTAAATCCATCTGTCCCTTTGCCCGCATACAACCGCGTAATTGTGCAAT
>CAZRAY010000009.1:28577-49092 GCA_964598235.1 uncultured Piscirickettsiaceae bacterium
TTCTTCGGTGCCATCTTATTGCACAAATCAATAATGCTTCGGATCTTATCGGGTTGCTCCGTCGTCAATGCTAGTGTTTTAACGCCCTGCTCTTGCTCAAGGAAGGCTTGCCATTCCTTTGTGCGTTCGGGGTCGGCCAAATCTGTTTTCGTCAGCACTTTAATCGTTGGTTTATCACGACGCAATTTGGTAATCATCGGATTTTCACTGCTATAGGGAATACGTGAATCCAACACCTCAATCAACATATCCATCTTGGGCAGGTTTTGGGCGGCTTCTTTTCGCGCCTTATGCATATGCCCTGGAAACCAATTAATCGCCATCTTGATCTGCCAAGCTAATGCGGTCAGGTGTGATCACGATTTTACGTTGCTTATAAAGCCCACCTAATGCCTTTTTATAACTCTTCTTGCTCACCCCAAATTGGGCAGCAATATCAGCAGGCGAGCTGCGATCAGTTAATGTTGTTGAGCCGCCTTGCTCCTGAATATAGGCCAACACCTGCTCAGCCAAACTATCCAAACCCTGTTTATTTGCTAGCTGCAAACATAAATCTAACTTACCATCCGCGCGCACTTGCTTAATAAATCCCTTGGTCGCTTCACCCACACGCAACGGCTTAAACACCTCATTATGGAACACCAACCCGATAACAGCATTATTAATAACGGCTTTATAGCCCAAGTCCGTGCGTCCATAAATCAATAAGTCCACTGCCTGCCCTGCGGTAAAATAAATCGATGTTTCTGCTAAGAACTTATCTACCTTCGTACTTGCCACAATCCGCTCTGATGCTTTATCAATATAAAGATACACCACATAGCTCCGTCCCACTTCCAGCGGTTTACTCTGCTCAGAAAAAGGCACTAATAAATCCTTAGGCAAGCCCCAATCTAAAAAAGCCCCCACCTCATTCACCTCAATCACCTTCAAGCTTACGCACTCGCCCACCATCGCCTTCGGCGTTTCAGTCGTCGCAATCGGCAAATCCTCCGAATCAAGGTACACAAACACCTCTATCGCCGCACCCACCTCACAACCCTCTGGCACATACCGCGCTGGCAATAAAATATCTTCTTCATTCCCCCCATCTAGATATACCCCAAAATCTACGATTTTAGTAATAGTTAACGTATTGTGTTTTCCGATAGCGGCCATGTTAGTCTCGTTGTTTAAGCTTAATGGTGCCTATTTTAACGTAATCTCTCTACATAACTTGTTTTGATTTATCTCCTTCAGGGAATCACGCTATAATCATCCCCACATAATTTATTCGCTAGGATTGTACATGGCCTTGTTCCACCCTAAAGTGCTTGCTAAAGAACTTCATATTGAAGCTATTCCAACACATCACTTTGAAATCATTTCTGAATGGGCTGCTAGCATCCAGAGTAAGGCAATTTATAGCCAAAAAGAAACCGCGCTCAGCGGCCAATTTGTCCATAAAATATTGCTTGAAGTATTAGGCTATACTCATTTCTCAAAAAACCATGAGCAATGGAATATCACCCGTGAGCAACAGCTTGGGAAAGGCAGCGTTGATGTTGCTTTAGGCCAATTTACAACCGACTCCGCTAAAGTTCTTGTGCCCTTTGAGCTTAAAGGTGCCAAAACCAAAGATCTGGATGCCATTATGCCCGGTCGCCATAAAAGCCCCGTGCAGCAAGCCTGGGAATATGCAATGGATGCACCTGGCGCCCAATGGGTCATGGTCAGCAACTATGTTGAAATTCGTCTCTATGCCGTCGGTTATGGTAGGCAAGATTATGAAACCTGGCAAATAAACCAACTCACAGACCCTGCAGAATATGCACGCTTCATCAACTTATTATCAGCTGACAACTTGCTTAATGGCGCCACACGTCAATTATTAGAAGCCAGCGACCAAGTTGAAAAAGATATCACCGATCGGCTCTATGATGATTATCGTCAGCTTCGGCTTAATCTCATTACCACTCTCGATCAAGACAACCCAGCAGTGCCTATTGAGCAACTGGTTTCCCTTGCCCAAACTTTATTGGATCGTATTCTCTTTATTGCCTTTGCAGAAGATCATAGTCTCATACCCGATAAAACACTCCATAAAGTGTATCAACATACCGACCCCTATAATCCACGGCCTATCTGGGAGAACTTCAAAGGGCTATTTCGGGCTATCGACAAAGGCAATTCTCAGCTCAATATTCCTGCTTATAATGGCGGCCTATTTGCAGAAAACACTGCCTTAGGTAAACTTGCCATCTCTGATCTACTTTGTGCTGGATTCAAAGAATTGGGAGAATATGATTTTGAATCAGAGGTTAGCGTTAATGTGCTTGGTCATATTTTTGAGCAATCCATCAGCGATCTCGAAGCCATTCATCAAGCCATCGAAGCTGGGCAAGATCTCACAAAAACAGGCAAGCAAACCGCCACCAAAGGCAAACGCAAACAAGATGGGGTGGTTTATACCCCGAATGACATCACCCGCTTTATTGTTGAACACACACTCGGCAGCTATCTCAATCAGGCCTTTAATGCCCTATTATTGCAATATATCAAAACCAAAAAAATTGCAGATGCTGAGCAAGATATTAGCTGGAAAAACCAAAAATCAGAACATCAATTCTGGAGCCACTGGCGCGAACAACTCATGCAAATAAAAATTGTTGATCCCGCTTGTGGTTCAGGAGCATTTTTAGTGGCCGCCTTTGATTATCTGCATGCCGAATATACCCGCATCAATGAAAAACTGGTTGAAATCACAGGCACAGCCGATCTCTTTGATCTCGACAAAGAAATCCTCACCAACAATCTTTATGGTGTTGATATTAATGCCGAATCTATTGAAATCAGCAAACTCTCCTTATGGCTAAAAACAGCTAAGCGCGGCAAAGCGCTCACCAGCTTAGATAACAATCTGCGCCATGGCAATAGCCTCGTATTTGCAGAGAATGACACGGATACCATTGCCACCAATAACTTTAATTGGCAATCTGCTTTTCCTAAAATCTTCGCCCAAGGTGGTTTTGATGTGGTGTTAGGCAATCCGCCTTATGTGCGCCAAGAACGCATCAGTGACATCAAGCCCTATTTAGAACAACATTTTGCTGTTTATCATGGCGTAGTTGATTTGTTTGCTTATTTTTATGAACTGGGCTTAAAGCTGCTCAAGCCGACTGGTTTATTGGGTTATATCTCCTCCAGCACCTTTTTTAAAACCAGCAGCGGTGAAGCCTTGCGCCACTATTTAAGCCAGCAAAGCCAACTTGAAGCGATTATTGATTTTGGTGATTTACAATTATTTGAAGGGGTAACCACCTATCCCGCCATTATCATTGCGCGCCAAAACAAACCCCATGATAAACACCTTATTCCCTTTTTAAATATCACCGAATCCAGCTTGCCAGAAGATTTAACAGCCTATTTTCACCAACATCAGCAAACCATGGCACAGCAACAACTCGGCACTAATAGCTGGCGATTAGAAAGCAAAGCACTTGCCCAATTGCGCCTCAAACTCACCGCTGAGCACCCTAGTTTAAAGCAGGCTTATGGTTCGCCCTATCGAGGCGTATTAACCGGTTTTAATGATGCCTTTGTGATTGATCGCGCCACTCGCAATCAACTGATTGCGGATGATCCCCGATCTGCCGAGATCCTCAAACCCTTTTTAGAAGGCAAAGATCTGAAAAAATGGCATAGTGAACCGCGTGATTTATGGCTGATTTTTACCCGTCGAGGTATTGATATTGAACAATATCCCGCCGTGCTCAATTATTTAACACAATTTCAACAACGACTCACACCCAAACCTAAAGGTTGGGATAAACAACAAAAAGCACTGCCTAAAAATGAACAAGAAAAATGGTCAGGCAGAAAGGCGGGGCCTTATCAATGGTATGAAATTCAAGATACCGTTTCTTATTATGAAAAGTTTGAGCCGCCAAAGATAAGTTATGGTCATTTTTCACCGAACCAACTCTTTGGCTTAGATACGCAAGGCTATTTCTCTAATGATAAAACGTATATTTTGCCCAATGCTGATGCTTTTTTGCTCGGCATTCTTAATTCATCCATTAGCTGGTTATTGATTACCTCGATGTGTCCTTTTGTGCGTGGCGGTTATTATGAAGTGCGGGCATATTACATGGAAACCCTCCCCATCCCCAATGCCAGCGACCAACAAAAACAAACCATCGGTCAACTCGCTGAGCAATGCCAACAATTAGCCGAAGATCGTTATGCCATCGAACAAAGCGTGCGCCAGCGTATTCCTGATCTCTGCCCCGAGGATCGCGATCCAAAACTCAGCACCAAATTAAAAAACTGGTGGCAGCTTGATTTTGCCGCCTTCCATAAAGAAATTAAACGCCTATATAAACAAGATATTCCGCTCACCGAACGCAATGATTGGCAGCAATGGTTAAACAGCGAAGCAGATAAAATCCAAACACTTTCCAGCCAAGTCGCTCAGCATGAACGCCTGCTTAATGAGCAGGTTTATGCCCTATTTAAGCTATCAAATGCCGATATAACATTGCTCGAAAGCCAATTATGAATCACGACCCAGATAATATACTCGCCGACCACTCTTCGCTAACTATTGAGTGCCCACATTGCGATTGTAAAGATATTGATTACTCAATCCCTATTCATAACGGCATCTCACTCTGGAATATTGATCTACATATTAATAGTGTTGAAAAATTAGGTTCTGAGGCAGAGAAATCCCGTTTACAAGCAATCTTAAATAAAGGAGAAACACCAAGCTCTCAGGGCTATTCCATTCCGCTCACCTGCCCCAACTGCCAGACATTCACTATTGCTTGGTATCTTGAAATGTTCTATTTCGAATTTCCGACACCTGCTATTAAAAAAGAATGGGAAGTTGCCTTAGCCAACAACGATTGGCAATCAACCGATGCACTCCGAAAGCTATGCTTTCATCGGTTTTATAAAGATAATTTCACCTGTTGGCAATGTAAATCCAAGCTCATCCCTGCCAGAAAACCCATTCAGCAATATAAATGCTATGCCTGCAAACAACCGGATCTAATCGCACACTGGGATGCCATTATTTATGAAATGTATTGAATAATACCTGCGCTAGGCTATCGATATCGAATTTTGATGATCATCAGATGATTGACACATTATATGCATATAAATGATAATATATGCATATAAATTCCATTAGGAGGAATAGCCATGCGAACAACACTCGATTTACCCAAAGAATTATTAAACAAAGCGATGTCTTTATCCCAGATAAAAACAAAAACCCAAGTGATCACCGTCGCACTAGAAGAAATGATTAGAAAATCTGAAATTGCTGATTTAAAAAAGGCCAAAGGCACTGTAGATTTAGAGATTGACCTTGATGCCTTGCGTGGCCGTCATTAATGGCGGTATTGGTTGATACCTCGATATGGATTGATTATTTTAGATCAGGTGCACATTCTGAAAAACTGGATTATTTAATTGATGAAAATCTAGTAGTCATCAATAATCTCATCTTAACTGAATTATTGCCACTGTTAACCGTTAAAAAAGAAAACCATATTATTGCATTGTTACAAAAGCTGCGTAAGCTACCCATCGAATTAGACTGGGATAATATCGTTGCACTTCAGGTTAGTTGTTTGCAATCAGGTGTCAGTGGAATTGGTATTCCAGATTTAATTATTGCTCAAAATGCGATTCAAAATACCCTAGCCATTTATTCGCTTGATAAACATTTTGTCTTAATGCAAAAAGCAAAATTGGGGATTAAGCTATTTTCATAATGGATTCCCGCCTACGCGGGAATAATAGGCTTAATCCCGTATAATATCCCCATCCAAATTTGAAGAGAAAATAACATGCCGAAAGCCAGTGATTTAAAACGTGGGATGGTCGTCGAAGTAAACGATGCCCCTTATGTCGTTAAACAAATTGAAGTGCGTAATCCTTCTTCTCGTGGCGCTTCTACATTGTATAAAGTTCGATTTAATCATCTTAAGACTAAGCAGAAGCGCGATGAAACGTTGAAAGGCGATGATTTTCTAAAAGATGTGGATTGTGAACGTATCGTGGTGCAATTTTCCTATAAAGATGATGATAGCTATACCTTTATGAATTTAGAAAGTTATGAGCAATATACAATTAACACCATCGATATCGAAGATGATATCGGCTTTTTACCGGAAGGTTTAGAAGGCATAGTTGCGATTATCTTAGAAGGCAATTTGGTGGCGATTGAAGTGCCTGCTGCCGTAGCATTAGAAATCACTGAAACAGGCCCGAGCATTAAAGGCGCATCCGCGACGGCACGCACGAAACCTGCCATACTCTCGACAGGCTTAGAGGTGCAAGTGCCTGAATATATCGAACAGGGTGATGTAATTAAAATAAACACATCCACCAGCAAATTCATGGCGCGCGCCTAAGGATCCCTATGACAAATTTAGAAATGATCGCGCAACTCCAGCAAGCGACGGATGATCTTTATTTTAGTAATACTATCGATATCATTGATGTTCTTTATGATTTCACGCCAACCGCCTTCACTAATGGTGATTGTCGTAATGAAGCAAATCAAAATAATGGCTCCTGCAAACTCTTTTCATTCGCCAAACTACATAATTTCACGGAAACTGAGACCTTAGCTTGCTTCGGTCAATATTATCGTGGGGTACTCGAGTCACCTGATGGGGATGACCACCAGAATATCCGGCACTTTATCAAAACGGGTTGGGCTGGGATTCAATTTGATGGGACCGCATTGACTGAGAAGTGATTTCCTCGCCGTTCGTCCTGAGCTTGTCGAAGGGCTCTCTTTCTAACACCATTTAATTTCTACGAATGTGCTATCGGCTTATCGGTAAACAAATAATCTTTCAATTCCTTATCAAATCTCGGATCTTGCCGCCTAATCCATTCAAGCACCATGGCAGCATGCTCCTTCTCTTCATCCCGGTTATGCGCAAGAATCGCTTTTAATTCGAGATTCTCGCACGCATCAACGCGTTGGTTATACCAATCAACCGCTTCTAACTCTTCCATTAACGAAGTAATTGCTCGATGCATATCACGCGTCTTCGATGATAATAATTCAATTGGTTCGTGGTAGCCTTCATTTGCCATTGCTTATTCCTGATTATTTTATTCAAAATAATCATCATACGCTTGTTACAGGCAAAAAAAAGGGCTGATAAAAATCAGCCCTTTTTCAATTTCAGCGATTAATCGCTTATTTTTTCTTTTTGCTAAATTCTGTTTCGCCACCTGATGCGAGAATTTTTGCTTGGCCTAACCAATCATCACGATCAATACGACCTTTAAAGTTTAATGCTTCATCTAGCTCTGCAATTTTCTCTGCTGTGAAATCTGCGATTTGCTGGAAGTGTGTCACACCCAAATCATTCAGTTTGCCTTCTAACACAGGGCCCACACCTGAAATTAATTTTAAATCATCTTTACCCGTTGTTTTCTTAGCAGTTGCTTTTTTAGCTGGCGCTGCTTTCTTAGCCGCAGGTTTTGCTGCTGGCGCTGCTGCCTTCTTAGGCGCCGCTTTTTTCTTAGCACCTGATGCAGAAATGCTGTCGATCATAATTTCTGTATAGCTTTGGCGATGACCTGCTTGACGACGGTAATGCTTACGACGACGGAATTTGATGATTTTAACTTTCTCACCACGACCTTGCTCACGCACAGTTGCTGTAACGCTTGCGCCATCAACCATCGGCGCACCGATTGTGACGTTGTCACCATCAACCAGCATCAATACTTCTGACAATACAACGCTGTCGCCCGCTTCTGCTTCAAGTTTTTCTACACGAAGATATTCACCTTCTGCAACTTTATATTGTTTGCCGCCTGTTTTGATTACCGCGTACATCTGTCTATCTCCAAAATAAATTCTTATCGGCGCTGGCAGATTCACCACACCTAAGCCGGACTATTTTACACAGGGTTGCCTCTTAGTTCAATACGAAGTGACGCTTATTTTTAAGTTATTTCATGGTTACGCTAATTCACCTCTAACGGAAGTGAATATTCTTCAACCTATAACAACACCCTTTCAATCCCGCCTTCTTTCACATCTTCAATAAATCTCTGCTGCCAGCCTTCACCTAATACACTATTCGCCACTTCAACCACAATATAGTCAGTTTCAATGCCCGTTTCATCTTCATAGCGCGATAAACCTTGCACACAGGCAGGGCAAGAAGTGAGCATTTTGACGTTATTCGCCACCGCTTTTGGTTCGTCCGTTAAGGTTTGAATGCCTTTGGTAATTTCTTCTTCTTTACGGAAGCGGACTTGCATGGCGATATCTGGACGTGCAGTGGCAAAAGTGCCTGCTTCACCACAACAACGATCATTTAAGGTTATTTCCTGCCCAAGCAATGTCGCTGCGACTTCGGTGGCTTCATATGTTTTCATCGGCGTGTGGCAAGGCTCATGATAGAGATATTGTGTGCCTTCAACACCTTCCACTTTGACCCCTTTTTCCATGAGATATTCGTGAATATCCAATAAACGACAGCCTGGGAAAATCGATTCAAACTGATATTTAAGCAATTGGTCCATACAGGTGCCACACGATACGATAACCGTTTTAATGTCCATATAATTAAGGGTGTTCGCCATGCGGTGGAATAACACTTGGTTTGCCGTTGAGATTGCCTGACCTTTTTCTGTCTCGCCACTCGATGCCTGCGGATAACCACAACATAAGTAACTCGGCGGCAATACCGTTTCAGTGCCAACTTCATAGAGCATTGCCATGGTCGCCAAACCCACCTGACTAAACAGACGCTCAGAGCCACAGCCAGGGAAATAGAACACGGCATCGCGCTCTTCGCCTTCATGCTTCGCAGCATAATTCGGATCCCGCAGGATGGGAATCATTTTGTCATCTTCCACACCCAACATCGCGCGCGTTGTTTTTGATGGTAAGCCCGCAGGCATCGGCTTGCGCATAAAATGGATTACTTGCGCTGGAATGGCGGGTTTTACCGTTGTCGGGGCCGGTTTCTTATTCGCTAGTAAGCCGAAGGCTTTCACAATTTTATGCCCTAAACGCTGACCTTTTGCACCCCATATGATCATTGCTTTATGCATGAGCCTCACCGTGAGCGGATCGGTGGCATTCAGATAGGTCATCCCAGCCCAGGTACCCAAGCTAAACTTGCGCTTACCTTGCTTTTTAAGCACTGCCCGCATTTTCACGGTGACATCACCAAAATCAATATTCACCGGGCAAGGATTCAGACAGCGATGGCAGATCGTACAATGATCCGCCACATCATTCATTTCATCAAAATGACGCACTGAAATACCACGACGGGTTTGCTCTTCATATAAGAACGCTTCTAAAATCAGCCCTGTGCCTAAAATTTTATCGCGCGGTGAATAGAGTAAATTGGCACGCGGCACATGTGTTGTACATTCTGGCTTACATTTCCCGCAACGCAAACAATCCTTAATATCCATATTGATCTCATTGAGATCGCTAGCTTCTAGAATCAATGCTTCTTGCTGTAATAATTGCAAGGAAGGCGTGTAAGCATTCTCTAGCCCCGATCCTGCCAATAATTTTCCGGCATTAAATCGGCCCTTTGGATCGACTTTTTCTTTGTAAGCTGCAAACGCCGTAATCGTATCTTCGCCTAAGAATTGCATCTTAGTCAGACCGATACCATGTTCACCTGAAATGACACCGCCTAATTTAGTAGCTAATGCCATCACCTGCTCAACGATTTTCTCCGCTTCATGCATCATCCCATAATTGCTAGAGTTCACTGGAATATTCGTATGCACATTGCCATCGCCCGCATGCATATGCGTGGCCGCAAATAGGCGGCTGGAGCGAATATCGGTATGGATACTATCTAATTTATCTCGCAATGCTTCCAACGCGAGGCCTTGGAAAATATCTTTCAGCGGCTGTTCCACTTCTTGTCGATAGGAGATCCGCAAATCCCGACGTTGCATGATATCAAACACCGTATCATCTTCAGCAACGGTGACACCGGTGAGCAATACACTGGTATTCGTATCCGCTGGCGCATCCAATTGCGCCAAAATATCTTCCCAGCGCTGTTGTACTTCCGTTAGATGAGTGCGCGCTGTTGTGACCTTGCTAAGCAAAATCTCATCATTTTCATTATTATCATTGCTTAAATTAAGCTCGGCGGGTTCTTCCGCCAAATAATCACAGACAGCAGACAACATATTCAGTTTGTTCTGCGTCGATTGCACAATATTGATGCGTTCAATACCATCATTATATTCAGATAAACGATCTAACGGGATCACAACATCTTCATTGATCTTAAACGCATTGGTATGACGTGCAATCGCCGCAGTACGCGCCCGATCAGCCCAGAATTGTTTACGTGCTTCAGGGCTTGTCGCCACAAAGCCTTCACCATCGCGCAAATTAGATAAACGCACAATTTCTGATGCTGCAGCAGCGACTGCATCTTCATCATCACCGGCCACATCAATCAATAACACCATTTTAGGTAATACGGGCCGTGGCGCTTTGGTCGTATAATCCACCGCCTTCACATAGCGTTCATCCAGATGCTCCATGCCCGCGAGTACTATCTGAGGATTGTTATCCAAAAAATCTTTAGTTTCGACAATAGCAGGCACAGCCTTGCTCAAATCTTGGCCGAAAAATTCTAAACACACCGTACGAATAAAGCTCGGCATCCGATGCAAGACGAACACCGCAGAGGTAATCAGCCCATCACAGCCTTCTTTTTGAATCCCCGGCAAACCACCCAAGAATTTATTGGTGACATCTTTCCCCAAACCCGACTTTCGCAATTGATCAGCAGGAATAGAAATATGCTCAGGTTCACCCATCGGCGTTTGACCGTCTGGGTGATAATGCGTCACCCTAAACTCAGCCATCTCCACATCATGAATTTTGCCTAAATTATGGTTTAAGCGCTCGACTTCTAACCAGTTCGCATCGGGCGTCACCATGCGCCATGACACTAAATTATCCAATGTCGTGCCCCACATCACAGCTTTTTTCCCACCCGCATTCATTGCCACATTTCCGCCAATCGTGCAGGCGTCTTGGGAGGTGGGATCAACGGCAAATACCAAGCCCTGTCCATCGGCTAAGTCAGAAACACGACGTGTCACCACGCCCGCTTCAGCGCGCACCGTGGCAACTTCTTCGCCTTCTCGGTCAGGCAAGGCACGGTAAATGACCTCACCTAAGCCTTCTAATTTTTCAGTATTAATCACCACACTGTCGGCAGAAAGTGGAATCGCCCCACCGGTATAGCCCGTACCGCCACCACGCGGAATCACGGTTAAGCCGAGTTCAATCGACTTTGCCACCACTGCCGCCATTTCAGCTTCACTATCCGGCGTCACCACCAATAATGGAAATTCCACCCGCCAATCCGTTGCATCGGTGACATGGGAAACACGTGATAAACCATCAAATTTGAGATTATGTTTTTTAGTGGCCGATGACAGTTCTCGTACCACTTCCTTACGGCGATCAGCCATCCCCAGCAAATTATTCTCGAATTTTTCAATCGCCTGCCGAGCCGATTCGACCAAGCGCATCACCAACGGCGCATCATTGCCTGTTGCGCGTTCCCGAATTTGGTCTAAACGGTGATGTAAGGCATGGCATAAAGAATCCCAGCGTTTATTATTCTCAATTAAATCATCTTGGATAAAGGGATTACGCGAAATCACCCACATATCGCCCAACACCTCAAACAACATCCGCGCCGAACGACCTGTTTTACGCTTACCCCGTAAAGTCTGCACCACATCCCACATTGGCTCACCCAAAAATCGAATCACGATTTCTCGATCAGAAAAGGACGTATAGTTATAAGGTATCTCGCGAATTCGGTTTGGCATGGTCTCTATCGAATTTAATCAAAATGTAGCTGCGCATTTTATCATGAAGCCTATATAATAAGCTTAAATTAAATTTAGATATTGGGCCTTATGGATTTTTTACATATACTCGCACTGGCATTATTACAAGGGCTCACTGAGTTCTTACCAATTTCCAGCTCCGCCCACCTTATCCTCCTGCCACTTATCGCTGGCTGGCAAGATCAAGGTTTGGCGTTTGATATCGCAGTCCATATTGGCACACTCGGCGCCGTTGTCTACTATTTTCGTGACACCCTGCGCACCTTATTCAGAGACTGGTTTCAAGGTATCAAACAACGGCAACAAGTTGGCGAAAGTCGTCTTGCCTGGGCTGTTTTATTGGGTACAATCCCCGTTGGCCTCGCAGGATTGGCGTTTAAAGATATCATCGAAATAGACTTACGCGACCCGCTTGTTATCGCTGCAACAACAATTATTTTTGGCTTACTATTAGGCTATGCCGACTGGCGCGGCAAACGCCAATGTACAGAACATAATCTCAGCTGGTTTGATATTCTATTTATCGGCTGCGCTCAAGCTATCGCCCTCATCCCTGGCACCTCCCGGAGCGGCATCACCATCACCGCCGCTCTCCTGCTCGGCCTCACTCGCCCCGCAGCCGCCCGTTTCTCCTTCCTGCTCTCCATTCCTGCGATCTTCTTACCCGGTTGCCTCAAAGTAAGAGAGCTCATCTTAAGTAATGCCACCGTAGACTGGAATACTCTATTCCTCGGCTCCCTATTTTCAGCCCTCAGCGCCTACCTCTGTATCCATCTCTTTCTTAAACTAATTGATCGCATCGGCATGTGGCCGTTTGTTGTCTATCGCTTGTTATTGGGGTTCATATTACTTGCGCTATTTTTATAATTTTTAATTTTAAACACGATCACGATATGAACATCATAATAGTCACAGTACGTCACTTTGTGACAAAAATTGACATCTAAAATTATCTTTCTTCACATAAACCCTAAAATAACAACCGCTTAACACCATTCCAAATGATAGCATGAATCTTGCATAAATTTCTTGTGTGTGACACAATCCTTTAATCCAAGATGGATAATTAGTTTAAGGACAATTGAAGATATGCTTTTAAAATTACTCCGCTCCCTCGTATACAAAAAGACAACGTTTTTACTTATTCTTTTCACCTTGTTCAACGCTCAAACAAGCTTGGCTGCCGATCCAAATATTCTTGTTATTCTTGAAGAACCAGTTGCAAATAATGTCAGCACCGGGATCTCGAACTTAAGGGGTTGGGCGATTGGATTGGCGCCCATTTCAAAAATTGAGTTATTTATTGATGGCCAATATAGCACCGACATTCCTTCTGGGGCTGCACGAGCTGATGTAGGTGCCGCCTTTCCGAATTATCCTAATGCAAATAGATCTGGGTTTTCAATGGCATTCCCTTATACCCTATTATCGCCCGGCAGCCATACCGCATTAATTCGTGCACATGATATAAATGGTCTCACCCAAGAAACCAGCTCTAGCTTTATTGTCGCTCGGCTTGATAATGAATTTATCGCAGATCCTAATCTGGTTAGCTTATCCAGTGCCACCGCTTCTCTATCTGGCCAAGAGGTTATCGTAACCAATCTTATCGCAGATGGTCGCTTCTATGACGTTCGGCTACGCTGGCGTGTTGCAACACAACAATTTGAAATGGAATCGGTGATAAAGCGTGGCGTCTCTAGTTTAACAGCATCCACTATTTCTGCATTATCTGGTGTTCAACCTGCTGCCTCTGTCGCCCATGTAGAAACCTCCCCTCTTATAATTACGCTTGAGGAACCTTCAGCACAGTTCACGAGTAATGGTATCGCCAACCTACGAGGCTGGGCTGTTGGACAAGCGACAATTCAAAAAATAGAATTATTCATTGATGGCCAATATAGTACAGATATTCCTGCTGGAGCAACCCGAAATGATGTGAGGGATGCGTTCCCACAATATCCTAATTCTGCGCAGTCGGGATTTTCAATGGCTTTCCCTTATTCTGAATTATCTAAAGGGAATCACACTGTCCTAGTTAGAGCGCATGATGTCAACGGGTTCACTCAAGATGCAAGTGCCTCATTTAATGTCACAAGGTTAGAAAATAATTTTATTTCGGATATTAATACTGTTAATCTCGATAGCGCATCCGTCCAAATCGAGAACGAGCAAATTGTTGTCTCTAACTTCATAGCAGATGGTATAGGCTATACCTTACGTTTACAATGGCAAACTGCTACCCAACAATTTGAAATTCAAAATATCATTACTCAGGGTGGTAGCCCCACATCTAACTTGAGCCGAGCTGATGCCGCACGGTTTTTAACCCAAAGTACATTTGGACCAACAATTACTACAATTGACAGCCTTGTATCTCTTGGTGGCTATAAAAAATGGCTGACCCAGCAATTTTCTGCCCCGATATCATCAAGACAACTACCTGCTACCGAAGCGTTGTGGTTAAAATCATGCCCCAAAAAAGATGGCGTTGTGTATAACAATCGTCCGACTAGTGGTGCGCTTGATCTTAACGCTGAATTATTCCGTATCAATGCTTGGTGGGAAATGACAATTAATGGTAGTGATCAGCTTCGCCAACGAATTGCTCTTGCACTCAGTGAAATTTTTGTTGTCTCTGCTGTAGGATTATCACGAAATTCTTTTGGTTTAGCTGACTATTACGATATGTTGGCAGAAAATGCATTCGGTAATTACCGAACGCTATTAGAAAAAGTTACGCTACACCCGATGATGGGGCTATATCTAAATATGCTCCAAAGCAAGAAGTCCAGCCGCCCTGATGAAAACTATGCACGCGAATTACTACAATTATTCTCCATCGGTCTATTTGAATTGAATCTTGATGGTTCAACCAAACTATCCAATGGCGCTCCAATTCCAAGTTACAACCAAGATATTATTAAAGGCTTCGCGAAAGTTTTTACAGGTTGGAATTTTGCCAATGCAAATATTTGGCGATTGAATAGAAAAGAGGGGGATACCACAACATTAATGACCCCTTGGGCAGAGTTTCATGACGCCACAAATGAAAAACCATTGTTAAATGGCACTATATTACCTGCAGGGCAAACAGCCACCCAAGATTTACGCAATGCACTAGACAATGTTTTCAATCACCCTAATGTTGGCCCTTTCATTAGCAAACAGCTAATTCAACGATTGATCACCAGCAACCCAAGCGCTGCTTATGTCCAGCGTGTTGCTCAGGTATTTAACAATAATGGTGCGGGTACCCGTGGCGATCTAAAAGCCGTCATTCAAACCATTTTGCTTGACCCCGAAGCCCGTGACGGCCATTTAACCATTCCACATTATGGCAAATTACGAGAGCCCATGCTGCGGTTAAGTCATTTACGCCGTGCCTTCAATGTACTTCCTGCTACCAGAGAGGGGACATGTAATCGTGGCCTTTATTCACTTTATCATCGAATGTTTATAAGTACCGTTGGCTCACAATTTTTTGGCCAGGAAATCTTACGCTCACCTTCGGTATTTAACTTTTTCTTACCTGACTATACGCCGTCTGGGCCTATTAAAAATGCAAATCTTGTCGCGCCAGAATTCCAATTAATTACCGGGGATGCAACCGTGAATTTGACTAATGAAATTAGTGCGGAGATTCATCGCACTGATAAAGCGAATACCTTCACGACACTCCAACTTGCTCGGGAAGTAGCATTAGCTGCCGACCCAAACGCACTTCTTGACCACCTTGACCTGCTATTGCTAAGCGGCAAGATGTCTACCGCTATGAGAGGAATATTGCTAGATCACTTAAACAATAGTACTTTCCCTGATGGCAATGAGGGTCTTGAAGCAAAAGCAAAAGATATCATTACCTTGATAGTCTCTTCTCCAGACCACATAATCCAGAAATAATAGGATTTCATAATGAGCCAAAGCATAAACAAACAGCGTAGAAAGTTTATTCAGCAAATAGGTATGTTGACTGGGGGCGCCACTTTATTAGCAACCCAAACCAATCTACAATTAATGAAATCAGCCCTCGCGGCAAACTATAGCGGACTGTCTGACTACAAAAGTCTTGTCTGTATTTTTCTCGCTGGCGGCAATGATAGTTTTAATATGTTTGTCCCTTACGAGTCAAGCGCTTATCAAAATTATCAAAATATTCGACAAGAAATCGCATTGCCAAGAGGCGCATTGAGCCCTGTCAACGATGGGAGTAATTATGCTTTCCACCCTAGTATGCGCGGCGCAGTATCAGGACTCTATAATCAAAATAATCTCGCTTTAATTTCAAACGTTGGTACGCTCTTACAACCACTTACACGAGAACAGGTTTTAGCTTATCGAGCTGGCGACCGAACTATTCGCATTCCCCGAAGTTTATTTTCACATAATAGCCAACAAGAAATATGGCAAACAAATCGTTCTCCTCATACCGGCCCAACACCACCAGGATGGGGTGGGCTGATGGCAGATCTATTAGACAGCGCGAACGCATCCCCTAACCTAACCCCGACAATTTCACTCAGTGGCACTAATATTTGGCAGCCAGGAAATATTACTCAACCTTTTTCTGTAAATAATTCGGGATTACGCAATTTTAATTACTTCCGAAATACAGCTCCTCATGCTGATAGAACAGCTTCTTGGAATAGACTTCTTAATTTACAATACAGTAATGCCTTTGAGCAACATGCCGCAACTTCCTTTTCTACTGTGCAAAATAAACTTAATGAATTAGAAGGTGCACTTCTCGCAGCCCCAAATATCCAAACTATTTATCCTGAAGGAAATAGCCTTGCTAATAGCCTGAAAATGATCGCACGCTTAATTTCTATCAGAGAAGATTTAGGGTTAAAACGACAGATCTTCTTTGTCAAGATAGGAGGCTGGGATACACATGACGAACAATTAGGTAAGCATGATTCTCTATTTACAAGAGTAAATGATGCACTTAATGCTTTCTACCTAACGACTAAGGAATTAAACGTCGAAAATTCTGTTACCAGTTTTACCGCCTCTGAATTCGGTAGGACTTCTACCAGTAATGGTGATGGAACAGATCATGCTTGGGGAGGACATCAACTGGTTATGGGGGGAGCCGTGAATGGTGGGCAAATTTTTGGAGCACTACCTGATATCGCTCCTGATGGGCCCGATGACCGAGGAAACGATGGTCGAATGATTCCAACCATCTCCGTAGACCAATATGGTGCTACCCTAGCGAAATGGATGGATCTGACGGATGGTGACATTAGTACTATATTCCCGAATCTAAACCAGTTTGGCGTTCGTGATTTAGGCTTTATGTCTTAATAACAGATACTTCAGGTCCGCTGATAATCAAAAACCGCTTTAATTACCTTCATATAATTTGATGACATTATTCAACGCATAAACGACTTGCGCTTCCAATATAACTATGCGATGATGGTTTTGCTTTAATTTTACACGGCAACCTAATCCCCTCAGGTTGTATTTTTAGCAACTACCCCCTCAGGTTGCATTGTTTAGCTTTTTATAAGGCCGAAAAACATGCTATTTAAATCTCTCTCCCGACATAATGGCAGATGGTGGTTATTTGTTGTTGCAGTGTTTAATCTGCAAGTAAGCTTCGCTGCTGATCCCGATATTATTGTAACCATTGAAGAGCCCACCATAACGGATGTGAGTACGGGCATTGCTAACTTAAGAGGTTGGGCGATTGGCTTGGCTACCATCAATAAAATTGAGTTGTTTATTGATGGGCAATACAATACGGATATCCCTTCCGGCGCTGCACGGGCAGATGTCGGTGCTGCTTTTCCAAGCTATCCTAACGCAAATAAATCCGGCTTCTCACTGGCTTTTCCTTATACGTTATTATCCTCCGGCAGCCATATTGCGTTAGTACGGGCATTCGATGTGAATGGTTTGTCTCAAGAATCGAGTACAACGTTTGAGGTGGCGCGTCTCGATAGTGAGTTCATTTCTGACCCAAATCAGGTCAGTTTGGCTGCCGCTTCTGCTTCACTGGCGGGGCAGGAAGTGATTATTTCGAACCTGTCTGCTGAAGGGCTGAGTTATGATGTCCGGTTACGATGGCGGGTGGCTTCTCAGCAGTTTGAGATGTCGTCTGTCATACAACGTAGTGCCTCGGCCCTCTCCGCTCCCGAAACGGTCATTTCATCCTCTGGTGGTGTAACAACCGCGGTTTCGCCTGCAAGTGCACCGATTGTGATCACATTGGAGGAGCCTTCTGCTTCCTTTGCGAGTAATGGGATTGCTAATTTACGCGGATGGGCGGTTGGACTGGCTACAATTGAGAAAATTGAGTTATTTATTGATGGGCAATATAGTACTGATGTCCCTTCTGGGGGGACACGAAATGATGTGGGTAATGCGTTTCCTGATTATCCTAATTCAAATGCATCTGGCTTCTCTATGGCGTTCCCTTATTCTGAGTTATCCAAAGGAAGTCATACGGCTTTAGTACGAGCACATGATGTCAATGGACTCACTCAGGAATCCAGTGCTGTATTTAATGTGGTGAAGTTGGATACTGCCTTCATCAATAACTTGGCTAATGTGAATCTTGATAATGCGTCAGTCAGCATTCAAAATGAACAAATCATTATCTCTAATTTTATTGCTGATAATACATCTTACGATGTCTATTTGCAATGGCAAACGGCTACCCAGCAATTTGAAATGCAAAATGTGGTTAAAGATTCTTCTGCTGGGATGCCTGCTTGTTCAGATGGTATAGATAATGATGCGGATAATTTGATTGATTTTCCTGATGATCCTGGGTGTTCCTCATTATCGGATGAAGATGAATTCAACTCAAATGGCGTCCCCAACAATAATATAACAAGTGTTCAGGGAAGTATTACAGGCAATATCGAGCTTGTGATTAATGGCGTTGGTTTCACTGAAAAAATCAATGCAAAACCATTATTCTGGTGGAAAGCTGATTTTGGCACAGCTCCTTCGCCTCTGGGAAGAATGGCAACTTGGAGTGATGATGATAACTTAGGAACTTTCTCTACTTCAATTGTTGCTCCTGGTTCACAGAAATCAGCTGGCACTGATTATGGAAGTTCAAGCGGTATAGCACTTTCACGTATTAATTTTGATAGTGACCGCCTCTATTTGTATAGAAAGACTTATGAAGATTTTGATATTACAACAGATGAAGCAATCAATGCCAGAATCAACCTTACCTCAGGATCTTTGCAGGTTGGTGATATTATTACAGGTCAAACCTCGGGAGCTACAGCCCAAATAGTTTCATTTAAAGAAGCTCATCCAAATATCACTTATATGACCCATATACTTAAATACAATAATGTAAGTGGTTCGATAAATGACCAGCCTCAAATTGACTTTGTTGATGGAGAGCAAATGAAGAGTAGTTCTAACGCGATTATGAGCAGTGTTAGCTTTTTTAGAACATTTAATTTCAAAACTATTCGAATGTCAGTTAGGAGGATCGGTAATGTTTACCCTCGCAATAACATGCATATGAATGCTCAGGGAGCTGAGAATTCAAAATTCAGGATTACTCCCGAGTATACAGAAGGTACTACTTGGTCGGGTCAGTTTACGAATCAAATTTTACATCAACTCCCTAGAGAATGGAAAGTAGAAGAACTTCAATATGAAACCTCAGGAGTAAATGTTAAAGACGGAACCTTTAATTTTTATCAAAAAGGAATATTGGGTACAGATAACAAATTTAGGATGAGAAATACTGATGAGCCAAATCGTTATAACTCGATTGTTCAATCACAAGTATCGCATAACGCCCAACCTGGCTCAGTGATGTATTACGATTCTTTATATGTGGATGATACCTGGCATCGTGTGCTTATCTGTCCAGAAGCAACATGGAGCACACGATCGAATTGTGAGGTCCAAATACCTACGAGTTGGAATAATAACCAAGTAACTGTTCACATAAATAAGGGTGGGCTTGATATAAGTGAACCATCATACCTTTATGTGATCGATAAAAATGGTAGCCCTAATGAAAATGGTTGGTTGCTGACACCATAGAGTTTGCTATTGTTATTCAACGCATAAATAACTTGCACTTCTAATATGACTATGCGATGATGGCTTTGCTTTAATTTCACACAGCAACCTACCCCTCTCAGGTTGTATTTTTAGCAACTACCCCCCTCAGGTTGCATTGTTTAGCTTTATATAAGGCCGAAAAACATGCTATTTAAATCTCTCTCCCGACAGACTGGAAGATGGTGGTTATTTGTTATTGCAGTGCTTAATCTGCAAGTAAGCTTAGCGGCTGACCCCGATATTATCGTGACCATTGAAGAACCCACTATAACGGATGTCAGTACGGGCATTGCTAACTTAAGAGGTTGGGCCGTTGGCTTAGCGACCATTAATAAAATTGAGTTATTTATTGATGGCCAATACAATACGGATATCCCTTCCGGCGCTGCACGGGCAGATGTTGGCGCTGCTTTCCCAAACTATCCTAACGCTAATAAATCCGGCTTCTCTTTGGCCTTCCCTTATACCTTGTTGTCTTCTGGTAGTCATACTGCCCTCGTGCGTGCATCTGATGTGAATGGTTTGTCTCAAGAATCGAGTACAACGTTTGAGGTGGCGCGTCTCG
>CAZRAY010000010.1:0-44322 GCA_964598235.1 uncultured Piscirickettsiaceae bacterium
TATGGTGGCTTAACGTTCTACTTTGAAAGTCCCTTAAAAATGGGGGGATTACCCTGAGATTAGGAAATTTATTAAGAACGTATAAACCAACACAGTTACCTCAGATCAGTGCCTTACTTGCTTTAATGTGTTTTCACCTTTCACGATTTGAAGCTAGGTTACATAATGCAAGTGAGCAAATACTATATTATGAGCAAGACAAAAGTAAATGGGATTTCCAGTTAATTGAGAAAGGCATACTTTTTTTAAACGAATCAGCTTGTGGGCAAAATATAACAAAGTATCACTTGGAGGCTGGAATTTCGTATTGGCATACAACTGTAGAAGATTCAAAAGAAAAGTGGGACAATATCCTTCAACTGTATAATCAACTTTTGCAAATTGAATATTCTCCTATTGTAGCGTTAAATAGAACTTATGCTTTTTCTAAAGTTCATGGAAAAGAGCAGGCACTAAAAGAAGCAGAAAAAATCAGCTTAAATAACTATCATTTATACCACCTTTTAATGGCTTACTTACTCGAAAGAGACCTAATGAGAAAAAAGTATCATCTAGAGCAGGCTTTAGAAAAAACGACTCTTGAAAGTGAAAAAAAAGTTATTTTTTTTAGGTTGGCTAAATTAAAAGCAAAAAAACATAACAAAAACATCAACTGAAGGAATTTGTTACGTCAGGCTTGAAGTAGATTGATATTCGTGTTCAATCCATGATCAATACTTTACATTCATCTGAAAGCTCATATTTTGTCGGGCAAAATGCCCGCATGAGGTGGTGTATAGTTAAAGCTTGGTAACAATATTTAATATTCCCACACGGAGAATGGTAATGGTATCAGTATTAAAAACCACACATCATGGTGGTTGTCCGCATGATTGCCCCGATACTTGCTCAATGGTGTATGAAGTTGAGAATGGCACTTTAACCGGCGTTAGAGGTAATCCTGACCATCCGATGACACGGGGTGGTTTGTGCGTTAAATTAAATGATTATGAAAAGCGGCATCATCATCCTGACCGCGTGTTATATCCACTGAGACGCACGGGTCCCAAAGGCACAAAACAATTTGAACGGATCTCATGGGATGCGGCGCTGAATGAAATAGCGACGAAGTGGAAAGCCATTATTGCTGAAGATGGGCCTCATGCGATTATGCCGGTGAGTTATTTAGGTAACCAAGGATTGGTGCATGGCTTAAATGGCGGCGATGCTTTTTTTAATCGGATGGGCGCCACGGTAACCGAGCGCACCTTCTGCGGCGAAGGGTCTTGCACGGCATGGTTATTAACTGTTGGCCCGACGGCTGGGGTGGATCCCGAAAGCTTTATTCATTCTAAATACATTGTTATTTGGGCGTGTAATTCTGTTAGCACAAACCTGCACCATTGGCATATTGTTAAACAAGCTCAGAAAAAAGGTGCCAAAGTCATTGTGATCGATGCCTATGCTTCTAAAACAGCAAAAGAAGCTGATTGGCATATTGCCCCCAAAGTGGGTACCGATGGTGCATTAGCCATGGCAATGATCCACACCATTATTGAAGAAGGCTTGGTGGATCAAGATTATGTTGATAACTACACGGTTGGCTATGCTGAGCTCGCTGAGCGTGCAAAAGATAAAACGCCTGAATGGGCTGAAGAGATCACGGGCATTCCCGCAGCTGACATTCGCCGCTTCGCAAGAGAATATGCAACAACCCCACCCGCAGCAATCCGGTTAGGTGTTGCATTAGAAAGAAGCTATGGCGGTGGCCAAGCGATTCGTGCGGTGAGCTGCTTGCCTGCGTTAATTGGCGCTTGGCGACATGTGGGTGGTGGTGCGCTGCAATTCCCTGTGTGGGAGCATCCCTATAAGTTTGATGTGATCTGTCGCCCTGATTTGATTCCCGAAGGCACCCCCGCTGTCAATATTTTACAACTCGGCCGGGTATTGACTGGCGAAACAAAATTAGACACCCCGATAAAATCAATGATGTGTTGGAATACGAACCCCGTTACACAATCACCTGAAACCGATAAGATTATCGAGGGGCTGAAGCGCGAAGACTTATTTATGGTGTCTGCCGAGCATTTCATCTCGGATACGGCGGCTTATGCTGATATTGTGTTGCCTGCCTCCATGGGGGCAGAAATGGAAGATATGGTGCTCTCTTGGGGACACCTCTATCTCACCTATAATGAAAAATGTGTTGATTCACCTGGAGAAGCCCTACCAAATAATCAAATTTTTAGACGCTTAGCCAAGCTGATGGGTTATGAAGAAGAAAACTTCAAATGGTCTGACTCGGAATGCCTTGAAAATTATGTTGATTGGGATTCACCCGCGTGTGATGGCATTGATTTGGATTATATGCGTGAGCATGGGTTTGCCCGCTTAACCGTGGGAACAAAAGATGACCGCGCGCCACATAAAGAAGGCAATTTCCCCACACCCTCTGGAAAATGCGAATTCAAAATACCCGATGGCACGACCAATTTTGTTGCAGGGCCTTTCCGTCAGATGTATGAAGGATTCCAGCCTGGCGAAATATTAGATACTTTGCCTGATTATGTTGCCTCCAGAGAAACAGCTGAAAGCAATCCCGCCTTGGCTAAGAAATATCCGCTCAATATCATTTCGCCCAAAAGTCATGGGTTCTTGAATTCCTGTTATGCCAATATGGATTCAAAAATTAAAAAACAAGGCGCGCAATATGTTTTGATCAACGCCATTGACGCACATGCTCGCGGGATTAAAGAGGATGCTACTGTTCGTGTGTTTAATGATCGGGGAGCATTTGAAGCTGAAGCTAAGATCACAGACGATGTGAGTGCTGGTGTGATTGTTTCACCATTGGGTTACTGGCGACAGCTGAATAAAGGCACGGTTAACTGCATTAGTTCTGCAGAATATGTTGATATGGGTCATGCGCCCACTTTTTCAGATAATTTAGTGCAGATCGAACTGGCCTAATAATTATATGGGCCGGTTTTTCCTGTGTGTTAAACCAGCTCTTTAAAAATACTACCCTGGCTGTCCATCTGTCCGAGGCCGAACAAATATCATAAAATAACGTGCTACAAACAAGCCAAAAGCAATGATCCACAACAACTGCGCCAAACCAATCAGATGCACATAAACCGAGGGTAAAAAGATTGGCAAGATAACGCGCACTATCGCGCCTATAAATAGACTCAAGAAGGCCCATTTAAGCACGCTAGGCGGTTCATTGATGTTTCGGCCTGTATGCCCCAATGAAATACGAGACATCATCCCTAAGGTCATCATGCCTATTCCACCATAAGTAAATGCATGCAATGGAATTGAGGTGGGATAAAACCCGAAAAAATTAATGGCTTTAAGGATAAAACCTAAGATGAACATGCTATAACCTAGGAATAGGATCCACAATAAAGGCTTCTGCCAGATGCCTTGGGTGTACCAGCCAGCTAAGCGAATGCTATGCATGATGGCTAAAGCCATTGAAAATAAGGCGATTAGGATTGGCTGCTTAAAGAATACATCTACTAACCATAATCCAGCCAATAAAACCAGACTGGCTTTATCAATCAACGCCGAGTTTTTAAGCTGAACATCATAACCCACGCCACGCTCAATAAAGAAGGGCATCACGCGTCTGGATATGGTGAAAATCAACGCCATAATGAAATAGACGCCGGTGAATAATCCCCACGATACACCTTGGTTAACGATATGAAACACACCCAGGTAATACAGGGTATTGGCCGCTAATAACATCGCTAAAATAAAGACAATGACTAGCTGTCGCCACTGCCCTACTTTGGCAATAGGATAAAACACGGCAAGCATCACGCCAAGCAAATAAATCAAATCAAATGCGGCAGCCCATTGGAATAATAAAGGCGAGTTGAGCAAGGGTAAGGTACGCGCTAATAGCCACACTAGGGCGAGCAGGGCTAAAGGCAGGCCTTTAATCGTTTGCTCGCCGGTCCAGTTTCTAACCGCCGTTAACAGAAAGCCTGCGATAATCGCAGTGGTGTAACCGAACACCATCTCATGGCCATGCCAAGCGATAGGCGTGACCTCGCTAACAGGCAACACCCAACCGAAGGTATAACTTGCCATCCAGATGATTGTTGCAATGATTGCAAGTAGGCTGGCGAGCAAGAAAAAAGGCCTGAATCCTAGTTCAAATAAAGCAAATTGTTTGGGTGGTGAATTAATCGGTTGTTGCATTGCTTCTCTCTATTTATCTTGCCAACTCGGTTTTATCGGCACCTCAACTTTAATGATACCTGACTTCTCAAATTCAAACGTCAAGGTGGCTGTTTCGCCTTCATTATAAATCCGATCGTCCATATCTGAAAGCATTAAATGATAAGACATCGGCTCTAAAACAAGCGATTCCCCTGCTTTAATCACGCTCTGTGAGATATGCATCATTTTCCCTACACCATTCACAACGTCTGTTTTATGCAACATAACAAACCCCACATCACTGCTCACCTTAAGCAAGGTGTCCGATTCATTACCTGTATTCTTGATGATGCCATAGCCTGCTGTGCCTCTAGCGACGCCAGGCGGTTGCACCACCCAGAAACCTTCAATTTGGATATGCGGGCCCGGCGCTGAGCAAGCGGTATTCATAACCGTCATTAACAAGAGCATAATGATGAAAAAGCCGATTTTATTATTCATTGATTAATATCCTTATTTTGTCAGCAAACTCTTCAACTGGTGTGCCGGTATATTGTAATGCACGGGTATCACCGTCTTTATCAACAAGATAAAGCGCAACACTATGGCTATAAAGATAAGCTGTATCCTCTGCTTGATCATCTGAGTCTTCTTTTTGCGTGATCCGACGGATCTTATCGGTCGCCACTTCGCCTGTTGATAGTTTGTTATATTCTGCCTGAAAAAGAGACACGATCTCATCAATTTGGACACGCGTTCCCGTTATTCCAATAAAGTCTTTATCAAAATGGCCTACAAAATTAGTTAAATGTTCTGGGGTGTCATATTTTGGATCAACCGTTACAAATAGCATCTTTGTCATTTGTTGTTCTTCGGCTGATAAGATCTTATAGAGACGTTTATAGTAACCCAATGTTAGCGGGCAAATATCGGCGCAATTAGTATAGCCAAACGCCAATACGACAACCTTGCCTCTAAAATGGTTAAATTCAATTTCTTCACCATTCGCAATTGCAGAGAAGTTGCCACCCACCCCACTTAATATAGGAAGCGTTTCTGCCATTGCGATATTTGAGCAAAGCAGCAACGCTAATATCAATAATCTTTTCAACATAATAATCCTGACCACGGGGCAATATCTGGCAATAAGTGTTCTTCCTTGATTATATTTATCTGCCATTCACCATTTTCTTGTATTTGATATTCAATTTCTTGATGGATTTTGGCTAATACGGGCTTCCCAGATTGGTTGACCCCTTTCCATTCAATAATCAAATCTAATATAAAGTGATCTGGTTTATTTTCGCTTTCCTTCACATTTAATGTGCGTAATAAATGGCCGCCTTGTGTTAAATATTGTGCTCTTAGCAATCTGGTTGAGGCGACTGAATCTTGCACCCTATTGCTGCCTATTTTAAATTCATATATTGCTTTGCTAAGCTGTTTTTCTAACGCTTCCTGACCTGAAACACCATCAAGATAAGCCAACCAAGCATAAGCAAATTCTCGGGCTTTATAATGCATTCGATCAAAGGTGGGTGGGTCTGTCGTTATCGTTTGTTTTGCTGGTATTTCTGTGGTTTTTTCATTGATAATATCTTTGATCACCGCTGTCGCTAATAAAGGCGCTTGAAAGAGGATTGTTTCCTGCCTTTTTTGCCTATGCACACCCGCATCATTTTTATACGTTATCAGGGTGTCTACCGCAAACTGATACTGATCTGAAACTTCTGTTTTCGTTAAATCTGTGTTCGTGATTTCTATCTGTGTGATCTGCTGAGGATAATCAGCACGATACATATCCCACCTTGCTGGCGGGGCGTTAAATTGGATGGCATTAGACTTTGAAATCAAGCTGCCATACCAATTCATCATGTTGGTTGCCATTGCATTCAAAGCGCTTGTATATTCAAGCCTCGTATCGGCTTCTGACTTTGCTTCCAAAGAAATAGGGGCCGCAGATGCAGCCCCTACAAAAAACAGAAAAATAACTAAGATAGGCTTTAATGTATTCATCATTCTTTGAAACCTAAATATGTTTATGTATAAGCCTTCTCACGATAAGTATTTTTCGTCAGGGCAAGGCGAAAAAGACGACGCGTACTAAGATCTTATTTAATTGGACCTGGTTTTGACACCTGCTCCATCAAATCATTATTCCACTCACCTTCAACGTTAACATGCGCTGCTGCACCCAACATAACGGCTTCAATTAAGTTATGGTTAACATAAGCATATAAACCAGGTTGTCTGAAGGTATACATTGCCGCACCTGCTTCACCACCTGCAATAGCCCATGTTTCACGGTTGGTTGTTGGCACATCATCAAATGAACCACCGGTCCAAACCAAATCACCATGGCCACCAATTAAGTGAATGCGCGTATCACGATTAGCTTGCGAATGAAGGAATAATACGGTTTCACCCACTTTAGCCGTCATTGCATTTTCACCGGTTATCGCACCCACTTTACCGTTAAAGGTAAGATGTGTTGGTATTAAGCCTTTCATCACTTCCATTGTATCTACCATGGCGAGTGCTGGTGCGGTGTAACGTTTGAATTTACCCTCTGCATCTTTAGGCAAATACCAATCTTGCTCACCGATGTAATACGCTTTATCGTAAGTGACGAATTTGCCATTATTATCTTTCAAACCTTCGCGCGGTAAAATCATAATCGCACCATTCATACCTGATACAACATGGTAAGGGATCATCACGCCACCTGGTGCACAGTGATATACGAACACACCTGCACGATCGGCTTTAAAGCGAAGCACCACTTCTTGTCCTGGTGCAACATTCGTTAAACCACCACCACCTAATGCCCCTGTTGATGCATGAAAATCGATGTTATGAACCATGGTGTTTGTTTTTGGATTTTTCAATGTAAGTTCAACATAATCACCCACATGCGCTATGATCATTGGGCCTGGGTTTGTGCCTTCAAATGTCATCGCTTGGACAAATGCACCCGGTGCAATTTCCATTTCTTTTTCTTCAATCACCATGGTCATTTCAATGATTTTTGGGCCACCCTTCGCCACTTGGTCATGTACGGGTACTGCGGGTGGCGGCACTAATTTTTGGGTAACACGCTCCAATCCTTTAATATTCGCCTCGACCCCTACTTTACCCACTTCCATTTCTTCCCCAGCAAATGAAGGCGCTGTAAAGGTCACTAATGATGCCGTTAACACCATACCTAAACCCAATTTTCTAAACAAATGTTTCATATTGTTCTCCGCGTTATTAAATAAGATAATTAGTTTCCATGGGGATTATCCCGTCCAATAAAGACGACTTCCTTGATTTAGGTCAAAAACCACTATAAATAACACGAAGTGCCATATGCATTGTGTCATTTAACCTGAACTCAATGCCTTAACGTGTTAAACGTAAATATAATAAGGGGAGCTTTGCGGGCAATTCTTGGGCTTTTTTAATGAGAATATAGGCGTTTTTACCAAAGATATAAGGCAAATAATCTTCTGCTTTTTCATCAATGGTGATACAAAAGGGTTGCAGCCTTTTTTTCTCGGCTTCTAATATGGCTTGTCGGGTATCTTCAATCCCATATCGCCCTTCATATTTATCTAAATCATTGGGTTTGCCATCGGTAATAATCAGTAATAATTTCTGGCTACTGGCTTCTTTTTCTAGTTGTTGTGTCGCATAACGTATTGCTGTGCCCATACGCGTATAGTAGCCAGGCCGAACCGCATCAATATGCCCTCTAACGTCATCATTATAGGATTCATCAAAACTTTTGATATTATAAAACCGTACATGGCTACGATTGCGCGAAGAGAAACCATGTAAAGCGAATCGATCACCGGTTACATTCAATGCTTCCGAAAATAGATATAACGCATCACGAATCACATCAATCACGCGGGCTGTATCATTAATGTGTGCATCCGTTGATAACGATAAATCAGCTAATAATAGGCAGGATAAATCCCGACTTTGGTTTCTAAGCGCCCGATAAACAGGCATATCGCTATTCACATGGCCATACTTCCGATCTGCCAAGAAATTAATATAGTTTTCTAGATCAAGCTCCGAGCCTTCTGTTTGTCTGCTTACCCAATGGCGCTGTGGCCTTAACATCTCAAATTGACGACGAATTTTTCTCGCCTGTGTGTGTAATCTTTGCGGGAGTTCTGTGGCTTTTGTTTCTCTCGCCACCATGGGAATTAAGCGGCAATGATCTTTTTGCAAACGTTGCTGTTTATAATCCCATTCATCCATTGGGATCCCTTCTCCCAAAACGATGTCATCATATTGGCTTGAAGGTAGATCAAGGTCGAGCTTTATTTTACTCGCCGTGGTTTCGCTATCCTGCGCCACCGTGATCTGATCCATATCATCTGCTGTTTGCATCGCATCATCATCGTCATCTTCAACACTGGTGCGATCGACTTTGCTATATTCTCCCCAACTCCATAAGCTTTCAAGCCGAAAGCTCATTAAACCATCATTGCCTTCTGGCATGTCTGTTCGATTGCCTTGCTTACGCTTGCTCTGTTTTTTCTGATCTTTTTTGCTTTGCGCCGCTTCTGGCAAATCTGGATCGGGCGGTGGTTTGCTGGTATTAAATGCTAATGGCGGCGGCGACGGATGCAACCAAAGCGATACGGGCTGCGGTGGATATTTCGCATATTCTAAGTGAATAATCTCCGTTGGATTAAATAGTGCGTTGCGAATCGCTGCTTCTTGCCGCGCTTCTCGCTCAGGCAAATCATCTGGATTCTGGCGTTGCTGAAGATGCGCTTCAAGCAATGACTGATATCGTTTTGTTAAGCCTGGCCAAATGGCGAGTGTTTCTTGTGTTCTAACTTGATTCCGACTGATCCAGTCACCTGTTTCCACGGTAATAACTGATAATGCCGTTAGCCATAAATAGAGGTCAGCGTTCAGCTGTTTAGTCGGAAATAAAGCAATGCTTTCGGGTAAGCGTAAGGTTTCTTCATCTCGCCATGCATACTGTATTTTATCCCCAACCCCAGCGATGCGCTGCAATACCGTTCGCCTTGCCTTAACATCTGAATCCGTCGCATTTTCAACGCGCAAGGCACCTTCACCGCCCAGCGCACGAAAGAAGATACCTGCGGTATGCCGAATATCCTCCAAATAAACAATCGCATCTGGATAATGCTTCACGGCTTGCTTGGTAATAAAACGATGCCAGGTTGACCCAACCAGCTCTTCTAACATGCCTATTTACCCCTAAAACTTAACCAGTCGGGCGGCAACCAAAACATCATAAAAAAGCAAAAAATAACCAGCGCAATAAACCAGCGGGTAAAATGTCGTTCTCTTTGTGTACCGTGATGAGGGGGCAAGGGAATACCACAATGCGGGCAAGCTTCCATCTCTACTGATACCCCTCCTCCACAGTGACTACAACTTAGATTCTTCATTTAGCAAATCGGCTTAAAAGCGGATAGGTGAATCCTTGACCTTTTATCGCCTTGGTAAAGCCAAAGATACCAACCGCCAAAAATGGAGGCACGATTAACATATAATAGAATTCTAATGAAAATAGCGCGATGAGGGATGCATAACCATCGGTAACGATAATAAATACATTAAGTAAAATAAATATAGTCGTGCTAATGCTGCTCGCAATCAATGTTTGTGCGAGGTGCTTTTTTGTCACTGCTGATGTACGTTCATAGCGTAAAAAATATAACACCCACAATGCAATATAAAAAACACCAATGAACAGTAGGTTTGCAATAAAAAAAGCTTCTGCAAATGCCGCTGTATTATCCTGAGATGATAGCTCTTCCATCTTTATGCCCCTCCTAGCTTGGCTTTCACCACTTCCATTAATGCCGACACCGTTTCTTCATCATCACTTAATGGTTCGATAATGGCCGCGCGACAGGCTTCAATAGGGTCGAAACCAGATTTAATTAAGGTCGCCGCATACACCAATAATCGGGTTGAAGCTGATTCCTCTAAATCATGATCTTTCAATACACGCAAGGCATGTGCTAATTCGATAAGCTGAATCGATGTTGCTTGCGCAATGCCTGTTTCTTGCTGGATAATTTTTGTTTCGGTTTCGACATCGGGATAATCAAACCGCATCGCCACAAAACGTTGTCTGGTAGATGGCTTCATGCCCTTTAATAAGTTTTGATAGCCTGGGTTATAAGAAACAACCAGCATAAACTCTAGTGGCGCCTTCAATACCTCGCCCGTGCGCTCAATCGGTAAAATACGGCGATCATCTGATAAGGGATGCAATACCACCGTCGTGTCCTTACGTGCCTCAACCACTTCATCTAAATAACAAATCGCCCCATCACGCACTGCTTTTGTAAGTGGCCCATCATGCCAATAGGTTTCTCCTTCGCCAATTAAATGCCGACCGACTAAATCTCCCGCCGTGAGATCATCATGGCAAGCAATCGTGTATAAGGGCCGCCCTAATCTGGCCGCCATGTGTTGAATAAACCGTGTTTTGCCACACCCCGTTGGCCCTTTAATCAATAACGGCAATTGATTGTTATAAGCATGCTCAAATAACTGGGATTCATTATCCTGCTCTTGATAATAGGGAATGTCTATTTTTTGTTCGCTCATTTCTAGTTCTAACCTTCTTTATATCTCAGCATCAGTGCTATAGCCATGCATCATTGCAAATTGTGCCGTTATCGCATCCATGGTTTCCACATGCTGCTCAAACCAAATAGGCCACGTCTCAAAGACATACTCAGCGACGGCATCAATACCTTCGCTTATTTTCCAAGTTGACACCATATGCTTAATCTCTGCTAAGGCACGCTCGTGTTCACCTGTATGCATCATTATCATTGGAAATTGGATAGTTTCCATCAAGTTATTTTCTCGTGCAAAATGTGTTTCTGTGTGTGCTAACCATGTTTCCAATAATTCTGTAATATATTGTGCTTCATTCTCGATTGAATCTGATTGGTAGCTATTAATACACTCACCTAATACCTTCACCATCTCTATCTCTTCGAAATGTGTATTGTTCATGACATCAAGCCCAACCTGTGGGAATGTTGCCCTTTCTAAGATCCGCTTTGTTTTTGACGTCATCCTTAACCCCCAACACCATAAATGACGGCAATCAGCAAACATACCGTCCATAACCAGCCATACATAATCACACGCCACAAAAGAGACACGCCCTTCAATGCCATAAATTCTCGAATAATCAAGCTACCTTTGATCATCGTTGTCACAAACAAAAATAACATCAGCGATAGGCTACCCATGCCTGATTCACCCGCAAAGTAAATCCATGTCGTCAATAACATGACGATAAGCCAAACGGTATGGATCGTGTAATAAGACCTCATCGGATGATATACACCAATGGAAATAACACAATCCAAACTAAATCAACCATATGCCAATATGAAGCACCCGTCTCAACGCCCACATTATTCTCAGCGCTATATGCCCCTTGATAGGCTTTAACCACAATGGCAAATAAAATAATCATCCCTAAGATCACATGCAAAAAATGAAACATCGTGAGCGACAAATAAAACATGTAAAACGTATTCGTGCTTAAATTAATGCCTTCGGAAAATTTATCTGCATATTCAATAGACTTTAGCACTAGAAAACCAGCCCCGCCGACTAACGCAGCATAAAGCCAATGAATACACGTCTTAATATCATTCACCTTAATCGCCTGCACAGCACGCACCACAAAATAGCTGGATGAAATCAACAATAAGGTGTTCGCTGCACCTAATTCACGATTCAATGTGAGTTGGTATTGGTTAAACATCTCAATGTTCTGAGACCGCATCACGGCATATACAATAAAAAAAATGCCAAAAACCAGTAATTCCATAAAAATAAAAAACCAAATGGCCAAATCACCGGGTAATAGTTTTACATCTGTTTCAATCTCATCCTGAACCTGCATCACATTACTTTGTTAAAAATGATTTTGTTAATTTCTCGCCACTCCATGACCGCGTCAATGTCCACGTTGCAAATAAAATAAATAGCGCATGTACGAATACAAAATAAGACACCACAAACACCCATGTCCACGGTGATGCAAAGCCCCCTAATAAAATCATTAATCCTGTGACCAATAATAACGCCGCACCTGCTAATAGATTAGTTTTGATGCCGAGACTCGCATAATACCGACCCAATGTATTTGGCTCAGTTTTCTGATAGTGCAATAGCAATACAATAAAGCCAACCACGGGTAATGCAGTTAAATTAAGCAAAGACATTAAAGCTGCCTTTGATGCTTGTTTTAACTGCCGTTTATCTGTTTCCATTTTACGACCTCTAATTAAAAACATACCGCCAGTAGGCGGTATGTTTCAATGTTATCGTTATTGTATAAATAACATTATTTATACCGCCGCCTTTCCTTTCACAAAGAAGCTCCGAATATAAAGAAACAATCCTGCTAGGAAGACAAATCCCGCCACTTCACGCAACCAGTAGAAAACAGCCAGTTTATCTTGAACGACCATAAACGGTAATGGATCCGCTGCGTATCGTTGTAAATACACTTGCATGATGCCTGCGCCGGTTAATAACAAAGTAATGGCAACCATGGCTAACGTCATCATCCAGAAAGAACGAATTTCTAGCTTTTGAGCGGTTTCATTCGCTGCTTTCTGGCCACGCATTAACGGCATAGAATATGAAATCATCGTTAACACCACCATGACATACGCACCATAGAAGGCCATGTGGCCATGGGCAGCGGTGATTTGCGTGCCATGTGTGTAATAGTTTACGGGGGCTAAGGTATGCAAGAAACCCCACACGCCCGCACCTAAGAATGCCATCACTGCCGTACCCAGCGCCCATAATACCGCCGCTTTATTCGGATGGTCACGACGACGCTTGTTCACCACATTAAAGGCAAATAAAGTCATCATAAAGAATGGTATAGGTTCTAATGCTGAGAAAATAGATCCTAACCATTGCCAATAACCCGGTGTGCCGATCCAGAAGAAATGATGCCCTGTTCCGACCAGTCCTGAAATCAATGCCATCGCAATAATGATATAAAGCCATTTTTCAATTACTTCACGATCAACACCGGTTACCTTAATCAGCACATAAGCCAATAAAGAAGCCATGATCAATTCCCATACACCCTCTACCCAGAGATGCACAACAAACCACCAGAAGTATTTATCTAACACGATATTATCTGGATTATAGAATGAGAATAGGAAGAATACAGCTAACCCCACTAAACCAGTTAATAGCACTAAGCTAATCACCGTTTTACGCCCAGTCAACACGGTCATTCCAATATTAAAGATAAAGGCCAACACCACAATTACGATCCCTATTTTAGTAATCGTCGGTTGCTCTAGAAACTCTCGACCCATTGTTGGCAAGAGATCATTCATCGTCATTTCAGCTAACTGTGCATAAGGCACAAGTAAATAACCCAAAATAGTTAATACCCCTGCCGCGAGAAACACCCAAAATGTAATTTTAGCCAATAGTGGCGAATAAAGTTCTCGTTCTGACTCTTCTGGTATCAGGAAGTAAGCCGAGCCCATAAACCCAAATAACAACCAAACAATCAATAGGTTAGTGTGCACCATGCGTGCTACATTAAACGGGATTTCTGGGAACAAAAAGTCACCCATTACATATTGCAATCCCATTGTAACGCCGAACAAAATCTGCCCAACAAACAATGCGATGGCAGCAATAAAGTACATTTTTGCAATGCCTTGTGATTCATATTTCATATTATCTCTCCCTTAACCTTGAATGTTTGGTGGCCAGTCTCTGGCAGTTTTAACGCCATCAACATATTTTAAGAATTGCGCAACCGCTTCTAATTGTTCATCCGTTAGATTAAATTGCGGCATGCTACGTCGGCCTTCAATACCTTCCACAGGGCGATATTTGATAAATGCTTTGATCGCGTCGGTGCTTTCGCCAAAGCGGGTATAAACATTCCCTAATTCAGGAGCGAAATAAGCGCCTTCACCGAGTAAGGTATGGCAACCGATACAGTTATTCTCTTCCCATATTCGTTTGCCCTCGGCAACTTGTTCAGTTAAGTTTTCTCGGTTATCAGTCGCAGGCAATCGCTTAACGGTATCCACCGTTAAGCCAATAAGTACTAGGAAGAAGAACACGGCTCCCCCATAGTAAATATTGCGCGCCATGTTCTTGGTAAAGGTCTCTCTCATCACACATCTCCCAGCTAATAAAATCAACGAGGAGTATATCGATGGAAAGCTAGATCAGCATTGACCTACATCAATTTGGGCTATTTATGCCTTAGGTTAATGCGATCAACTGACGCAATTTATCAACATCAAGCAATTCAATTTGTGAACCCTCTAACTGAATCAAACCTTGTTTAGAAAGCGACTTCAAGGTTCTAGATAAGGTTTCCGGCTTGATAGATAATCGTGATGCAATCACGTGTTTGGGCGCATTGAGGCTGACATTCGTACGCTCATGTTGCTCTTCTGAAACATGGCTAAGTAAATAATCAACCAAGCGAAAGGTGGCATTATGCAACGTCAGCCTATCCACCTCATTCACCATCCAATGTAATCTTTGGCTCAGTTTGCCGAGTAAATTAATACACAAGGTATTCGACGTGTTTAATAATTTTAAATAGGTAGTGGCTTGAATACCAACCACGATAGAAGGTGATACTGAAATAGCGGAAACGGGATATTGTGAGCCACCAAAAAATAAAACTGCTTCGGCAAATGTTTGACCTGGCCGAATAATTTCAATGACTTTTTCATCTCCACTCGGCGCCAAACGTTGTAATTTAATACTCCCGGAAATAAGTAAATAAATATCCGTTAGCTCGGCACCCTGTTCAAACAAAACGCTATTATCTGATAGCTGTAGTGTATGTGATGTTTTAACAATTTCATCAAACGCATCCAAGTCTAGCGGTTGCAGTAACACACATTGACGCATTGTGTTTAAAATATACTCATTTAATTCAATGCGTTCCGGTTTTGTTATTTTCATTAAGCCCTCATCATATTAAAAAGTTTTTTATTGCCTATTCAAGAAGTTCCCTTCCTAACATCCTCAAGTCTTGCATATAAATATTCCGTGAAAAAACCATGCATTAAAAATCGCTGACCTAAATTCCATGGGCCAACCATATAAAAAGGATATTTGTTATAGGCCATTTCTGCTAACCCTGGATCACCAATGAGTTGACCAATCCGAATTGCAATCGACTGATCTAAATTAAACCCGTTAATGGCATCCCGATATTCATCCCGTTTTAAAAGCAAACAAAATAGACACATAAAAAGGGCATGTGCTGTTTCAAAATCAATGACTTGCGTTCGTTTCTTTTTAATTTCAAATTCATCCATATTGATTGGCTGCCAATGTGCCCATGATATCGCCTCTGGCGTAAGTGTTGCCTGCTTATGATCCCAGCGACCAAATTCTTTCATCATTCTGAATAACTCTTGATCATGCATCACAAAGCTATCGTCGATCATGTCATCAATACGCTTAGGATAAAGCGCTATCCGTGTGGGCGCTTCTGAACTGCTATTATCTGCTAAAAAATTTAAGATATTTGATTCGGTGGCGAAGTGTCTCAGAATCAATAAATTAGCTTCGGGGCTAACAAAATACTGACAGAACCAACAAATCGTTTTTTGGAGGAATTTATGTGCGCTAAATTGTGGCAAGGGCAAGCGTTTGAAAAACCAAGTGATATGGAGCAATATTGCAAAGATTAATTGTAACAATGGACGCACAATCCAGCGAAGTGGATTTTCTAAATCCTTTACCCACAATTCAATCGATGCTTTCTCAATTGGTAATGAGTTATCAACCATAATAGCTTGTAATAATGGGCTACGCACTTTAGGCATTATCAACCTCTTCTAATTGTAAAATATACAAGCGGGCAACCACTTTTGCGGTTCGTATAATGGCTGCCATCTGTTCTTCTGTTTGGCACAAACGATCGATTAATTGATATAGTTTTTCAAGGTGATCTACATCATTTTCACCATGGTATTTCATAAACCGCGTTATCTGGGTTTGATCACCAAATGCTTCTTCAATATAAGTCGCCCAGTTCGCCGCCATTTTATTGCCAAGCCCTTCAATGATCCACATCGCCCCCAGCAGATCGGCCGGATTATGCTGGCTTGCACGATACATCAAAAAACCATGCAAGGCTTCTGAGCCTGTATTACGCGCCGCATTACGGATATCATCTAAGCCCCCCCCCGCATTCACATAATCCTGCTCCAACATTTCATAGTCTTTATGTTCATCCACTGCATGTGTGAGTACTTCAGATCGCACATCTGCATAATCACGATCGAAGCTAGAAGCACAGCGACTGATCCATCGAGAGCCCTCAATCACTTGCTGCCGCATATTCAGCAGCAAGTGGCGATAATCTTCCAAACCAATTCTGCCTTGTTCAAGTCGCTGAATAACGGGGACATTACCCAACCCTCGTTCAAAATCAAACCATACGGCTAGCAATGCTTGTAAACAACGTTGACCTCGCTCCGTCAACACTTTATCGTTCATCATCGGCATTCACCATTGTCAGTTGCATATAGGCATTATTAAAACGACCACTCTCTGGCACCATACAAATTATTTTATCCCCTACTTTACACGCCTGTGTACGACGAAATTCATCTAACATAATGAACAGCGACGCACAGCCCGTATTACCACGGGTATATAAGTTGGTATACCACTTATGCTCAGGAATACTCGCCCCCGCAATCGCTAACATATCAAATATCCGCGTCTTAAAATATTCAGATGAAAAATGGCAGAGCACATGATCAATCTCACTCACTTTTACCTTATCTGCTGCAATCAGCCGAAGAAAGCCATCCACACCGAGCTTAACCACATTTTCAAGCAATCGTACATCTTGTCTGATCAATAACGCGCCATCCGCCTCTGCGGCGGCGTAGGTGGGATAATCCTGCCATGTTCGATCATCAGAATCCGATCTGTTCGTACCAATACTCATGCATACTGGAAAAGCGTCTGCGTGTGAAAAACTCTCAATCCAATCAATACGAAAACATTCCCCTCTGGGCGAGGATTCCAATAACAGTGCGCCCGCCCCATCCGATAACATCCAACGCAAAAATTCCGCATTAAAATCTATGGCGGTATCCGCTACCTGCTCATAACGACTTGCTTTAAACAGACGCGATGCAAATTCGCTTGCCACCACCAATGCATTATCATTCTGCTTCGCCAGTAAACTGGTATAAGCCGCCTTTAGCGCCATCATACTGCTGGCACAAATACCATGGCTTGTTTGTAACTCAATCGTGGATAAGCCTATTTCTGCCTGCACCATGCTGCCAAACCCCGGTAAGACTAAATCACCTTGACTCGTGGCACATGACAACATTTGAACCTGTTTTAAGCCCAGCATGCTACTGTCCAAGCAATTTATGCCTGCCTTGGATGCCATTTCAGTATTTGAGAAAAGCGTCTTGTGATCACGATTCATTGCATAGTGGCGTGTTTTGATACCATTGGATTTCAAAATCTTCTTTTTAAGTCTGCTTGGTTTACCGTGAATACAGCCTAAAATATCTTCAATTTCCGAATTATCAATTGGCTCGCCAGGTAAGAAATATCCCGTGCTATTGATGTACACACTCATGTAGATAATCGCCGATTATTAAGGTACACACGAAAACATCTTATATTTTCCTCAAGATACGGAAAGACACATAAAACAGCCATAAATGTAAGATAAATGGGTAAATAACCTGTTCCACCGGGTGGGTTTTCAAGCCAAACTAAATCCATATTTCCTGCCCAATTGAATGAGATAAGATCGAGGAAAACAGACCAATTTATGATCACAATCGTGATTAACATATACATCGGCAGTGTCGCCAAATAATTGTGGGCATGCATTTCCCAAATCGAAATTTTTCGCCGTGGAGAAGCATAATGCACATCCCAGTGTGCAATCAATTCATGCAATATCCAAGTACAAAAACAAATCAATAGAATAAGTACATTAATTTTAAAATTCAGACACAATAGAATTGGAATGCCAAGTTGCATCCCCATCAGAGAATGTAAGAGGGATTCTTTCAGCCCAGATGTCGTTTCTATCTGTGTTGCACGATGGCAAAGCCAATCACAAAACCCTGAGATTCCCCAAATAGGTAATAAAACAAAGAGTAAAAAATTGATTAATAATGCCGTTGTGTCCATCTGTATTTTTCGCCCTATTTTTCTTCTTCTATATTCTTGGGTTCTATTTTCTCGGATTCTATTTGCTCAGGTTCATCATCAAATAATACCCTATTCGCGGCGCCTTCCATATCATCATATTGGCCGCTGCGCACTGCCCAAATAAAAATACCCACCCCGATAACACCAATCGCCAGCATACCGGGTAATAGACCATAAATTACTTCCATCATTCGCCCCTTACTTAAAACGCCGTAGTCGTGCCGCATTGCCAATAACCAATAATGAACTTATCGGCATGGTTAAGGCGGCCACAAGTGGGCTAACTAAACCCATCATTGCCAGTGGCACCATAATGACATTATAAGTAATCGACAGTCCAATGTTTTGTTTAATCGTGCGTAGGGTTTGTCGCGCCAACTTCCTCGCTTCCAACACTTTATGCAAGCGCGATTGATTCAGCACGATATCAGCGCTTTCAACCGATACATCCGTGCCTGATGCCAACGCAATGCCAACATCGGCTTGTACCAACGCAGGGGCATCATTCACACCATCACCTACCATCGCTACAATTTCGCCTTGCTGTTGAAGCACAGAAACAGCTGCTGACTTATCTTGTGGCAACACTTCCGCCTGCATGGATAGTTCACCCAGATTCTGGGTAATCGCAGATACAACCGCTTCTTTATCCCCACTGATAACATGAATGGACACGCCATCTTGCCGTAAGGCAGCTAACGTCTCCGCTGCATCCTCACGCAATGTGTCAACTAAGCCTAAAACACCGATTACTTTCCCCTGTTGAACCACAAGCACACAGCTCACACCCTGTTGTTCCCACCCGACACATTGCGTCACTACCGTATCAGAAATGACCACATTTTGTGCCTGCAGCCAAGCCTGTGTACCGATTTGGATAGCGTCACCTGACACCTGTGCAATCACACCCTGCCCCGGGAAGGATTGAAAATCCAGTGCTTCCGTTAATACCATTGTTTTTGCCTGCGCTGCTTGCACAATGGCTTGCGCCACAGCATGTTCTGATTGCTGCTCAACACTCGCAGCAAGTTGTATTACGCTATTCTCATCCCACTTTTCTACCGCATATACCTTCGCGACGGTGAGTTTTCCTTGTGTCAATGTGCCTGTTTTATCAAAAACAAACTGTGTTACCTTCGATAAATATTCCAACACCGCGCCCTGTTTGATTAACAACCCCTGTTTCGCTCCCACACCCGCTGCCACTGCAATGGCCATCGGCGTAGCAAGTCCTAGTGCGCAAGGACAGGTAATAATCAGCACAGAAACAGCAGCCAGTAAGGCTTTTTCGGCATCGCCCACACTATCAATTGCAAACCAATACCAGAAAGTCAGCGCCGCCAAGGTCAAAGTAATCATCACAAACCACGGCACAATTTTATCTGCCGTGGATTGAATCGGCGCTTTGGAGGCTTGGGCTGATTCCATTAAATCAACAATTTTGGCTAATACCGTATTGCGTAACACTTGCTCGGTTTGCACCGTAAACGCACCTTCGCCATTCACACTGCCCGCCACCACCTTATCACCCACCTGCTTCAACACAGCGAGAGATTCACCACTCAGCATGGATTCATCCACCCCGCTTTGGCCTTTAAGCAAAATGCCATCCACGGGGATCTTCTCACCCGGTCGCACTAAGATCGCATCACCGATCTTCACCGCTGAAATAGGCACCGACATCGGTTCACCTGCTGTCATCACTGTCGCTAATTTAGGCTGTAAGGCAAATAGCCGTCGGGTGGCAGATAAAGCCTCTCGTTTTGACATGGCTTCTAAATAACGACCAATCAAAATTACAAATAAGAAGTTCACCACGGTATCAAAATAGACATCGCCCACGTCTGAACCCGATAGCATCACATAGGTGGAATAACAATACGTCACCAACGCACCGATAGAGATGGGCAAGTCCATCGTTAAATGCCCATGTCGCAACCCTAAAAAGGCATTTCTGAGGAAAGGAAAGCCAGAGTAGAATAAAGTGGGCGTTGCAATAGCAAAGCCAATCCAATGAAACCATTCACGAAAGACGCCTTCATCCGCGCCGGTATACAGCGCAATCGCAATCCACATCATATTCATCGCGGCAAAGCCGGCAAATGCCATGCGATAGAGCAAACCACGGTTACGTCGCGCCATCGCCCCTTCCGCTGCATCAACCTCATAAGGCACCGCGGCATAGCCAATATTCGCTAATGTTTGCATGATTTGAGATAAGGCAATCTCACGATTATCCCATTCGATATGCAAGCGCCGCGCGGTGAGATTCACTTCCGCTTTCACGATGCCCGCTGAGCGAGATAACGATCGCTCAATCAGCCACACACACGCCGCGCAATGAATACCTTCTACTAATAAATCTAAGGCACGATGATCACCCAAATCATCCATATATTCCGATTGCACCGCATCAGAATCATAGCCCTTAAATTGGGCTTCAACAGCGGTATTGAGTGAGCGTGGTGGTGGGGCTAAAGGTTGTGCATCATTTGTTTTTTGATAAAAATCTTGTAAGCCAGATTGATGAATGGTCTCGCAAACCGTTTGGCAGGCAAAGCAACAAAAATCACGTTGCGCTCCCCCAACCTCCGCTGCAAAAGTGCTGTCTGGTGCGGGTAGGCCACAGTGGTAACACGATGTCATGATGCCGGTATTCGCTTATTCTGAAATTTGAATCCGTTTGTTCACCAAAAAATCATCTTCGCCCTGCTTTGCTTCCACATTAATTTCCCATGAGCCTTTTAATGGAAAGGCAATATCCGCCGTATATTTGCCAGGGCCTGCGGGTATCATGTCAACTGAAAAATCAGCGTTCTGATCTGCTGCGCGATAGGCATACAAGGTAACCGAATCTAATGCGATGGCCAGTGCATTTTTATCCTGAATTAAAAATTCATAAGTTTGCACTTCGCCCACTTTACGCTTGCTCGGCGGTAGAAAAGTGGCTATCCAGCCCAATGATTCTTGTGCCTCTATTTGCTTTTGCGTTTCTTTATAGGCTTGGCCACGCTCATAAAAATCATCTGCCACCAAACTGGGTGGGTTTTTAAAGGCAATATAAACCAAGAAAAAAGTACCGCTCATTGAAATCAATAATGCGAGCCCAATCCCAAGAAACCACGGGTTTTTTAATGCCGACTTTTGTTGTTGTGATATTGCCATGTTACTTTCCTACTATTTTATTTAGGGCCAATAAACATACTTTTGTATGTTGACGAAATCTCTGGTTTATCAACCGCTTCTATCTTAAAAACAAGATCCTGATATTGCTTCGCTAGCGCTTTTGGAACACGCACTAATGCAATCATTGAAACTGCTTTTCCTGATTGAACTGTTAGTGTATCTTTGCTGACCAGCTCCGCCTCTTCCAAGCCCGAAATACCAATTTTAAAGACTAACGGCTCTTTTGTTTTATTCAATATTTTCAATGTGTATTTGTTCTGAATATCACCACTGCTCATCTGCACATAAAGCGGTTGCCGATCATGCAACACATTAAACTCTGTTGATGACAAGCTCATCAAGCCATAAATAATGCCCGATAATGATGACAACAAAATCACACCATAGATCATCACCCGAGGTCGTTTCCACAACGCATGCACCTCTGCGCCTTCGTGTAGTTCATTATGGGAGGCATAACGGATTAAGCCACGGTCTTGCTTCGTTTTATCCATAATCGTGTCACAGGCATCAATACACAGCCCACAGGTGATGCAGCCTTCCTGCTGCCCCTTCCGAATATCAATCCCAGTCGGGCAGACTGCCACACACACATTACACGACACACATGAGCCTTTACTGCCGGCCTCTTCACCTCGTTTAAGTTTACCACGCGGTTCGCCGCGCTTTGCATCATAAGCCGGCAATATGGTATCCGAATCATACATGACGCCTTGTAAACGCGCATAAGGACATAGCCAGAAACACACTTGCTCACGCATAAACCCAGCGAAGATATAAGTACCGCCAATAAAGGCGCCCAATACAATCCATGCCGGCATGGAGGCTTTTAAAGTGAAGTAATCAACCCAGAGTTGATAAATATCGGTAAACCAACCCACAAAGGTCACGCCGGTCAGAATAGCAATCAGCAGCCATAAGGTATGTTTTGTCCCTTTTTTAATGATTTTATTCGTTGTCCACGGTGCATCATTAAATTTCTTCGCTTTTTGTGGTGTAGTGCCCTCTAGCTTGCCTTCAATCAGCGTATAAATATCTGTCCACACCGTTTGAAAACAAAAATAGCCACAAAACACACGGCCTGCAACACTGGTTACAGCGGCCAGTAAAATAGCGAAAAATAGCAAGGTAAGAGAAAGCATCCAGACATCTTGTGGATAAATACTGGTGGCGAAAAAATTAAACTGTCGATTTGGGAAATCAAGGAGAATGGCCTGCGCACCATTCCAGCGTACATAAGGTATTAAAAAGAATAAAGCCCAGACCGCCATACCCATCCATTTTCTAAGGCGGAATCGACCTGGCATGCGCTTCGCAACCACTTTCTGCTCACCGACATTGATATGCCACTCACTCAAATCTTCATAGATATCATCTATATTTTGTGATTCTGTCGCTTCACTCACTTACTTATCCTCAAATAGCATTGTGATCATGATACACCCAAATAATCGATCCCATAAAAAAAGCCAGCTTCTGCTGGCCATTTTTATACTTAAAAGACGCAGCGTTAATTAATCACTATTATCTTCATTTATATGCTTTACTGCATAGTAAGCAAAATAAGCAAGTCCAATAATCATGGCAACAACACTCAAAATTACAGAAATCGAAACCCAATCTATATTCATAACTCTATCCTCTTAACAATGCAAGGCTTACTGTCCGCCACCTAATTGATGTACATACACCGCCAACTTCTTAATCTCATTTTCTGTTAGGCGCTCACTCTCCGAACCATCTAACTCATCATCCCAGTCAATGTCATTTGGATCTTCATCATCCTCAATGGCATAAGCAATCGCATCTAACATCACCGCCATTTTTTCACTCCATTGTGGCATCACCGCAATCCGTGTTTCAGCATCACTGGCATCATTGACACCATGCAAGATAGTATGACGAATTTGCGCTTCATCACCAGAGAAACGCCAAATTTGATCCGTTAAGTCAGCCGACCCCATCATATGGTTACCCTTGGCATCTGCACCATGACAGGCCACACAGCCTTTCGCTGTATACAACGCAAGCCCCGCATCATTTGTCGTGCCATTTGAACTATCCACAACAAATTGAGTTAATTGATCAACTTCTTCTGTCGAGAGTAATTTTGCATGTGCTGGCATCGTACCTTCTCGACCTTTTGCAATACTCATCGCAATATTGTCAACTGTGCCACCGAACAACCAATCATCGTCCGCCAATACAGGGTAACCAGGGCCACCTTGGCCACCTTGGCCATGACACGCAGCACAGTTATCACCAAATAATACTTTCGACGAACCAATCGCATAACTACGCATATCATCATCCGCTAAAATTTGAGCAACGGTTGCCGTTGCTAATTTTGCCTCATGCGGTGCGCGCACTGCTTCTGTTTTGGCTAAGTCTTCTTTATATTCCTTGATCTGTGTCCAGCCTAGTAAGCCTTTCGTGCTCCCGTTCACCAACGGTAACGAGGGATATAAAACAAAATAGACGACAACCAATAATCCGCTTAAATAAAGCGCATTCAGCCACCAACGTGGACACGGATTATCTAGCTCTCTAATCCCATCCCAATCATGCCCTGTATCTGGCACGCCACCTGGATTCTTATTTTGATCTGCCATTACTCTTTATCTCCGCTTTCATTTTCTCTTCATCAACCACCATCATTCGGTGTGATTCGATTTTTTCTTTGTTTTTTGGACTCAACACCCACCAGTACACGCCAAACAATAATATAAATACAAATACTGTTAACAGTAGGCCAAACCAATCCTGCGCCGTCATCGCCGCCCAATCAGTATAGAAATAGGCTAAAAAATCACTCACGATAGTCGCGACCTGGTTCAAATTTAATCATCGTGCCCAATACTTGTAAGTAGGCAACCAATGCTTGCATTTCTGTTTTGCCCTCAACCGATGCCGCAGCACCTTTAATATCTTCTTCAGAATAAGGCACGCCTAGTATACGCATCGCTTTCACGCGTTTCTCAATGCCGACACCATCAATAGTCGCATCATCTAACCAAGGATAGTTTGGCATGACTGATTCCGGCACCACGCTACGTGGGGCACGCAAATGCTGAATATGCCATGCATCTGAATATTTGCCACCTACACGCGCAATATCTGGCCCAGTACGTTTTGAACCCCATTGGAATGGATGGTCATATTTTGACTCCACTGCCAATGAATAATGGCCATAACGTGCCTTCTCATCACGGAATGGGCGGATCATTTGCGAATGACATAGGTAACACCCTTCACGTTGATAAATATCCCGACCGGCCAACTCTAATGCCGTGTAAGGACGCACACCTTTCAACTCCTCATATTCAGGATGGTTTATATCTTCAAATGTCGTATCCAAATAGAATAACGGTACGATTTCTACGATACCCCCAATTGATACAATAAAGGCCGTCGCTAATACCAGCGCAAATACATTTGTTTCCAGTTTTTCTTGGAAGTTTTTTTTCTTATTTGAGTTATCCATGCTGGACTCCTTGAATATTTGCAGCAGCCGCTAAGTCAGCTGACGAGTTCGTTGCTAAAGCACGGCGAATCGTCATCGTCACGTTGAATAACATAATACACCCACCGAGGAAGAAGATAAGCCCGCCCATCGCACGCATTGCATAGAATGGATGCATCTGTTCAACCGATTCAACGAAGGTATACGCTAAGTTACCGTAGTCATCATACGCACGCCACATGAGGCCTTGCATAATCCCTGATACCCACATTGCGGTGATGTATACAACCGTACCGATTGTCGCCATCCAGAAATGTAAGTTAACCAATTTAACTGAATAAATCTTAGTCGCCCATAAGCGTTCCACCATATGGTAAATCGCACCAATAGATACCATTGCCACCCAGCCTAACGCACCGGCATGTACATGGCCAATTGTCCAATCCGTGTAATGCGATAACGCATTCACTGTTTTCGCGGCCATCACAGGACCTTCAAATGTTGACATTGCATAGAATGCAAGTGAAACCACTAAGAATCGCAAAATATAATCTGTGCGCAATTTATCCCAGGCACCGCTCAATGTGAACATACCGTTAATCGCACCACCCCATGAAGGAATAATCATCGCAAGTGAAATACCCGCACCCAATGATCCTGTCCAATCGGGCAATGCCGTATATTGCAGATGATGCGCGCCTAACCATACATAACCGAAAGTCAGTGCCCAGAAATGAATAACGGATAAACGATAAGAGTAAACCGGACGATTCGCTTGCTTCGGCACAAAGTAATACATAATCCCTAAGAAGCCCGCTGTCAGGAAGAAGCCTACTGCATTATGACCCCACCACCACTGAATCATTGCATCTTGCACACCGGCAAAGATTGAATATGATTTCCAGAATTCAACCGGGATAGAAAGGCTATTCACGACATGAAGATAAGTAATCATGATCATCATCGCCAAGAAGAACCAGTTGGCTACATAGATATGTGAAATCTTACGAATTGACAGTGTCATGATGAAGTTAAAGGTATACGCCAACCAGACCGCAGCGATTAAAATATCAATCGGCCATTCTAATTCCGCATATTCTTTTGATTGCGTGATACCTAAAGGTAGAGTAATCACTGCACTTAAAATAACCAGATTCCAGCCCCAGAAGGTGAACCAAGCTAATTTATCACTCCACAGCCGCACATTCGATGTGCGCTGCACAATGTAATAAGCCGTCGCCATGAGTGTCGAGCCACCAAATGCAAAAATAACCGCATTGGTATGCAATGGACGTAAACGGCCAAATGTGATGTATGGAATATCAAAGTTAAGGACAGGCCACGCGAGTTCGGAAGCGATATACACACCGATTCCCGTTCCTATGACTAAATACACAACCGCCATATAGGCGAACCATTTAACTATCTGGAAATTATATTGTTGCGCTTGCATAGCGACGATACCCTTATATTCTTGTTATAAAAATTTAAAGCATAGTCTTGCGATCGCAAGCTATACTCGTGGAATCAATCATACTCCCAAACCTATGCTATTGACCAGCCCAAATTTGGAATTTATTGCATTTAACCTATTCAATTAGACAATTTATTGCATTTAACTTGATCGAGATCAAATCCCAGATTCTTAAATATTAATGACGCCCTACATTAAAAACAACACGCCGACACTGCGACTTTCATTAAGCAACATATTATATGTTCGGCAGGCTGCACCAATAGACATACACTCCACACCGATACGACGTTCTGTAAAGGCTTGATGTAACTCAGATGGTAATATTGCTGGTTTTGCATTACATCCTATTAACAACACATCCAATTGAAGTGTTTCATTCAAATTAAATACAGATTGGCAATCGCTTACGGATAAATTTTTTATGTTGGACACAGGGAAATCAGGTGCAACCTGAGTGGCACAGATAAATACACTGTGTGAGAATCGTTCAGGGGGATTGGATGGATTGGCTAGAGATTGTGCTGTTGAAATGCTGATACCCGTATCGTCGTAACTTTGGATACTGTTAAACTCAGTGGTGTCAGATAGGTTGAACTTCACCGTATACGTATATCAGGTATAACGTGATTTAGTTGCCAGCCGCTGTGTTAACACGATCGCGCAACTCTTTACCCGGCTTAAAATGCGGCACGTATTTTTCACCTAAAGACACTGATTCACCACTTTTAGGATTACGGCCAATTCTAGGTGCACGGTGATGCAAAGTGAAACTACCAAAACCACGGATTTCGATCCGCTCACCGGTAGACAAACTATTACTCATCTGATCAAGAATCAATTTCACAGCCAGTTCCACATCACGGTAACTTAGTAGTGATTGCTTCTCAGCCATTGCTTCAATAAGATCAGATTTTGTCATGAATTTTTCCTAGTTTAAACTTTTATACTTAATGCTAACAATAACATATATTAAACTGTTATTCTGATTTATACCTGCAAGAATATTCATTACAGCCCGAATACTCTAACTGATACACGCCATTTTAGACTTAATTTAGAGTGCGAAATTGGCGGTGCCACTCAAAATGGTCACCGCCAGTTTCTAGTCAGTTAATGGAATTATTTATCTTCCATCTGTGCTTTCAACAAGTCACCTAATGTGCCGCTTGCAGACGAATCAGTTTGGTACTCTTTAATTGCATCTGCTTCTTCTTTCGCATCTTTTTCTTTGATAGAAAGTGTGAGCGTACGATCTTTACGAGTACCGGTGATTTTAGCTTCGATTTCATCACCAACCGATAAAACCTTGCTTGCATCTTCAGTACGTTCACGTGAAATATCAGCAACACGGATATAACCTTCAATACCTTCTGCTAATTCAACCACTGCACCGCGTGCATCCACTTCCGTTACTTTACCCGTTATAACGCTACCACGTGGGTTAGCTGTCATATAGTTAGAGTAAGGGTCGTCTTCTAGCTGTTTAATGCCTAATGAGATACGTTCGCGCTCTGGATCGATAGCCAATACAACCGCTTCGATTTCATCACCTTTCGTGTATTCACGAATTGCTGATTCATCTACTTCATCCCAAGACAGGTCAGATAAATGAATCAAGCCATCGATGTCGCCGGGTAAACCAATGAAGATACCAAAATCAGTGATAGATTTGATTGAACCTTTAACTTTATCACCTTTATTGTGTGACATTGCAAAGTCTTCCCATGGGTTGCCTTTACATTGTTTGATGCCTAAAGAAATACGACGACGGTCAGCATCAATTTCTAATACCATGACTTCAACTTCTTCGCCCACTTGTACTAATTTAGATGGGTGGACATTTTTATTCGTCCAATCCATTTCAGACATATGAACCAAACCTTCAACGCCTTCTTCAATCTCAACGAAACAACCGTAGTCCGTGATGTTCGTGATTGTACCTTGTAGGCGGCTGCTGTTTGGATAACGGCGCGCGATATCTTGCCATGGATCTTCACCCATTTGTTTCAAACCAAGCGATACGCGTTCTTTCTCTTTATCGAATTTCAATACTTGAACTTCAATTTCCTCACCAATTGTAACGACTTCTGATGGGTGTTTAACACGTTTCCAAGCCATATCAGTGATATGCAATAGACCGTCAATACCGCCCAAATCAACGAATGCACCGTAATCAGTAAGGTTTTTAACCACACCCTTAACGCTCTTGCCTTCTTCTAAGGTTTCAAGCAACGCTTCGCGTTCAACACTATTTTCAGCTTCCATAATCGCACGACGTGAAACGACGATGTTATTACGAGGACGATCAAGTTTGATCAGTTTAAATTCTAGTTCTTTGCCTTCAAGGTGACTTGTGTCACGCAATGGACGCACATCGATTAGTGAACCTGGTAAGAAGGCACGAATGTTTTCCAATTCAACGGTGAAACCACCTTTAACTTTACCCGAGATAACACCTTTGATGATTTCATCTGCTTCAAGTGCATGCTCTAATGTAATCCATGCTTCAGCTGCTTTCGCTTCTTCACGAGATAATTGGGTTGCACCAAAACCATCTTCTAATGATTTCAATACCACATCGATTAGATCACCAATTTCAACTGTGACTTCGCCTTTTTCATTGGCAAATTCTTCAATTGCAATCGCACTTTCAGATTTAAGGCCTGCATTAACCATCACCATGTCACTAGTGATACCAACAACAGTACCGGTAACAATCTTCCCTGTTTCCATCGGGGTTGAATTTAAACTTTCTTCAAAAAGATCCGCAAAGCTTTCGCTCATTATAATTATCCTTGATAGCATGCCATCATTGGCCATTGCGCTACCGCTAAAAATATCCGCCCTCAAATAATACTTAGGGTGGGTTCATTAAAAAAAGTCTATCGTTTAACATTAAACAATAGACACCAAAAACAAGTCTTAAGATGGCAATTTAACGCACCAATTCTAGTACCTGTGTATATACTTCCTCTATAGACAACGCAGTGGAATCCAACACTAAAGCATCGGCTGCAGCACATAAAGGCGCAACACTTCGCTGACTATCACGCTCATCTCGTTCGGAGATTTCACGCGTAAGGTCGGCAAGGATACTCTCAATCCCTTTCTCTTTCAACTGCTTATATCGCCTTTCTGCCCTTGCGGCTGCATTTGCTGTCAAAAACACCTTGTAAGCTGCATCTTCAAACACCACTGTACCCATATCTCTGCCATCGGTTACCAGCCCCGGGGCTTGTTTAAAATCACGCTGCCTCGCCAACAAAGCACTGCGTACCGCGGGTTGTGCTGCCACTTTCGATGCGGCATTACCCATCGTTTCCGTGCGGATGCTATCGCTCACATCCTCGCCTTCAAGCAATACTTTCAAAACGTGACCACTAAATTCAAAAACCAAATCTAAATCCGTCGCCAAATCAGTTAATTGCGCAGTATCTTCAAGGTCAACACCATGCTTCATCGCTGCGGCAGCTAATACGCGATAAATCGCACCGCTATCTAAATAGTGCCAACCTAATTTCTGTGCCATTTTCTGAGCAATCGTACCTTTGCCTGAGCCACTCGGCCCATCAATGGTAAGAACAGGAATATCAAACATTAATTGATTCAATCTCTAAGCCAGTTTCATTCGCCAGTTCAATAAAGTTGGGGAATGAGGTGGCCACGTTGGCACAATCATTAATAAAAATCGTCCCGCCCGCTTGCAATCCTGCCATTGAAAACGCCATTGCAATCCGATGATCGCCTAAACTATTCACTTCGCCGCTACCGATAACACCACCATTAATAATAATACCGTCTGGTGTCGATTGGGCATCAATGCCTAAAATCTGCAAGCCATCCGCCATCGCTTGGATCCGATCGCTTTCTTTAACTCGTAATTCTTCTGCGCCGGTTAAGACAGTTTGGCCATCCGCACACGCTGCAGCAATAAAGAGTGCTGGGAATTCATCAATCGCCAATGGCACTTGATCTTCTGGGATCTGAATGCCTTTCAATGGCGCATAACGCACACGAATATCTGCAACAGGTTCGCCGCCTGTTTCATATTCATTCGACAAGCTAATATCTGCACCCATTGCGGTCAGGATATTGATAATGCCAATACGCGTTGGATTAACACCCACATGCTGCAAAGTAATATCAGAGCCTTCTGAAATAGCAGCGCCCACCATAAAGAAAGTCGCAGATGAAATATCCGCTGGCACATCAATCGTCGTCGCCGTTAATTTTCCGCCACCTTCAAGGCTCACGGTATCACCATTGACTTCGACCTTGTAACCCATCCCTTTCAGCATCCGCTCCGTATGATCACGCGTTGGCGCAGGTTCAGTGACGCTGGTTTCCCCTGTCGCATACATACCCGCCAGCAATACACATGATTTCACCTGCGCACTTGCCATTGGTAAATCATAATGAATTCCTGTGAGCGGCATATCGCCCATGATGTGCAGCGGTGGCTTCCCTTCCGCGCTCGCAATCATTGCGCCCATCAAGGCCAAAGGATCAGTAACGCGTTGCATCGGGCGGCCAGATAAAGAACTATCACCCGTTAATGTGCTGTTAAACATTTGGCCTGCCAATAAGCCGCTCAATAGGCGAATAGAGGTGCCTGAGTTACCGACATATAAGTCTTTTTCAGGTGCGGAGAGTCCTTTCATACCCACGCCGTGTACGCGTAGCTTTCCTTCTGCTGGTCGTTCAATTTTAACGCCCATCGCTTCAAACGTTGCCAACGTCGCCAACGCATCCTCGCCTTCTAAAAAGCCACTGACTTCTGTTACGCCTTCTGCTAGAGATCCCAGCATAATAGAGCGATGAGAAATTGATTTGTCACCCGGCACACGTACCGACCCCGTTAATTTACCGCCAGGCTGAACTTGATACACTATGTTTTGTTCACTACTCACTCTTTTCTACCTTTATTCTGTAAATCGTGCGTCGCGTGCCGCTTTCGCACGCTCAAACACTGATAATAAATAATCTTCATCGTCCGCTTCAATTGCAGCCGAAATTTTATCTAAGCCTGCGCGATATTCCGCTAGCAGCGCTAATATTGCCGTACGATTACTCACACAAATATCTCGCCACATCAGAGGGTCGCTGGATGCAATACGAGAAAAATCTCGAAATCCACCTGCCGCATAACGTAATACATTCTGACACTCATCATGCTGCGCCAATACATCCACCAAATTAAACGCCAACACATGCGGTAAATGGCTTGTCGCTGCTAATACCGCATCATGTTGTTGCACGCCCATTTCTGTTACCTCAGCACCCACTGCTTCCCACATCGCACGCGTCGTTCTTAATGCATCCGTATCCGTTTCATCTAAAGGCGTTAAAATTACTTGATGTTGCTGGTAAAGCGTTGCGAAAGCGGCACTTGGCCCACTTTTTTCCGTTCCTGCGATAGGATGTCCAGGCACAAACTGCTTAAACTTATCACCTAATCCTGCTCGAGCAGCAGCCACTACCGGCGCTTTCACACTACCACCATCGGTAATCACGGCGCCATCCGAAATATGCGGTGCAATCCCCGCTAACACAGAAGCCATTGCCCCCATCGGCACCGCAAGAAAAACACCATCTGCACCGCGCACTGCATCGGCCAAGTTGTCCGCCACCACATCAACAATGCCTAAATCCAATGCCTGCTGCCGCGTTTCAGACGCGCGCGCATAACCCACCACCTCACCCACCTGCCCCGCTTGTTTCAGAGCCAATGATAATGAGCCGCCAATGAGCCCCACACCGATAATACATAATCTTTCAAATATCATACTTTCTTTAATACACTGGTTAATGCAGCAATAAATTTCTCATTTTCTGCTGGCAAACCGATACTCACCCGCAGATGATTCGGTAGGCCATAATTCGCCACAGGGCGTACAATTACACCCGCTCGTAACAGTGCATCATAAACCACTGGACCAGATTGTTGTACATCTACCGTAATGAAATTGCCGCGTGACGGAATCGCTTCTAGCTCTAAATCCGCCAATGCCCCCCTAATTTGCGTCATACCCGCATCGTTATTTATTTTTGATCTTGTAATATAATCTTGATCTGCCAATGCCGCTTCTGCCGCCGCCAAAGCAATACTATTTACATTAAACGGCTGACGAATACGATTCAACACATCTGCCACCTCAGGATGCGACAACCCATAACCCACTCGCAACCCTGCCAACCCATATGCTTTAGAAAAAGTACGCGTAATAATAAGATTTGAATAGCGTGTTAGCCAATTTAAGCTATCGTTACCATCATCGCCATATTCTACATACGCCTCATCCAGCACCACTATCGTATGCTTCGGCACACCCGCAATAAAGGCTTCCAATTCATCTGACGGTAAATAAGTACCTGTTGGATTATTCGGATTCGCAATAAAGATAACTTTTGTTTTATCGGATATCCGCTCAGCGATTGCAGCAAGATCATGTGCAAAATCTTTAGCTGGTGCAATCACAGCTGTGGCACCAATCGCCTGTGTTACTAAAGGATAAACCGCAAAAGCATGCTCAGAAAATAGCACCTCATCGCTAGGGGAAACAAATGCCCGTGCAATGATCTCTAAAACATCATTTGAACCATTGCCTAATGTAATTTGGGCAGCATCAACATCATAAAAATTTGCCAGTGCTGCTTTTAAGGCAAAGCCATTGCCATCAGGATAAAGCGTAACCGCCAAACTCGCCTTTGCAATCGCCGCTAATACCGCAGGCGATGGGCCTAATGGGTTCTCATTAGAAGCCAGCTTTACAATATCTGTTAACCCTAATTCACGCTCTAACTCAGAAATTGGCTTACCCGGTTGATAGGGTTGCAACTTCGAAATTGACGGTAAGGCCAAATCAAGCGCGGTAGGCATGAGGGTCATTAGGTTTTCTGCCCACGTAGGCTATCCCAAATCAGGAATACTGCCCCTAGAAAAATGGCTGAATCTGCCAAGTTAAAGGCCGGGAAATAAGGGCTACCTAATACTGGCTTAAGAAAATCAGCGTAAAACTGAAGGAAATCGATAACATAACCATGCCATAAACGGTCGATGATATTACCGACTGCACCGCCCAACACCAAGCTCAACGCAATCGCTTCTAGTTTTGCCGTTGTTGCTAGTTTAGAAAGCCAACGAACAATCACGATGCTGGTAATCACCACCACCGCCAAAAAAAACCAATGTTGCCAACCACCCGCATCCGCTAAAAAACTAAATGCCGCGCCTGTATTATGTGCCACCGTTAAGTTAAATCCATAAGGAGGTAATTGCTTCTGCATGGCCAACTCGGCCACCAAGGTCGGGTTTGGAAATATTGGCATCTTTTCATGCAAAGCCAGTATTGATACCATCCACAATTTACTAGCCTGGTCTAAAACCACTACCACCACGCTTAACCAAAGCCATTTCAACATCACTTAAACCTAAACAAATTGACGGTATTCACCGTCACCATCCACATTATCAACACAACGGTCACATAGTTCAGGGTGTGCCGTATGTTGGCCAACTGATGGCACTTGATGCCAGCAGCGATCACAACGCGCATCCGTCGCAGGTATCACCTTAATGGCCAAACCTGCCAACTCACTATCTGCTGCATCTGAACCACGTTCTTCAATTTGCAATACGGTTACATTCGATGTAATCAACAGGAATTTTAGCTCATCGCCCAATGTTGCAAGAGTTGCTTGTAAAGCGGTATCCGCATACAAAGTCACCTCGGCTGTTAAGCCGCCTTTAATACTGCCTGTATTACGCACAACTTCTACCGCTTTCGACACCGCTTCCCGCACAGCAAATAATTGTGCCCAGGTATCGTTACTAATTTTATTGTCGGCTTCTAATGCTGTGTACCATTCGCTCAAGAAAACAGACTCCGCATGTTCGCCGGGTAAATGCGCCCACAATTCATCTGCAGTAAAGCTTAAAATTGGCGCCATCCAACGCGTTAAGGCTTCCAAGATATGATACATTGCTGTTTGACTTGAACGACGGCCAGCACTATCTGACTTCATCGTATATTGGCGATCTTTTGTCACATCAAGGTAAACACTGCCCATTTCTTGTGCACAGAAATTATGGATACCTTGATAGATATGATGGAATTGATAACTTTCATAATGCCCCAAGATACTTTGTTGGCAAGCATACGCCTGACCAACCGCCCACGCATCCAGTGGCAATAAATCAGCCATCGGTACGCAATCTGTTGCAGGATTAAAATCATATAAATTCGATAATAAATAGCGCGCTGTATTTCGGATCCGACGATATGAATCTGCCGTCCGCTTCAAGATCTCATCTGATACATGCATCTCACCGCTATAATCCGATGATGCCGTCCATAACCGAATAATATCTGCACCTAAGTTATTCACCACTTTCTGTGGCGCAACTACATTGCCCACTGATTTAGACATCTTCTTGCCATTCGCATCCACCACAAAACCGTGGGTTAACACCGATTTATAAGGTGCTTTACCTGTTGTTGCCACTGATGTTAGCAATGAAGATTGGAACCAACCGCGATGTTGGTCGCTGCCTTCCAAATATAAATCTGCAGGTCGATGCAAATGTGGCCGACGATCTAACACACACGCATGGCTCACGCCCGAATCAAACCACACATCCAAGGTGTCGTTAATTTTATCGTATTGATCTGCCTCATCACCTAATAATTCAGCCGCATCCAACTCAAACCAAGCTTCGATTCCGCCTTGCTCAATTTTATCTGCCACCTGCTGCATCAATTCAATCGAGTTCGGATGCAAATCACCTGTTTGCTGATGCACAAACAAGGGAATCGGCGCACCCCATGTCCGTTGGCGAGACACACACCAGTCCGGCCGGCCTTCAACCATGCCTTCAATGCGTTTTTTACCCCATTCAGGCATCCATTGAACATTATCAATCTCTTGCATGGCTTTATCACGCAAACCTTCCTGCGTCATACTCACAAACCATTGCGGTGTCGCACGGAAAATAATCGGGCTTTTATGTCGCCAGCAATGCGGATAACTATGTTGAATTGCTTCATGATGCAATAAAGCCCCCTTCTCTTCTAGCAAGGCCACAATCTTAGGGTTCGCCTTGAATACAGGCTCGCCTGTAAATAACGGTGTGTCAGGCAAGAAACACCCATTACCACCGACAGGGTTATAGACTTCTAAATCATATTTCAAGCCCACCGAGAAATCATCCTGACCATGACCTGGCGCCGTATGTACCGCACCCGTACCTGCTTCGGTCGTCACATGATCGCCCAAAATAATCGGCACCTGCTTATCAAGGAAAGGATGTTTTAACATCAAACCTTCTAATTCAGACCCTTGGCAACGCGCAATCGCCACGCCCTTCTTCTCAAAGCGTTCTAATGCCACTTGATATAAATCTTCCGCTAATAACAAGCGCTCCATACCAGCTTGTACTAAAACATAAGATACATTCGGATTCAACGCCACCGCTTGGTTAGCAGGTAATGTCCAAGGTGTCGTCGTCCAGATAGGGACACTGATCGGCCCTTCTCCCGCCGCACCTCCACATGCTGCCGCAAACGCAATGGGATCTAACACCTGAAATCTCACATCAATTGCTGGCGAAGATTTATCCTCATAATCCACTTCCGCTTCCGCCAAAGAAGAGCCACAATCAATACACCAATGCACAGGCTTCACACCTTTATGCAAATGCCCTTTCGCAATAATATCGGCCAAGGTACGCACAATATCAGCTTCAAATGCAAAGTCCATCGTTAGATAAGGATTATCCCAATCTGCCGTGATCCCCAATCGTTTGAAATCTTCCCGCTGACCATCCACTTGTTTTTGCGCATACACACGACAAGCCGCACGGAATTCGGAAGCAGTCACTTTCGCGCCCGGCTTACCAATTTTCTTCTCAACATTCAGCTCAATCGGTAGACCATGACAATCCCACCCCGGATTATAGGGCGTATCAAAACCACTCAAACTTTTTGATTTCAGAATAATATCTTTCAGAATTTTATTGACCGCATGACCAATATGAATATCGCCATTCGCATACGGCGGGCCATCATGCAGGATAAAAGTGGGTTTCCCTTCCCCGTTATCGCGCATTTTTTGATACAGATCAATTTCTTGCCAGCGTGCCAACATCTTAGGCTCACGGTTCGGCAATCCTGCTTTCATTGGGAAAGCCGTTGTCGGTAAATTCAAAGTTTGTTTATAGTCGGCCACAGTGGTCTCGTTAGGTCAAATCTAAACGCATAATTATACGGTCTTTATCACTAAGAAATTATATTTTTTATCATAGATATACCGTAGAATAGGTGTAATTCAACCAGTATCAACAAAAAACGGAACGCATGACGACGCCATCAAAAGTAATTATTCAAGGTAAAACAGAATCTGGCGGGAAATTTCGCCCGAGTGATTGGGCAGAGCGTTTGTGCGGTGCAGTGGCCACTTATGATCGCAAGCGGCGGATCATCTTCCATCCTAATGTTAGGTTGGCGACAATGGAGGGTGTGAAATGTGTCGTGGTTGATGCCTGTTTGGAAGAGGAAGACGGCATGCTATTTACCTTCCTCATGAATTTTGCAGAAGAAAACAAACTTATTGTGAAACACACCGATATAGAGCCAGAAGAATAACAGGCTCATCCTCAAATCCTAAGAAATAACTTTAATTCAGTCCGTTTTCTCAACTACTCAATCATCTAAAAGTTACTTTCGTTTACGCACTAGGCCCAGGCCCTAGAGAATGATCGCCATCTGGCCAATTTTGAATGTAATTTTTCAATAGTTTATTTTCAAATTTGGCTTTATTGAGGAGTTCTTCAACAATATCTGTAATCGTCAGCATGCCCTTTAATTCGCCATCATGCATCATCGGTAAATGACGAATATTATTATCCACCATCATATTCATCACTTCTTCCAATGTGTTTTCTGGATCACATACAATCGGATCAGCTGTCATTACATCCCGCACAAACACAGGTGACCATAATTCGGATTTTTCGTGTAACACACTGAGTAAGTCGCGCTCTGAAATAATACCAATTAAGGCACCATTTTCAATCACAACTAACGCACCAATCCTATGCTCAACCATTTCCGCCACTGCATCATTCAGTGGCTTATCAGGTGCAATACCAATGACTGGCTTACCTTGGTTCTTCGTAATAGAACTTACTTTCATTGTCTTACCTCAAATCATAACTACCATGTAGGTCTATTCTGCTCTAAACTCAGTATAAAAGGCAAGTAGAAATATCATATTTAGAATGATTAGATCTCTCGGGTCGCCCGGAAATCTACATCAGGCCACCGTTCAATGGTTAAATCAAGGTTCACCCGCGTTGGTGCAATATAGGTCAGATCCCCCGCCCCATCAACCGCTAAATTGGCTTCATTCTTCTTCTTAAATTCTGCGAGCATTTTTTCATCCTCGCAATGCACCCAACGTGCCGTATACACTTGCACCGGTTCATATGCACATTCCACATTATATTCACCCTTCAATCTATGCACCACTACTTCAAACTGCAACACACCAATCGCACCTAAAATTAAATCATTATTGCGCATCGGCCGGAATAACTGTGTTGCGCCTTCTTCACTCAATTGTTGCAAGCCTTTTAACAACGCTTTCATCTTTAAAGGATCTTTTAGTTGCACCCGTCTAAACAATTCCGGGGCAAAGAAGGGGATCCCTGTGAATTGGATTTCTTCGCCTTCCGTAAAGGTGTCCCCGATTTGAATAGTGCCATGATTATGAAAACCCAAAATATCACCCGGCCACGCATTATCTGCCTGCTCACGCGATGCCGCCATAAAGGTCACTGCATTCGCAATCTGGATATCCTTAGCAATGCGTACATGCCGCAACTTCATCCCTTTTTTATATTCCCCAGAACACACCCGCAAAAAAGCCACTCGATCGCGATGCTTCGGATCCATATTGGCTTGGATCTTAAATACAAACCCAGTGAATTTTTCTTCTGTCGGCTCAACCGTGCGCGTTGCTGTTTCACGCGATTGTGGCATGGGTGCGAATTCAACATAGGAATCCATCAACTCGCTGATCCCAAAGTTATTCATCGCGCTGCCAAAGAATACGGGTGATAATTTCCCCGCAAGGAAGGCATCCAATTCAAACTGATGACTCGCACCACGCACCAACTCAATTTCTTCGCGAAACTCATCAATCATATCGCCAAATAATTCATCTAAGCGCGGATTATCCAAACCCTCAATGATTTCACCCACCTGATCACTATGCGCCTCAAATAAATGCACACTATCATTATATAAATGGAAAATCCCTTTAAAGCCCTTGCCCATCCCAATCGGCCACGTAATGGGTGCGCATTGAATATTCAGAATATTTTCCACTTCATCTAATAAATCAATTGGGTCTCGCCCTTCTCGATCCAGTTTATTGATAAAGGTCAGAATAGGCGTATCCCGTAAGCGACAAACTTCCATCAGCTTAATCGTCCGTTCCTCAACCCCTTTCGCTGAATCGATCACCATCAACGCAGAATCCACAGCCGTCAAAGTGCGGTAGGTATCTTCCGAGAAATCCGCATGCCCTGGTGTATCCAATAGATTAACTGTATGGTCTTTGTAAGGAAACTGCATCACAGACGACGTAACCGAAATTCCCCGCTCCTTCTCCATTTCCATCCAATCAGATGTCGCATGGCGATCGGTTTTACGAGATTTAACGCTGCCCGCCTGCTGGATCGCGCCACCAAACAATAATAACTTCTCAGTCAGCGTCGTCTTACCCGCATCAGGATGCGAAATAATCGCAAACGTACGTCGTTTATTTAATTCTGCGAGAAATTCAGCCATGGAGGTTTTATTTTGTGTTGTAAAAAGCCGCTATTTTACCCGCTTAACGTAACAAGGCATAGCGCCATCTCGCCTCCCTCGTGAAAATGGTGTTAAATTTACGCGAGATTATCTACAATCTTGTCGCACTCAGCCTTGAGTATATGTATATCCGTCATCGGCAAACCCATTTGGCACAACATGTTTCCTTGCACAGAAGCCGCATTCTCTTTCAATGCTTGCCCTTTCTCTGTCAACGTAATCACTTTTGCCCGCTCATCAGTTGGTGATGGTTGTCGCAGCAATAATCCCTTTGCTTCCAATCTTTTTAGCACAGGCGTCAACGTGCCCGAATCTAAATGTGCGATCTCCGTGATCTGCCTCAAGCTCACCCCATCCGCCTCCCACAGCACCATCATAATAATATATTGAGGATACGTCAGATCTAAAGCCTGTAAATAAGGCTTATAAGTGCGCACAATCGCATTGATCGCCGAATACATCGAAAAACATACCTGATTATCTAATTTAAGGCTCTCATATTCCTGCATTATTATTCCAATAACTAATATTTAGCGTTCATTGTACCAATAAAACTTGCGCGCAATCTTTTCTAGTTCTATACTCTAACCTGCAACTATATTATGCACAATTTAATTGCTAACAATATAATTTATTTTAAAACTGGAGAAATACCATGAAAAAACTTATCGCACTCAGTGTGATTTTATTCAGCCTAAGCGCCGCACCACAAGCTATCGCAGAAGATATGGCCGTAGCAAAAGACTATATGCCTACGCTCATCACAGCAACGCCTTTCGAAGGCCGTCAACTCGCTATTAAGCTTTCTCGTAAAAGTATCGGTACGATGCAATCAAATGGTGAAGTAAAACATAAACTCCGCCCAATCTATTCAGAAGATGCTGGGATGCTGATTGAAGCAGCTCAAGTGATTGCCATTGAATTCCAAACGATTGCAGCAGCGAATAATTACTGGCGCAAATAAGCACAGTTAACAAAGTTGATTTAGTTCAATGTAGGTATGACAGAAAGGCAAGCGAAAGCTTGCTTTTTTATTTGCTAAATAAAAAACCTAAAGTATTCGATAAATGATAATTTTAAAACAGGAAATGGAGGTGCGGCCTCAATCCAATTGAATGATATGCGCCATATATACCAACGGTTTAGCCAATTCACTTTTTGGGGTTACCCCCAAAGTTACCCCCAAATGATCCTTGCTGCGTTTTGGCTAAACCATTCCTAATCGTTTTATATTCGCAGCTTGTAATAAGGCAGTTTGTTTTTATGTGGTCTCAATACGCCTATAAGTTAGCCTTTTGGGCTTAGCCGTCTGTTTTATTTTTCATGCTTACGAGTAGAACCTTGCCTAAAAGAAGCCCCATGTAGACATAACCAAGCACTACCTCAATCATCACATATATTTTTGTTACGTTATTATCGGGTCTAAAATCACCGTACCCTAATGTTGTCCATGTCACCACACTAAAATATAAAGCATCTAACCAGCCTAACTGCACGGCTTCTCCCCCACTGGCTGGAGTAACAACACCAAAGGCCTTGTATATTATGGCGAAATACCCAATTAGGAATGGAAGCATGGCAATATAGAAATACAGTCTACCCCATGACCCATCTTCTTTAAAAAAAGAAAGACTGTAGTAAGCGGTAAGCATTAACAGTACTCCAAGAATTGAAATCAACCCCCAATATTCTGTAACTTCCAGCGTTCCTAAAAGCAACATAATAATTAATAGCCCCGCAACTAATATGATCTCACTTTTAAAATATTCCCAGATCCCACCTTTTTTAAATTGTTTTTTCACCGTCTCTCCTTTTATTTAATTTCCATAACTACCAATTCTCATAAACTCTTACCCATCTAGACAGTCCATCGTCAATAATTATATGTCTGTTCATCTATATTTAGATATAAACACCTTCCTATAGCCTTTATAGTTCCGTAGCTCCTCGCGCGCGGACTACTCAAATAACCAACCTAAAACGTCTCATTTGACCGCGTAAAATAAAAACCCCTCTAACGGTCTCGTGATTAGACAGCCCTTGAGAATTTACCCGCCCCCTCCCTAAAGTGATGAACCCCCTATAGGCGGCAACACCTACAAAAAAACCACGGTGTGAATTACCCGTAATTGTTAAATCCATTGGGAGTACCTTTACTATTTTTAATAGTTGAAAGCGTTATTCCTCGCGCGCGCGTATTGCTCAAGAAACTTAGTCTATGAATTTAATACCCCCCTCTGAATTTCCCGATTATAAAAATGGCTACCATTGAACGGTTCACGTGTTTAAGATTCCTTGGGAATACCCGCCCCTACCCCCCTTCTTAATGTTGCTAGGGGTCGTATTATTGTCCGCATCAAAACATTAGGATCTTTTAGCATTTTGTATTGGTAAATATTGGGTGTTGTGAGTGGCGTTAATGCTTGGTTCCCGCGCACGTAATTGAATTAATAACTTAAGCAATTCATACCTTTTACCCCCCCCCTCTGACTCCATACTCAGCAAACAAACTCATCTCCTTTCTTCTGACACCACATTGATTCTCCGTCTATTTCAATTTGATGCCAACCATCACCCCTGTTTGGATGTAGATCAACAATTCGCGTTCCCTCACAATCAAGTTCTGATCCCCGTCGAAAACACGACGAAAAGTGCTTCCCATTAACTTCTAAAGAAGTCCTCCCCTCTACATCCTGCTCCCGACGCTCTATATGTTTTCTTTCCCAGCCATTGACTAGAGAAGGAGTAGAGGACGGGGAATCAGCATATGCTGTACCAACAATAATCGCTCCCACTAACAATGCGCTTGCCAGATCTTCCCAGCCTGAGGTTTGGTGTAGTTCTTGCTGTCTCTCTACACTTAGGTCTTTCTGGTAATTCGCCACGTCTGGACGATTAAATTCAAACTTCTCATGAACCCCTCTTTTTACAGTTAAAAGAACCCTGTTATACGCGCCGCTTAACCAAACTGATTTAACATATATATCTTCTTGAGGTCGACCGTTAAATTTGTCTGAATCTATTGTTGCAATACAAGGAGTTTGACAAAGATACTTATCAATAGAAAGCCCATCGGACTTAAGTGAAAATATATCAGCTCCTGAAGGATTAGAAATAAAAGTCAGCTTCTTGACTTTGTTATAACCCATTGAGTTTGGGTGGGCTCCCCAACTTTTCTTTGGCTGTGCGTTTGCAACCAGCTCCTGGCACCTAAATGAAAGTGTTTTTATTAAGCCAAGTGATTCTTTATCTGATTGAACTGCTTTAAGGTTCGCATGTTTTCCATAGGTTTGACAATGCGTTTCTGCCACCGTTTGTACGTTTTTTTCTGACGCTACCAAGGCATCATAACTAATGATGATTTCAGAATCAGATTTATACTCAACCGCGTGAGTCCCCCCCCCATCCAACGGGAGCGCCTGCACACCCAGAAAGAATAATTGAAACTATTCCTACTACGAGCCTTACTTTTTTTATTTCTGCTGCCATATTAAACCCAATTTTACGTGTTTGATGAAATTTCAAAATATTCTACATTACCGAACTAACAATCATCAATTTACTTACTTCGTCGTAATAATCTAATTTTGAGACTCTTTGTAAAAGTTTTGTAGGTATCTTTTTGCCACCTAGCTTATCTTGAGATCCAACCCTGTCTCTTCCTTCAGTGCTTTTTGCAGGTACAGCGCCGCTTCCTTCATTTCTTGCCGCAATGATTGCTTCTCTAATTCCGTTAGAGGTCGCACCGCACGTTTATCTTCTTGTCCATCATCTAAATCATGGGGAGCCATAACTAAATATCTCTTTCTATCATTACCCTAACTGGTTGTTAAAAAATATTAACATTTAATTCGTACATATATGTTCGAATAGGTGCTTTTTGTTCTCAAAAAATTATTACGTTACACTAACCTGCCATGCTTTCATCAATTACCCTTTCTTGATATTGCTGCTCCGTTTCATCCGTGAGCATTGGTAGTCTTTAGTTTGTTTCGGGCGATACCCTTTACCCCGTGTCTTGGCTAGGTAGGATATGCGGTAGATGGCATTTTGCACTGCTTCATCATTATCAACAAAGTAAAAAGGTCGTGGAATGGTTGGCACATGATAACCGCCTGTTGGTCTTTCCCATGATGCTTTAATCATTTTCTTAATACGCTTTGAGTGCCGTATTAAATCGCCATCAAGAAACAGTACAAAATGATAGTGCTGTGCCTTTTCTTTTTCCCGCTCCCTTGCCCAACAATAGCCAATTTCATTAAAACCATACTCACGCTTTAGCTTTTGGAATAGTCGTTTATTAAAATCAGTAATGACTTTATTATTTTTGGTGTTGATATGAATATGTAAATCAAACCGCAATACAAACACCCGCCCCCATTTATCAGCGGCTATTTCAAACTGTTCGATCATGCGTTCAAGCATTGGAATATATAAACCTGATTTAGCCGCATTTACGCGATAGCTTTTGCCGTTATGCGTAAACGTGTCATTGCAGGTCTTTGCCTTTCTGTTCACAGTGCGTTTTAATTTCTTTGACACCCGCGACTGTTTTCCCTCTATTAGGGTCATATAATCAGGAAGGGAATAATCAGATAATAGAAATAACCGCTCTTTTTTTGCCGTTTCGGAAAATGGTGAAGCCTTTAACGATAAGGCTTCACCTGTGTTTTTATATGTCAATTCCGCTATGTCAAAACCGCTTGGCATATTATGTTAAGTTACAACCTGTTTTTGCAGGTTATCAATGCGCTGTAAATAGTGATAAATACCGATTAAATCATCATACGGTAACAATGCCAGCTTATCAGACGATATGCCCTGACAAGGAAGCCTAGCGGCTAGGCATTGCGCTTTATGTAGTAGGTGTTGCCATGTGATGATGATGGCTGTACTATTATTCGTACTCATGTATTACC